>CALXGC010000119.1 GCA_944387755.1 uncultured Oscillospiraceae bacterium | reverse complement strand
ACGGCCTCTGGATCAAGAGCGTTCGTTTCAAAGTCCCTCTTGAATTTGATGGTGTTTCGTCGCAAGACGTGATTATCGATAATGACAGTAATTCCCTACCTAACGAAAGTATTGATGAGACGGTTGTTTTGCTTTCCAAGGTAGGCTGCGTACCAATTCCTTAAGCTGACCCTTGATACCCTCCTCGTTAAGCTGTACAATCTTCTCAGACATGGTTTGCTGTCTCCTCTTGAATGATGTGTCGCGACTTCATTCTACTAGAGTTCTGCAAACCATGTCTCTTTTTATCTGCTTGTCAATTTGCAAAACTTATTCTATCTTATCAAAACCGGGTTTTCAGAGGGGAGTTTCCTTTGATTCTGGGGGCCTGTTCCACACCATACGAGTGGTTTTAAATCTGACCAGATCTTTATGTATTCTTCTGAGGATTTCTCTTTGACATTAAGTTCCCGTAGCAAGCATTACAGATTTTTTTATCTTCTCCACTTTTTGAATACTGGCCATCCGCATTCGGGGAGAACAGTACCTTGCCAATATCCGAATTCCAGCTTCAGAAATTGCACCTGGCAAGGCCGCCAGCGGACAGGTATTTTTAACCGTATATTATCCTGACGCTTTCTTGTTTGATGAGGTCAACTGCCAAGCGCTGAGCTGTCTTCCTCTCCAGGATATACAGGTATCCTTCGACGCGTTTCCACTCGAACTGTCCATACCGGATTTTATGGGAGCCACCAATTCCGTGCTTCAGATACAAAATGCAGAATATCATTTTGACAAGGGCTATTCTCCTACACTGACCGTCACAATTTTCGGTGAAAAAACATATGAAGGTAACGGTTATGGCAGCGACACGATTGACTATAAACTGTACGACAGCGCCGGTTATATGGTGGATACAGGGTCGATTTTCCTTTTTTCTCTAAGTGAAGGGGACAAGTTCAAAGAAGAAGCCGTCATCTATGACGTCACGCCGGGCGAGTCCTACACCTTCAGCTTATCTGCGGATAACTAAAAAATAACGCCGTCAGGCCCCCCGACCGGAAGGTCAGGGGGCCTGAAGCGGCTCTTCGGTTCAGAGAGTGAGGTAGACTGAACGATTAGACAATGTAATCAGGGGACTGATAGGCGGTGCGGCCCTCGGAGATGGTCATGAGCACCTTTGTCTCGCCGATCTTCTCCGGGCAGACATAGGGGTTGCGGTCCACAATGACCATGTCGGCGTATTTTCCAACCACCAGATTGCCCCGCTCCTGCTCCTCGTGGCCAATCCACGCGCCGTTGTAGGTGGAGATCTTCAGGGCGTCGGTAACGCTGATTCGCCGGCTCTCGCGGGGGTTGTTCACCAGGATGTGGAAGTTCTTGATGGGGTCAATGGGCGTGACCGGGCTGTCGGAGGAGCTGCCCACCATGCACCCGGCCTCCACCAGCTTGCGGAAGGGTTCGTTCTGCTCCGCTACCTCCTCGCCCAGCATCCGCGCCAGCACGCTGTCTTTGGGATCGTCCCACACCTCGCACCAGATGGGCTGCATGGGCAGGGCCAGCTGGAGCTCCGCGGCCATCTCGATGTGCCGCTCCGTGGGATAGGAGAAGTGCTCGATGCGGTGGCGCAGGCCCTTGTCCCCCAGCTGCTTGGTGACGCTGTCAATGACGTAGATCAGCTGGTCGATGGCACGGTCGCCCATGGCGTGCATGCCAATCTGCATATTGTTCTTGTGGGCCTCATAGACGAAGTTGTACACCTTGAAATCCGACTCGTACAGCAGGCCCCGGGTGTCGGGATGATTGAGGAAGGGGACGGAATAGGCGGCCTGGAACAGGGCGCGGGCGCCGTCCAGGCACAGGCAGCCGCCCACCCGGGGCAGACCGACCGCCTTGGCCGCCTGCACGTCATAGGTCTGCCACATGGTCAGCGTGTGGATGGGCAGATCCCGGTAGCCGCTGCGCAGCAGGTTCTCAGACAGCTCGCCCTCGATGTCCCCGCCGTCCAGGGAGTGGACGGTGGTGCAGCCCCTGGAGGCGGCATACTGGGTGAAGCGCTCCAGGTGCCTGCGCTTGGTTGCGTCATCCTCCTGGCCTGTCAGCGCAAGCTGAGCCTGGAAGTTCGCCCGGTCCTGCATGAGCTGGCCGTTGCGGATTTCATCGGCGCAGTCGTTCATAATCTCCGGACTGTCCAGCACACCGGTCATGGCCAGTCCCTTGCTGTTGACCGCCACGCCGTGGCAGGAGATGTGGAGCACCGCACAGGGGTTGTTGGGGCAGACCGCGTCCAGCTCCTTCAGGCTGGGCATCCGCTTTTCCTGCAGCGCCTCATGCTTCAGACCGTAACCGCGGATCAACTGCCCTGGAGGGGTGATTTTGGCCCGCTCCTCCAGGTGGTGGAGCACCTCGTCCAGCGTGGTCAGCCCCCGGAGATCCACGGCAGACAGGTTCCGCCCGGTCATGATGCCGTGGACGTGTACGTCGGCAAAGCCGGGGAGCACCGTGTCGCCCTTCAGGTCAATCACCTTTTTCGCCGTGCCGGCGAAGTCGTCCCGAATGCCGCCGGCGGCAATTTTGCCGTCCTTCACCGCAATCCAGCGGTACTCCGGATGGTCCGGGTCCAGGGTGATAATGGTCCCGTTTTTCAGCAGCAGATCAAATTCCACACAAATTCACTCCTTACATATTTCTGTGGATGCGACAGGTTGCGCGGGGACACAGCCCCGGTACTCAGAGGGAAAACGCCGGATTCTGATAGGCGGTGCGGCCCTCGGAGATGGTCATGAGCACCTTTGTCTCGCCGATCTTCTCCGGGCAGACATAGGGGTTGCGGTCCACAATGACCATGTCGGCGTATTTTCCAACCACCAGGTTGCCCCGCTCCTGCTCCTCGTGGCCAATCCACGCGCCGTTGTAGGTGGAGATCTTCAGGGCGTCGGTGACGCTGACCCGCCGGGCCTCGCGGGGGTTATTCACCAGAATGTGCAGGTTGTGGATGGGGTCGATGTTGGTCATGGGGCTGTCGGAGGAGCTGCCCACCATGCACCCGGCCTCCACCAGCTTGCGGAAGGGCTCGTTCGCGGTGGCTCTCTCCAGGCCCAGCATGGGCTCGAAGACGCTCTCCCCCGGCTTATCCCACAGCTCGCACCAGATGGGCTGCATGGGCAAGGCCAGCTGGAGCTCCGCAGCCATCTCGATGTGCCGCTCCGTGGGATAGGAGAAGTGCTCGATGCGGTGGCGCAGGCCCTTGTCCCCCAGCTGCTTGGTGACGCTGTCGATGACGTAAATCAGCTGGTCGATGGCACGGTCGCCCATGGCGTGCATGCCGATCTGCATATTGTTCCTGTGGGCCTCATAGACGAAGTTGTACACCTTGAAGTCCGACTCGTACAGCAGGCCCCGGGTGTCCGGGCGGTTCAGGAAGGGCTGGGAGTAGGCCGCCTGGAACAGGGCGCGGGCGCCGTCCAGCACAAGGCAGCCGCCCACCCGAGGCAGGCCCAGGTTCTTCGCCTTCGCCACGTCCCAGGTCTCCCACATGGTCAGGGAGTGAATGCACTGCTCGTTCCGGGATTTCTCCCAGATTTCGCCCCGGGCCTCCACGTCCAGGCCGTTCAGGGAGTGGATGGTGGTGCAGCCCTTGGAGGCGGCATAGTCGCAGCAGGCCTTCACAAAGCCCTTTACCGTCTCCTCGCTCACTTTGCCGAACAGCTCCTGGAAGGCGATGGGGCCAATCCAATCCTGAAGAAGAATGCCCTCCTGGATGTCCGAGGCATAGTCGCCCATCAGCTCCGGGTGGTCCAGCACGCCGATCTGGTGGAGGGTCCTGGTGTTGACGGACAGGCCGTGGCCGGAGGTATGGTACACCGCGCACAGGTGGTTGGGACAGATGCTGTCCAGCTCGTGGCGGTTGGGCAGGCGCTTCTCCTTCAAAATTTCCGACTTCAGGCCGATGCCGTGGACCAGGCCGCCCTCCGGCGTCTCCCTGGCCCGCTGGGCCAGCAGGTGGAGGGCGTCCTCCATGGTGGTCACGTCCCGCAGGTCCACGCCGGCCAGGTCCTGGCCGGTCATGATGCCGTGGACGTGCACGTCGGCAAAGCCGGGGAGCACGGTATTGCCCTTCAGGTCAATCACCCGGTCCGCCGTGCCGGCGAAGTCGTCCCGAATGCCGCCGGCGGCAATTTTGCCGTCCTTCACCGCAATCCAGCGGTACTCCGGGTGGTCCGGGTCCAGGGTGATAATGGTCCCGTTCTTCAGCAAAAGGTCAAAGTTCATAGCTTGCGTTCCTTTCTTGCCGCGCTTACGCCATAAACTGCACCAGCGTCATGGAGATGGCGGGGATGAAGGTAATGAGCAGCAGGCAGACGATCATGGAGATAATGAAGGGCACAATCCGGGAGCAGATCTTCTCAATGCTCAGGCCGGTGATGCTGGAGGCCACAAACAGGTTGGAGCCGAAGGGCGGCGTGCAGAAGCCGATGGCCAGGGCGACCGTCATAATGACGCCGAAGTGGATGGGGTCATAGCCGATGCTGGTGACGATAGGCAGGAAGATGGGGGTCAGCACCAGGCAGGAGGAGATATTGTCCACAAACAGGCCCACAATCAGCAGGATCAGCAGGATGAAGAGGATAATCAGGGTGCTGCTGTGGATGGTGGAGGTGATGAAGGCGCCGATCTGAGCGGGAATCTGCGCCATGGTCAGATAGGAGGAGAAGGCCAGGGACAGGCCCACCGCCAGGTTGGCCGCGCCGTTGAGCTCGCCGGTGCTGCGGATGGACTCATAGATGGTCTTCAGGTCCAGCTCCTTATAGATGAACACGCCCACAAACAGGGAGTAGAACACCGCGATGACGGCGGACTCGGTGGGAGTAAAGATACCGGCGTAGATGCCGCCCAGGATAATCACCGGGGTCAGCAGCGCCAGGAAGGAGTCCTTGAAGGTGGCCAGCAGGTTGGGCCGCTCGCTGCGGGGCGCGCCCTTATAGCCGTGCTTCTTGGAGCAGAAGAAGTTCACAATCATCAGGCCGACGCCGATGAGAATGCCGGGGACAATGCCCGCGATGAACAGCGTACCCACCGACTCGCCGGCCGACACGCAGTAGATTACGAAGGGGATGGACGGGGGAATGATGACGCCGATGGTGCCCGCGGAGGCGCACAGAGCGGTGGCATAGGCCTTCTCATAACCGTGCTTCTCCATGTCGGGGATCATCATGGTGCCGATGGCGGACACGGTGGCGGGGGCGGAGCCGGAGATGGCGGCGAAGAACATGGAGGCCGCGATGGCCACATGGCCCAGGCCGCCGGTGACGGAACCAATCAGCGCGTCACAGAAGTTGACAATCCGGCGCGAGATGCCCCCCAGCCCCATCAGGTTTCCGGCCATCATAAAGAAGGGGATGGCCATCAGGGAGAAGGAGTTCAGACCGGAGAACACGTTCTGAATGACGATGTACATGGGCGTGGTGGTATAGCACCACAGGGTGATAATGGTGGACAGGCCCAGAGACACGCCGATGGGCAGGCTCATCAGCAGGAAAACCACCAGGCAGAGGAACAGACATGCGATATTACTCATTTCCCGTCATCTCCTTTCCGGAACAGCTTGCCCACATGGGGGATAAAGATCTCCAACAGGCGGATGTTCATCAGCAGTCCGCCGATGGGAATGCCCGCGTAGACAATCTGCATGGGAATCCGCAGGGCGGTGGAGTGCTGCCCCAGGTCGGCCACACGGGCGCACATGGAGAAGCCCACCACAATCAGGAACAGGCCGAAGGCAAACCAGAGAATCATGACGATGGTCTCCACCAGCCAGTTGATCTTTGCCGGCAGACGGTTGGTAATCAGCGTAATGCGCAGCTGGCTGCACTTCTTGGTGGCGTAGGAAACGCCCAGCCACGTCTCCCAGATGTACATGTACCGCACCAGCTCCTCCGACCAGCTCAGGGAGTTGGAAAAGACGTAGCGCATGATGACCTGAATGAAAATAATCACAGCCGACAGGCCGAGGAGGGGCACCAGAAGGTACTCTTCAAAGTGGTCCCACAGCTTTTTTGGCGTCATAGAGAAACCTCCCACTTTTTTGCAACGGGGCGGGACAGCCGGCGAGGCTGTCCCGCGTCCCCTTTTCCGTCGTTACGCTTCCGCGCCGGCTCCGTACTGGGCGGCCACTTCCAGGGTCTTGTCAATGATGGCGGGGTCGTCCACATACTCCTTCATCTCGTCGTACACACCGGCGCAGGCCTCGCGGAAGCGGTCCCGCTCCGCGTCCTCCAGGTAGATAATCTCCGTGCCGGACTCCTGAATCAGCTCCAGATAGTCGTTCTCCTGCTCCGCGTTGGCGGTGCGGATCTCCTCCTGAATGATGTCGCAGCCCTCCTGAATCACCTGCTGCAGGTCCTCCGGAAGGCTGTTCCACCACTCCATGGAGGCCCCGTTGATGGCGGGGGCGTACACATAGTTGCAGATGGTGTAGTAGTCCTGCACCTCATACAGCTTGGCGGTGTAGGTCAGGATGATGCCGTTGTCCTGGCCGTCCACCGTGCCCTGGGACAGGCCGCTGTACAGCTCGTTGAAGGCCATGGGGGTGGGGTTGGCTCCGAAGGCCTCCATGGTGGCCAGATACACCGGGGACTCCATCACGCGGATCTTCTGTCCCGCCATATCCTCCAGGGTGCGCACGGCCTTGTTGCTGGAGATGTTCCGGAAGCCGTTCTCGCCCCAGGACAGGCACTTGATGCCGATGTCCTCCAGCTCCGCGGCGAAGTAGTCGCCGTACTCCCCGTCCAGAGCCGCATAGACCGTGTCCTTATCGGGGAAGACGAAGGGCAGGTCCAGCGCCACGAAGTCCGGGCAGAAGTTGGCCAGCACAGAGGTGGGGATGGCCGCCATCTCAATGGTGCCCAGCTGGAGGGCCTCGGTGAGCTGGGTGTCGTTGCCCATGGTGGAGTCGCTGTAGATCTGGACGTCAATCCGGCCGTCGGAGTGCTCCTCAATATATTTCTCGAAGACGTCCACATAGAGCTTGCCCGTGGGGGAGCTGCCCTGTACCGTGTGGCCCAGACGCAGGACATACTCCGCTCCGGAGGCAGTTCCGCCGCTCCCGCTGTCGGGAGTCGTGGTTCCGGCGTTGGTGGTGGGACGGCTGCACCCGGCCAAAAGAGAGAGGCCCAGGGCGGATGTGAGCAGCAATGCAACAGCTTTCTTCATTTTCGTTCCTCCTAACACATAGTTCGTTTTTCTGCTTCCGAATTTCGCCGGCGCCGTCTCCCGCCCGGCGCACAGCTTTTCGGGCTGTCCTCCGGAGGGAAAGCGTCCTGCGTTCTTCCTGCCCCTAATAAAGAGCAAGCCCTGTGCCAACTTTATCTCAAACAGAAGTTGTTTTAAAATATTGCGGAAAAACAGAGGATATGCCTCTATATTCCACATAATTTTTTCTCTCTTTTCGGCATTTTTCTATATAAAACCCCCAATTTATATGTCCAATATATTGAACATGTTGAAATTTGCGTGGACATTCTGTATAATAAACAGGACGTTTTATGGGAAATTTTATACATTTTCAAAAACGGGGGACTATCTCCGGGCCTAGAGCAAATTTGTCATTTTTTGCATTTTACTGTCATGTTTTTTAAATTTTCAAAAGAAAATCGTTTCTTTTGAAAATGTATCCTATTCTGAGTGGGAGGCAGAGAGTATGGAGAAGAAGGAACAGGAGCTGCTGCTGGCATTTTGGAGACGCTTTATGTCCGTGACGGAGGACTCGTTCCTGCTGGTGGACAAGCACGGTAAAATTGTCGATATGAGCGACAGCTACTACAGCGATTTGAGCATTTCAAAGTACAAGACCAAGGCGGAGCTCATCGGCATGGACGTGGAGGATGTGTTTTTCAACTCCCGGCTTCCGGGCCTGCTGAAGGAGAAGGACCCCACCCAGGTCAATATGGAGGTCTTCCCCGCCGGCGCGGACCTGCCGGTGAAGGGGGCGGATTTCAGCTTCTGCATCCGCACCTGCGCCAATATTCTGGACGCGGAGGGCAACGTGCTGGGGGCGTTCGCCCACGTCCGCATCACCAGCCAGGCCCTCCGTCTGAATCAGCTGGTGCTGGACATGGAGAAGGAGGTCCAGTTCTATAAGCAGCAGCTTCAAAAATACACGGACGCCGTCGTCTCCCCCGGAGAGATCATCGGCTCCTCTCCCGCCCTGATCCGCACCAAAACCAGCGTGGTCCGGGCGGCGGCCACCAATTTCAGCGTTTTAATTACCGGCGAGACCGGCACCGGTAAGGAGCTGTTTGCCAGCGTGCTCCACAACGCCAGCTCCCGCCGGGACAGGCCGTTTATCAAGCTCAACTGCTCCGCCATCCCGCCGGAGCTGTTCGAGTCGGAGCTGTTCGGCTATGAGGACGGCGCCTTCACCGGGGCGAAGCGGGGCGGCAAAAAAGGCAAATTTGAGCTGGCCAACGGCGGCACCATTTTCCTGGACGAGATTGCGGACATGCCCATGAACATGCAGGCCAAGCTGCTCCGGGTGCTTCAGGAGCACGAGATCGACCGGGTGGGCAGCACCTCCGTCATCAAAATCGACGTGCGCGTGGTGGCGGCCACCAACAAGGACCTGGTGCAGTGCATCCGGAACAACACCTTCCGGGCGGACCTGTACTACCGCCTCAACGTCATCAACATCCACATCCCGCCCCTGCGGGAGCGCCGGGAGGACATCGCCGACATTGCGGAGTACTTCCTCCGGCAGCTCAACGAGCAGTACAACACCCAGAAATATTTCTCAGACGGCGCGCTGGCCGCTTTACAGGAAAAGGACTGGCCAGGCAACGTGCGGGAGCTGCGCAACGAAGTGGAGCGGATGTTCGCCTTCTCCGAGGAGCGGATTGGAACGGAAATTGCCCTCCACGCCAAGGAAATCGCGGAGCAGGCCGTCTCCGCCGCGTCCGGCGCGCCCTATATGCCCATCCCCCTGTCCCAGCGCCTTCAGGAGGTGGAGCGGGCGGCCATTTTGGAGGCGCTCACCCACAACGGCTTCAACTTCCGCAAAACCGCCCAGGACCTGGGCATCAGCCGCGGCACCCTCTACAACAAGACCATTCTCTACGGCATTGCCCGGCCGGAATAACCGGCGGTGGAAATATTTTTGCCTTGCCCTGGCGGTAAAAATCTGTATACTGGATAGCGTATTACCTATCTGAGTGAAGGAGTTATTTCCATGAAACGGCATATACGGATTTTTTCTCTCTCCTGCGCCGCCCTGCTGGCGGCCTCCCTGCTGGCGCCCGGCGCGTCCGCAAAGCGCTTCAGCATGTCCTATCTCTACTTCGGCAGCCCCTCCGCCTATGCGGAGCGGGTCCGTCTGACCCAAAATTCCCTGGACGAGGTCTCTCCCAACTACTTCAACCTCGACGGCGGCAGCCTGCGCTTCACCGGAGAGGACGCGGCGTCCTTTGTCGCCCAAATGCACCGGCAGGGCGTCCGGGTGGTCCCCTTTTTGAGCAACCACTGGGACAGGGAGCTGGGCGTACAGGCCCTGGAGAACCGCCATGCGCTGGCGGAGCAGCTTGCCCAGGCTGTGGAGCGGTACAACCTGGACGGCGTCAACATCGACATTGAAAACGTCACCCACCGGGAGCGGGACGCCTACTCCGAATTTGTGGAGCTGGTGCGGCAGAAGCTGCCCGCCGGAAAGACGGTGGCGGTGGCAGTGGCCGCCAACCCCAACGGCTACACCCAGGGCTGGCACGGCTCCTACGACTACCGGCGGCTGGGGGAGAGCGCCGACTACTTAATGCTGATGACCTATGACGAGCACTACCAGGGCGGGCCCGCCGGTCCGGTGGCCAGCCTCTCCTTTATGGAGCGGTCCGTCCAGTACGCCCTGGAATACGTCTCCCCGGATAAGCTGGTCCTCGGCCTCCCCTTCTTCGGGCGCATCTGGAGCGACAGCGGCACGCTGATGCAGGGCCGCGGCCTCAGCGAGGTCCAGATTGCGGAGCTGATTGTCCTGTGCGGAGGCTCCGTCCACCAGGACGCCTCCGGCTCCGCATACGCCAAAATCACGGTGACGGCCTCCGGGCCGAAGCCCGCCGTTGGCGGCGTCACCCTGACGCCGGGCAGCTATACCATCTGGTACGAGCCGGAGGCGTCCAAAAAACGGCAGCTCTCCCTGGTGGAGCAGTATAACCTGCGGGGGGCCGGGAGCTGGAGCCTGGGACAGGAGCATGCCGGGACCTGGGACTACTACTCCCTCTGGCTCAACGGCTGGACCTTTGCGGACGCCCAGGGCCACTGGGCGGTCCCCTACATCCTGGAGGCCGCGGAGAATGGGACGATGACCGGCCTCTCCGACAGCGCCTTCGGACCGGACGCCCCCCTCACCAGGGGCGAGGCCGCCGTGGTGCTCTGCCGGCTGGCGGGGCTTTCTCCGGAGAATACCGGCTTCTCCTTCTCTGACCTGCAGGGCCACTGGGCCGCCGGCTATGTGGAGGCCGCCTTCCGAAAGGGCCTGGTCTCCGGAACCGGCGGGAGCCTGTACGCCCCCGACCGCCCGGTCTCCCGGCAGGAGATCGCCGTCATGCTGGCTCAGACGGCCGCGCTCCCCGGCGCGTCCCAGTCCGCCCCGTCCTTCCCGGACCTGGACCCGGAGCGGCACGCCTGGTCCTATGACGCCATCCTCCGGCTGGCCCGGGCCGGGGTTCTTCTCGGTTTTCCCGACGGGACCTTCCGCCCGGAGGCCCCGGTCTCCCGCGGGGAGCTGGCGGTTATGCTCTCCCGCCTCTCATAAAAAATAATTGGTTGACAGTCTTTGTCTCTCTGATATGATAGAATCAAAGACGCACAGGCGATACAGAGGAGTGATTTTATGCCAGGACCCAACCCCAACGCCATCCATCCCAACGAGCACATGCCCAGCGTCTGCTACATCAAGAACGTCATCACCCGCCCCAACATTCAGGTGGGGGACTACACCTATTACGACGACGCGGAAACCAACGGCGAGGACTTTGAGGCCCATGTGACCCATCACTATGCGTTCCTGGGGGACAGGCTGATTATCGGCAAGTTCTGCGCCATCGGCAAGGGCGTGGAGTTCATCATGAACGGCGCCAACCACCGCATGAATTCCGTCACCACCTACCCCTTCAACATCTTCGGCCACGGCTGGGAAAAATGCACCCCCGCTCTGGAGGAGCTGCCCTTCAAGGGGGACACCGTGCTGGGCAGCGACGTGTGGCTGGGACAGAACGTCACTGTTCTGCCCGGCGTCCACATCGGAGACGGCGCGATTATCGGCGCAAATTCCGTGGTGGCCGGAGACATCCCGCCCTATACCATTGCGGCGGGAAATCCCTGCCGCTGCCTCCGCCCCCGGTTCAGCCAGGAGCTGATTGACTATCTGCTGGAGCTGCGGTGGTGGGACTGGGGGCCGGAGAAAACTTTCCGCAATCTGGAGGCCCTGTGCAGCGGCGACCTGGAACAGATCCGCCGTATTTTTTGAGCCATAAACTAAAGTCATCTCCAGAGAACTGGATACTTTTCGTGCTGGACGAAGACGCCGCCCGGAGCTTCTGATACGAAACTCCGGGCGGCGCAAATTTCTTGACAGGCGTTTTGAGATGGAATATGATGGATTTGGAAGAACGGGGGGTGAGGCGCGGCGTGAAACAGAAGCTCTTTTGCGGCGTCAATCTCCGCCTCTATGCCCCGCTGCTGCTGATGGGCCTGTGTCCCGCGGTCTATACCGCCGTCCGCATTCATTTTTTAGGGCAGATGCCCGATCCAGGCGCCTACTCCATCGCCGGACAGCTGAGCTGGGTCAATCTGATCTATGAGGTCGTACAGGAGGCGATTCTGCTGCCGCTGTTCTACTTCATGGGACAGGTCACGGCGGACCGGGAGGCCTTCTCCAACCGGGTAAGGACCGGCCTGCTTGTCACCGCCTGCCTGTATACCGTCCTCTCTCTGGCCCTGTGCCGTTTTGTCCGGCCTCTGCTGGGCTGGATGGCGGCGGACCCAAGTCTGACGGAGGCCTCCGTCTCTTACATACGCCTGGAGAGCGCCGCCAACATCTTCGGCGTGCTGGGGTCCTTCGCCCTGGCCGCGCTGGTGACGCTGGACAGGGAGCGGTACCTGTATCTGCTGACGGGGGCGCGGCTTGTCCTGAGCGTCGCCTTTGACGCGCTGCTGATTTCAGCCCTGCCCTTCTCCCTCCGGCTGGGGATCAACGGAATCGGCTACTCCAATCTTCTGGTCAACGGCCTGCTTCTGGGCGTCTCCCTCCGGCTGCTGTCCAAAAGCGGCGTCAGGCTGTTTGCCAAAACGGCGCTGTCCTTTCGCTGGATGGGCGAGTTTTTGAAAGTCGGGGGGATCTCCGGCCTGGAGTCCTTTGTGCGGAACCTCGCCTATATGCTGATGGTCGTCCGCATGGTAAACGCCGTCCAGGAGCAGGGGGTCTACTGGGTGGCCAACAGCTTCATCTGGGGCTGGCTGCTGCTGCCGGTGACGCAGCTTGCGGAGCTGATGAAGCAGGAGATTGCCACAGACGCCCAGGCCCTCCGGACCCACACGCCGGGATATTTCGCCCTCACCGGAATCATCTGCGCCGCCTGGGTGATTTCCATCCCCCTCTGGAGGCCGTTTATGACGTATGTGCTGGGCTATTCCGACGTGGAGAAGCTGTTCCGGCTTGTCCTGCTTCTGCTGGGGTTTTACGCTGTCTACGCCTTTCAGAACATCTTTGACGCCGCGTTCTATGCCCTGGGCAAGACCAACTACATGCTCTTTGAGTCCATCGTCACCAACACGGTGTACTACGGCGGCGCGTTTCTTCTCTACCGGGCCGGAATCTGGACGCCCTCCCTTTCGGGAATCGCCCTTCTGTTTGGCTTCGGGATGGTCTTCGGCGGGTTTGTCTCCCTGCTGGCATATCTGTACCTGCGGAAAAAGAGCGGCGTCTGATTTTCGGAACTCAGACACCGCTTCCCTTATCTTTTGGCCGGCTTCTTAATCTGTTCATGGTAGAAGTAGTTCACCACAACGGGCGGGGCCTCAAAGGGCCGCCGCACGCTGTCGTCGTTGGTGACATAGGGCAGGCCGAGCTCCGCCGCAAAGGCCTTCAGCTCCCCGTCCAGCAGCTCCCAGTACCGCCGGTCCCCCTTCTGATAGATGTCCTGATACAGGGGCAGAAGCGCCGGATATTTTTCCTGTATATAGTCCAGAATGGCCGTCTTATAGCCGCCCCGCAGATTCAGATTCTCCAGCCAAATCAGATTGCAGTGGTCCCTGACCCGCCGGATAATGGCCTTCACGTCTGTAATGCCGGGAAAAATGGGGGAGATAAAGCAGGTGGTGCGCACGCCGGCCCGGTGAAACTCCTCCATGGCGGCCAGCCGCCGCTGGATGGAGGGGGCGCTGTCCATGCCGCTCTGAAAGGCCTCGTCCAGGGTATTGATGGACCAGGAGACCCTCGCGCCGGGGAAGCTGCCAATCAGCTCCAGGTCCCGGAGCGCCAGGTCGCTCTTTGTGGCGATGCTCAGCTTCACGCCGCTGCCCTGAAACTGCTCCAGCAGGGCGCGGGTGCGCCGGTAGGTCTTCTCCTGGGGCAGGTACGGGTCAGTAACGGAGCCCAGAAACAGCTCCTTCCCCGCATAGCGCTCCGGGCGTTTCACCTCCGGCCAGTATTTCACATCCAAAAACGTCCCCCAGGGCTCCGGGTGGTTGGTAAAGCGCTTCATAAAGGAGGCGTAGCAGTACCGGCAGCTGTGGGTACAGCCCACATAGGGGTTCACGGAGTAGTCGCCCACCGGCAGGCTGGACTTGGTCAGGACGCTTTTCACCTCAATCTCCCGAATGACAGGTTCCGTCACGTCGTCCTCCTCTCCGGGCCTCAGCGGCCCGCTTTGGGAAGGGACAGGCGGGACATGTCCGCCCCCTCCAGCTCCAGCAGCCTGACCTTTCTATCGAGTCCCCCGGCGTACCCGGTGAGATTTCCTCCGCTTCCCACCACCCGGTGACAGGGGATGACAATGGAGATGGGGTTATGGCCCACCGCACCCCCCACCGCCTGGCTGGACGCCGCCTGTCCCGTCTGGGCCTCCAGCTCCCTGGCCAGCGCCCCATAGGTTGTCACCTGGCCGTAAGGAATGCCGCACAGGAGCTTCCACACCCGCTGCCGGAACTCCCCGCCTGCGGGGCGCAGGGGAAGCTCGGCGGGCTGCGGCTTCTCCCCTGCAAAATACCGCTCCAGCCAGCTCCGGGCGGCGGAAAACACCGGGAGGCCGTCCCGTCTCACCGCGTCTTCGGGCATGGTGGCGCCAAAATACTTCTGCCCCTCCAGCCAGAGGCCGGTCAGGCTCTCTCCGTCGCTGGCCAGGGTCAGCTGGCCCACCGGGGAGGGACACGTGGTAAAATAGTACATCTGCTTCTCCTCCTGATTTACCGCCTGCGGCGCCGGGGCGGACAGCGTCTGCCGCAGGCAGACCATGTCCCTCAGCCGGACGCCGCCGTCATAGATGGGGTGGTCATAGTGGTCTGTAAAAAAGTTGGGAATCCGGCGGAAGGGAACAAAGCCGCATTTTTCATAGAAGGGGACGGTGGCGGGGCTGTCCCCCGTCCCGACCTGGAGCTCCCGATACCGCCCGGCGTAGGTGTTCAGCAGAAATGCAATCAGACGCCTTCCATAGCCCCTTCCCTGGTACGCGGGCTCCACCGCCAGATTCTTCAGCTCCAGCACGCCGTCCTCGTCCGTTACAACGCACTCCGCCCTGATTCCGCCGTCCTCCAGGACGTACATGGTCCCGCGCTCCAGATAGCGGTCCACCATGTCCTCCTGTTCGTCCGCCAGCAGAAGCAGGCTGAGATACCGCTTCTTGTCCTCCTTCACCTCCCAAATGTGCAAAATCATGTGCCTCCTCTCCGCAGTTTGGCGCTTGCTATTTCTCCGGCGGCGTTTTATACTGGAGCTCTGTATAAACATAGTATAAAGAAAAGAGGCGTCCCTTCTTGGAAAGCACATCAAAGAAACGCCGGCTGGACATGCTCCACGGGCCCATTTGGAACAAGCTGCCGCAGTTTGCCCTGCCCGTTGCGGCCACGGCGATTTTGGAGCAGCTGTTCAACGCCTCCGACGTGGCGGTGGTGGGCAACTTCACCCAGGCGGCGGAGCGCACCGCCGCCGTGGCGGCGGTGGGGGCCAACAGCCCCATCATCAACCTGGTGGTCAACCTGTTTGTGGGAGCCGCCCTGGGGGCAAATGTTGTGATTGCCAACGCCGTCGGCTCCGGAAATAAGGCTGTGGTGCAAAAAACCGTGCACACCGCCATTTTAATGGCCGTGCTGGGGGGCATTGCAGTGGCCATTGTGGGAGAGCTGGCCGCCGCCCCTCTGCTGCGGGCGCTTCAGGTGCCGGAGGACGTGTTCCCCCTCGCCCTGCTGTACCTGCGGATCTATCTGCTTGGAATGCCGGTCATTCTGCTTTATAACTTCGAGGCGGCCATCTTCCGCAGCGTGGGAGAGACCCGGATTCCCCTTCTCGCCCTCACCGCCTCCGGTATTTTAAACGTCGTTTTGAATCTGTTCTTTGTGGTGGTCCTGCACATGACGGTCAACGGCGTGGCCACCGCCACGGTGATTGCCAACGCGGTCAGCTCCGCCATCCTGTTTTACCTGCTGCGGCGCACCGCTCAGGACGTCCGGGTGGAACCCCGTATGCTGCGCATCGACCCCGGCAGCGTGAAGCGCATCCTGCGCATCGGACTGCCCGCCGGCCTTCAGAGCTCGGTGTTCTCCGTCTCTAATATCATCATTCAGTCCGGCATCAACAGCCTGGGCACGGTGGTCATGGCGGCCTCCAGCGCGGCCTTCAACATCGAGGTCATTACCTATAATATTCTCAATTCCTTCAGCCAGGCCTGCACCACCTTTACCGGCCAGAACTTCGGCGCCGGACAGCTGAAGCGGTGCCGGAAGACCCTGCTGCTCTGCCTGGCGGAGGGCATGGTCATCCTGATTGCCGCGGTCGCCGCCATCCTCTTTTTCGGCAAACACCTGCTGGCCATCTTCAGCAGCGACCCGGAGGTGATAGACACCGGCTATATCCGCCTGATGATGATTTTGATTGGGCACCTGTTCAGCATGTCCTATGAGGTGACGTCCGGCTATCTGCGGGGGTTTGGCATCTCCCTCACCCCAGCTGTGCTCACCACCGCCGGCGTGTGCGGCCTGCGCATCGCGTGGATGCAGCTGGTCTTCCCCGGCAGCCCCAGCTTTTACACCATTATGCTGGTCTACCCCATCAGCCTGGCCGCCACCGCGCTGCTGGTTTTCTGCGCCCTGCTGTACTTCCGCCCCTCCCGGCGGTTCGCCCGGCGGGAGGCGGAGTGACTACTCGCCGCACCTGGCAATCATGGCCTCCAGCTCCCCGTGCTTCAGGGCGCAGAGCCGGCGGAAGCTGGCGCGGATGTCCTCCTGCATACCCGTCTCCAGCCAGCCGAGAATCAGTCCAAAGCTGAGGCACTTCAGATAACCGGCCAGCAGCCTCCGGTCCGAGGGGGACACCGGCTTGCCGGCCAGCACCCCGTCCAGATAGGCGGCCACGGCGTGTTCGCACACCCGCCACTGGTACTGCTCATAGAGGTCCCGGTTGGCGGAGCGGTAGATATGCAGCACAGCCCGCCGGTTCTCCAGGGCAAAGCTGATGGCGGCGTTCAGGCACGCCTCCAGGGAGTCCACTGTGGGGTAGGCGCGGATCATCTGGTCTGCGGCGTCGTTGACGATGGTCTCCACCAGCTGGGGGATGTCCTGAAAGTGGTAGTAAAAGGTGTTGCGGTTGACGCCGCAGTCCTCCACAATGTCCCGCACGGTGATCTGGCTGATGGGCCGCTGGTTCAGAAGCTTCCAAAAAGAGCTTCGGATCGCCTTCTTTGTCAGACTGGCCATAGCGCTGCTCCTCTCCTCCCTCCGGCCGGGCTTTGGGCATTCGCTCCGTTTTGCCCATTGTACCCGTCTGTCTGTCTCAATTATAATCAAATTGATTTGATTAAGCAAGACGGAGGGATCAGAATGCGCCAATTTATACCGCGGAGGGGAATCCGCCTTTCCGCCCTAGCGCTGGCCGTTCTCACAGCCGCAATGTGCCCGCTGACGGCCGCCGCCCCCATAGGCGACGGCGTGCAGCCCACATGCGACGAGGCCTATTACGCAATGCTGGACTACTATGGCAACCTGGTGGAGGGGAGCGTGGTGAAGAGCTACATCCTCAACGGCGCCGGCTCTGTGACGGACTACGGCGTCTATGACGAGGTGGTCAACCTCACCGACGGCTCCGCTCCGCTTCTGGGCGCGGACAGCGCCACCTTCCAATTTGAAGAAATTCCGTCCCACTTCTACTTCGAGGGGCGGACGGCGGCCCCCTTTGCCGCCCTGCCCTGGACGCTGTCCGTCTCCTATGCCCTCAACGGCGTGGCCGCCCGGGCCGGGGACCTGGCCGGCAGCACCGGCGTGGTGGAGATTCGGGTGGACGCCCTCCCCAACGAAAACGCCAGTGAATACGCCCGAAACAACTATACCCTGGAGGCTATGGCCGTCTTCAATCAGGACGACATCCTGTCTCTGGAGGCCCCCGGCGCACAGGTGCAGCTGGTGGGCAATCTGCGGACCGTGCTGTTTGTCGCCCTGCCCGGCGAAGAACAGCACTTTGTCATCCGGGTGGGCTGCGAGGACTTCTCCTTTGACGGTCTGACCTTTCTGATGGTCCCCGCAACCCTGAGCCAACTGGAGGAGATCTCCAAGCTCAGCCAGCGGAAGGAGGACCTGGAGGCGGACTACCGCGACCTGTCCGGCAGTCTGGACGAATTGCTGGACTCCTTCGCCGGCCTGGGCGGCAGCCTCCGGGCTACCGCCGACGGGCTGGACGCCCTCAACGGCGCACGGAACACCCTCTCCCAGGGCAAGGGCCAGGTCTATGAGGACGCCGACCGGGTTCTGGAAGACCTGGAGCGTCTGAGCGGCTCTCTGAGTCCTCTGCCTGACCGCCTGGAGGAGGCGGACCAGGCGGTGGAGGAGGTCAGCGGCGCGCTCTCCGACGTCGCCTCCGCCGCCGTCCGCCTGCGGCAGAACCTGGACGATGTGGACAAGTGCCTGAAGGACCTCCAGCGGGACATCCGGTCCATCCGCTCCGGAAGCGGCAGCCTGGAGGACGACCTGGAATTGCTGGGCGGCGACTTGGAAAAGCTGCAGGACAGCCTGCGGGAGCTCCGGGAGACCTTGGAGCTGCTGGACATTGAACTCAACGGCGGACTGCTCTCCGCTCTTCCGGAGTCCGCCCAGGCGAACATCAAAATCCAGGGCCAGCGCCTGGATGAGCTGCTGGCCCAGGTTCAAGCCCTGGAGGCGGCCTGGGCCGCCGCTGCGGGAGAGGGCGCGTCCATCGGCCCGGAGCAGTTCTATGCCGCCGCCGGCGCCTCTCCGGCGCTGCTGGAGCAGATTTACGCCGCCGTCTGCGGCGGGACGGACAAGCCGATGACCAAGGCGGATTTCTTCACCGCCATGCTGCTGCTCCGGGACGTCAGCGCCCTTCCGGCGGACCAGCAGACGCCGGAAAACATCGGAAAAATCCTGGCCGGGGCCTCCGGCCGCGCCGCCACGGGAAAAATGCTCTCTGAGTTCAGCGGCAGCCACGACCTGGCCCAGATCACCGGCCTGCTGGAGCGCCTCAGCAGCCTGCTGAAGCACCTGGGAAACGGCGGCCTCACCGGCGACCTGAGCGATTTGGTGGGGAAGACGGACAAAACTCTGGACCACCTGGACGACGCCGCCGGAATTGGGCGGGACATTCTGAACCGCGTGGACAGCCTGCTGGAGGAGCTGGACGCGCTGGACAGCGCCGTCAACCGCCGCGTCCCCCAGCTGCGCGGGACCTTACAGGACGCCAGGACCCTGGTTTCAGACCTTGTGATCACCACAGAGGACACCCACCGCTTTCTGTCCTCCTTCCGCACCCTGGCCGGGTCCGCCGGAGCGCAGCTGGACGCGGGCGTCCAGGAGAGTCTGGACAGTCTGGCGGAGACGCTGCGGCGCACCGCCCGCAGCACCGACGCTGTGGCCGGCGTGAGGACAGCCAAGGACGCCGTGGAGCGCATTGTGGAGGATACCTGGCATGAGTACACAGGGGACCTCAACAACCTGCTCCTGATGGACGCCGCCGCCCCGGCGCAGTCTCTGACGTCGGAGAAAAATCCGCCCCCCACCAGCGTTCAAGTGCTTATCCGCACCCAGGAGATTCAGCCGGACAGCGGCGAGCCGGACGCTCCGCCCCAGGCCGCTCCGGCGGAGACCACATTTTGGGACCGGGTGGCCCAGATGTTCCGGGATTTCTGGACCGCCCTGACCGGCATCTTCCGGTGAGAGGCGGGGTGCGCCATGCAGAAAAAGATTGCCCGCTTTCTCACCCGCCGGCCCAGGGCGGTGGCCCTGGCCGCAGTGCTGCTGCTGATTCCCTCCCTGATGGGCTATGCCGCCACCCGCGTCAACTACGACATTCTGTCCTACCTGCCGGAGGACCTGGAGTCCGTCCAGGGGGAGCGGCTGCTGGAGGAGCCCTTCCATATGGCGGCCACCAGTATGCTCATTGTAGAGGGAATGCCCGCCGCCTACAGCAACGATCTCATCCGCGGCATTCGGGAGCTCCCCGGCGTCTCCAACGCCGTCTGGCTCAGCAGCGCCGTGGGCATCCAGATTCCCACGGACTTTATCCCCGCCGGCGTGCGGGACATGTTTTACGCCGGCGACTCCACCATGATGATCATCCAGTACGACCGGCCCGGCGCGGCGGAGGAGACCATGCAGGCCATTCAGGACGTGCGGGACCTGTGCAATCAGAAGTGCTTTCTGGCCGGATTCTCCGTGGTCATCAAGGACACCAGGGACCTGGTGGACCGGGAGCTGCCCGTCTACATCGGCCTGGCGGTGCTGCTGTCCTGCGCCGCCATGTTTCTGACGATGGAATCGGCGGTGCTGCCCCCGGTATTCCTGGCCAGCATTGGAATGGCCATTCTCTATAATTTCGGCACCAACATTTTTTTCGGGGAGATCTCTTATATCACCCAGGCCATTGCGGCGGTTTTGCAGCTGGGCGTCACCATGGACTACTCCATCTTCCTCTACCACCGCTACCGGGAGGAGCGGCCCCGCTTTCAGGACCCGCGGGACGCCATGGCCGAGGCCATCGCGGCGGCCTTTGCCTCCCTGTCCGGCTCCAGCCTGACCACCATCGCCGGATTTCTGGCTCTTTGCTTCATGCGTCTGACCCTGGGCCGGGACATCGGTCTGGTGATGGCCAAGGGCGTCGTACTGGGAGTGGCCACGGTGATTCTGGTGCTGCCCGCTCTGCTGCTGATTTTTGACGGAAAAATTGAAAAGTACCGCCACCCCGCCCTGCTCCCCAGCCTGTCCCGGCTGAACCGCTTTCTCGTCTGCCGCCGGAGGGTCTTTCTGGCCCTCTTCCTGCTTTTGTTTCTCCCGGCCCTGTACGCCCAGAGCCACACCGGCGTCTATTATAAGCTGGACGAGGCCCTCCCCCAGGACATGGCCTCCATCATTGCCAACAACAAGCTGAGGGACGACTATGACATGGCCGTCTCCCACTTCATCCTCCTGCGGGACGGCCTCTCCGCCGCGGACATGGGCGGCCTGGAGACCGCCCTGGAGAATGTGGAGGGGGTCACGTCTGTGCTCTCCTACCACTCCATTCTGGGGACCGGAATCCCGGACTTCTTTATCCCGGCGGATCTGCGGGATATGCTCAAACAGGACGGCTGGCAGATGATGATGGTCAACTCCCAGTACGCCACGGCCTCCGACGCGGCGGCCGTCCAGCTGGAGCAGATTGCGGACCTCGTGAAGGCCTGCGACCCCCAGGCGCTGATTACCGGCGAGGCGGCGCTGACCGGCGACCTGATCGACGTCTCCGCCGTGGACTTCGCCGTGACCAACTACATCTCTTTGGCCGCCATTCTTCTGATTATCGCGGCGGTATTCCGCTCCGTCTCCGTTCCGGTTGTGCTGGTGGCCGCCATCGAGCTGGCTATCTTCCTCAACCAGGGCGTTCCCTATTTCACCGGGACCGTCATTCCCTTCGTGTCGCCCACCATTATCGGGTGCGTCCAGCTTGGCGCCACAGTGGACTACGCCATTCTGATGGCCACCCGCTTCCAGGAGGAGCTGCAGGCGGGAAAGGGCCGGGAGGAGGCCGTCTGCGCCGCCGCCTCCGCCTCAGACGCCTCCATCATCACCAGCTCCCTGGTGCTGTTCTGCTCTACCCTGGGCGTCGGTATGGTCTCTGAGGTAGAAATTATCAGCTCCATCTGCCTGATGCTGGCCCGCGGCTCCCTCATCTCCGCCGCCGTCAGCATATTCCTCATGCCGCCGGTTCTGTGCGTCTGCGAGCCCCTCTTCCAGAAGACCAGCTTCCGCTGGCGCGGACCCGCCCGCCGCTGAGGCAGGCGTTTTTCAGGCCCTCCCTTCATCGGGAAGGGCCTGCGCCGTGTCTGACAGAAATTTCCCGCAAAAAAAGCCGGAGAGGGGTTTGACAATTGGTTACGATTGTGTTACAATTCGGTTACAACATTAAAATCTGATGAAATCGCTGTAAGGAGGTATTCCATGGCCGCTGAAAAGCTCCCCCTCTCCTATAAAGGACATCCCCTGCGCCGGAAAGACAACCTGATCTATTACGGCTCTATGGCCGACAAATACATTATTATGCTCCAGATCCTGGGCGTCAAGTCCGTCAACGACCTGGAGGTGGCCACCAAGGTCAGCGTACAGCTTCAGCTGACCGACCCGGACCTGAAGGGCCGGGACCGCGTGGTGAAAAAGAGTGAGAAGGACAGCCTCTACGCCGCGATGGACGTAGCCGCCGTCTGGCTGGACCGGGCGCTGAGCGGAAAGTAATTTCCGGCTCCCCCACTGCATTACGAAAGAGAAATTGGAGGAATCCCGCCATGCACCTGTCGAAACCGCTTGCTGCAAAGTTTGCCGCCGTTCTGATGGCGTTTACTGTGGGCGTTATCCCTGCCTCCGCCGCCAGCATCGGCACTGTCACCAGCGACGCCGGACTGAACGTCCGCTCTGAGGCCAACACCGAGGCCTCTGTGCTGGCCACCCTGGACTATGGGACACAGGTTGACGTGCTGGAGACGTCCGCGGACGGCTCCTGGCATCAGATCTCCTACAACGGCGTCACCGGCTATGTGGTGGGCGATTACCTCAAGGTTACAGAGGAGAAGCTCTATGGCCAGGTGGTCTCCGGCCCCCTGAACATCCGCTCCGGCCCCGGCACGGACTATGACACGGTGGGCAGCCTCTCCACCGGCGAAGTGGTGGAGATTGAGGAGCTCATCGGCGGTATGGGCGGCTGGTATAAAATTGCAGAGGGCTATGTGAGCAGCCACTATGTGGCCCAGGTGGACGCCGCCACGGCGGCCTCCGCTGGAAAGGGCAGCCAGATGGCCCAGTTCGCCCTGCAGTATGTGGGCTGTCCCTATGTGTACGGCGGCGCCAGCCCCAGCGGCTTTGACTGCTCCGGCTTTGTCACCTATGTCGCCAAAAACTTCGGCTTCTCGGTGAACCGCACCGCCTCCGCCCAGATGGACAACGGCGTCTCCGTCTCCCGCAGCCAGGTTCAGGCCGGCGACCTGGTCTTCTTCAACAACGGCAACAGCAGCAAGCGCGCCACGCATGTGGGCATTTACATCGGCGGCGGACAGTTTGTCCACGCCTCCACCTCCACCACCGGCGTCATCGTCAGCGACCTGAACAGCTCCTACTACAGCAGCACCTTCGTAGGGGCGCGGCGCCTGTGAGCTGAGACATAGATTGAAAAGGGCGGAACGCACCAGCGTTCCGCCCTTTTTTACAGGTTCGCGTCCAGCACCTTGGTGAAGACGCCCTTGGGCAGCGCGCCCACCTCCCGGTGGATCTCTTTTCCGTTTTTGAAGAAAATCACCGTGGGAATGCTCATTACGCCATAGCGCATGGCCAGCTCGCCCTGCTCGTCGGTGTCCACCTTCCCCACAACGGCCTTCCCATCGTACTCCTCCGCCAGCTGTTCAATCACCGGGCCCAGCATCCGGCAGGGCATGCACCAGTTGGCCCAGAAGTCCGCCATCACAAGCTGTCCGCTGGCCAGAGCCTCGTCAAAATTTTTCTTGTTAAAATGCAGCAGCGCCATAACATTACATCCTTTCTTTTTTTGCTGTTTTTTATTCTTTTGAAAGCCGGTCCACGTACTCCGCCGCAGACAGGGCGGCCACCAGGCCCTCCCCCACCGCCTTGGAGATCTGAAGGGGTTCCCCTGTGCAGTCCCCGGCGGCGAACACCCCCGGAACGCTGGCGGCCATCCGGCGGTCCAAATTGAAGGCGCCGTTTTCGGTCTCCAGACCGGGCATCAGTTCGGTGGGGGCCACCGCCTCCCGCAGGATAAATACGCCGCTGCACGGGAGCAGCGCCCCGTCCGCCCGCAGGCCGGTGACGGTCCCCTGTCCCACTACCTCCAGGCGGTTTGCCTGGACAAAGGGGATATCCGGGGCCAGCTCTTCCGGCCGGCGGGGGGCCACATAGACCACCTGACAGCCCAGGTCCCGCAGATAGGCGGCCTCCCGCGGGGCCTCCCGGCTCCGCCCCACCACCGTCACCGGACGGCCCCGGTAGAGCATTCCGTCGCAGGTGGCGCAGTAGCTCACGCCCCGGCCCAAATACTCCGACTCCCCCGGATACTTGGCCTGACGCACCACGCCGGGGGCCAAAATCAGGGCCTTTCCCTGGTAAATCTCTCCGCCGGCTGTGAGCTGAAAGCCGTCCCAGGGCATCAGCGCCACCACGCGCCCCGCCGCCATATTAGCGCCCATCTCCTCCGCGTGGCGGTAGAACCGCTCCATCAGCTCCGCGCCGGACATGGCGGGCATTCCCAGGTAGTTGTCCACCCGCTCGGCCCGCGCCAGAGGGCTGTCCTGCCAGCGGCTTCCCACCACAAGGACGCTCTTGTTGCGCCCCCGCGCGGCCACCGCGGCGGAGAGGCCCGCCGGACCACTGCCCAAAATTATGATGTCATAGTTCATCTGTGCCGCCTCCCAGCCGTTCCTGCTTTCTGATATGCAGTATACCCATCTTTATGTCCCTTTTCTGTGACCCAGTCACAGGTTCTTCAGAATTTTTGCCAGCAGCGCCGGGTCCGCGTTTCCGCCGGAGAGGATGAACACCGCCTTCTCCTCCGGCCGCACGGGCAGAGCGCCCGCCAGGACCGCCGCCACAGGCAGGGCGGCGGAGGGCTCCGCCACCACCTTGGCCCCGTTCATCAGCAGCGCCATGGCCCGCTCAATCCACACGTCCTCCACGGCGTACAGCTCATCCACATGCCGCTCTATCGTCCGGAAATTCTCCGGGTCGACGTGGTCGGTGCGGGTCCCGTCCGCAATGGTATGCACCGCCTCCAGGCGGACCGGCCGGCCGGCCTTCCGGCTCTGGGAGTACCGCGGGGCGCCGGCGGGCTCCACCCCCACGGTGCGCACATCCGGCCGGAGTCCCTTGGCCGCCGCGGCGACGCCGGAGATCAGTCCGCCGCCCCCAATTGGGGCCGCAATCAGGTCCGCGTCCGGCAGGTCCTCCAGAATCTCCAGGCCGATGGTCCCCTGCCCCGCCGCCACGTAGGGGTCGGCGTAGGGGTGGACCTCCACCATGCCCCGCTCCTCCACCAGGGCGCGGGCTCTCTCCTCCCGCTGGGAGGAGAGGGTTCCCACCAGCTCCACCTCGCCGCCCCACTTTCTGACCCCGGCCAGCTTCACCGGGTTGACGTCCGTGGGCATGACAATCACGGCCCGGCACCCCAGCTTCTGGGCGGCATAGGCCACCCCCTGGGCGTGATTGCCGGAGGAGGCGCACACCAGGCCGCGGGCGCGCTCCTCCTGGGACAGGGAGAGGGCCTTGTTCATCGCCCCACGGAGCTTAAAGGCCCCAATGGGCTGAAAGCCCTCGTGCTTGAGGTAGACCTTACACCCCAGCGCTGCGTCCAGGGCGGGGACCCGCAGCAGCGGCGTGCGGACCGCATAGGGCAGCAGCCGCGCCTGGGCCGCCTTGACGTCGTTCCATGTGACCATATAAATCCCCTTTCTGTCCTAAAACCTAACTTCCAATTCCCTTTTGTGTTCCTGGTTGTGTTCCCGGATTCAAAATTTTTCCCGGTGTTCCCCGCCCCCGCAGGGGGCGGGGAACACACAAAAGAATTGGGACAAACCTAAAAGTACAGCGTCCGGGCAGTCTCATCATGCCCGGACGCTGTTTTTCTCCCCTCAGCCGCCCATGCGCAGCGTGCCGTTGGAGGACAGGCCGTCCTTGGCCAGCATCCGCTCCAGCACCTCCACGTCGGCGGTGATGTCCAGGGCGTCCCCCTGGAAGAGCTGGTCCAGCTGCTTCTCGAAGCCCTCCACCACTTTGTCCATCATATTCTCAATGCGTTCCATGGCGGCGGTGATGTTCTCTCCCTCCACCTCCTGGTCCTCCAGCTGGGCATAGGCCCGGAGGATTTTCAGGGTGGTGGGCAGGTAATAGCTCAAAAAGCTGTGCAGCTGGACGGACTTCTGGGGGTGGCTGCGCTGGTATTCAAATACCTTGGCGGTAATGGCGCCGATGCGGTCAATCTGTTGGTTCAGCTTGGGGTTGTCAATGCCCGCGTTGATGGAGCGGATCTCCTCCAGAACGGCGTTCTGGGGATCCTCCGGCTCCTTGGCCTCCTCTTTCGGGGGCTCGGGCTTGGCAGCCGGCTCCGCCACGGCGCCGTCCAGCACCAGACGGCCGCCGCCGTAGTCCAGGTAGCCTGTGGGGAAAAAGCCCTCGTCCAGCATATCCTCCAGAATATTCCCCACCTTGGCGGAAGATACGCCCATAGCGGAGGCCAGCGCCGCCACAGAGACCGTCTTTTTGCCGCCCACCATCGCAAGGCAGCTCCGGAAGGCGCTCACCCGCTTCTGCCGCCGCAGTCCGGCCCACAGACAGCCCAGACCGCCGCCGAAGAAGCACAGGATGGGGACCACTTCCTCCAGATACCAGGCGACGTCCGGGAGAATCCACAGACTGCTGGCGGCCGCGTTCAGAGAGACAAAGCCGAACACCGCCGACAGCACCGCGCCCAACACGGTCATCCGCTTGGCCTTGGCGCTCAGCCCGGACAGCAGCGTGTTGACCGGAGGCTCCCCCCGGCCCTCGCCGTCCATCCGGACCGTCCGGGCCCCCATGGGGCTCTGCTGCTCCTGCCGGACATAGTAGGGATGTCCCCCCTGCCGCTCCTGCTGGACATTGTAGGGGTGGCGGCTCCTCTTTTTGCCGCCGGCCAGCTTGAGCACAATCATTAAAACCCCGATGGGCATGAAAGCGAATAAGGCAACCAGAGCCACCGCCCAATAGACCCAGTCGGTCTGACTTCTTTTCCGCTTAGGACCTCCGCCGTAATTGTAGGAATACTCCGCCATTTTGCATGACCTCCAGCCGGAAAGAATACCATAAAATCAGCATATCAGACGCGCAGCCTCTCCGCGCACTGAACGTTGGTCCGGCTTTGTTGATTATACAGCGGGCCGAAAAAAAAGTAAACCGCTCCGGCGGGAAATTTCGACGGACTGTAACTGTTCTGTAATTGTACCCCGGTGAGAGAAATGCTATAATGAGGTCTGTTGAACGCCCGGTGAAAACCTTGGGCGCTCCCGCATTTCAGAGAAAAAGCCCCCGCAGCAGGAAGGGGAATGGAGGAACATCATGGCAGAATCACATACCCCGAAACGAGTCCGCAGCGGCGTGAATCCGGCGTGGATTGCAGCGGCCGCGCTGGCTGCGGCGCTTTTGGCCGGCTATCTGGGCCTGTGCGCCTGGGTGGGCGGCTCTTCCCGGATTTTGAACGGCGTCTCCGCCGCCGGCGTCCCCCTGGGCGGAATGACCAGGGAGCAGGCCCAGACCACGCTGGCAGACCGCTTCTCCGGCGTCTCTCAGACCGCCCTCTCCCTGGAGTACGGCCCCTGGAGCGGCAGCATTGCCGCCTCCGCCTTCCAGGCCGACGGCCAGGCCTCCGCACAGGCCGCCTGGCAGACCGGCCGGGAACACTTTCTGCTCCAGGGCGGGGCCTATCTGGCTCACCTGCTGGGCGCGGAGGAGGACGCCGGCCTGACCCTCGCCTGGACGGACGCCGGGGCGCGGGAGCTGGAACAGCTGATGGACGCGGCGGATTTACAGGCGGGGGGCGGCGCCGTCAACGCCTCCTATGAAGTGGAGGAGGACGCGCTTGTGCTGACCAAGGGCGTCGCCAGCCTCACCATCGACCGGGCAGCGGCCAAAACCGCCGTGCTGGAGGCCATGACCGCGGCGGTCTCCGGCGCGCTGGAGGGCCAGACGGCCAGCGCCGCGCCGCTGTCTCTCCCCGCCTGCGAGACGCCGCCCCAGGAACCGGATTTCGACGCCATGTACGCGGAGATCCACACCGAGGCCAAAAACGCCGAAATCGACCCGGAGACCCTGGAGGTAAAAGACCATACCGTGGGGGTGGACTTTGACCCCAGCCAGGCAAAGGCGCTGTTTGACGCCGCCGCCGAGGGCGAGACCGTGTCGGTCCCTCTGACCCTCACCCAGCCGGCGGAGACCAGGGAGAGCCTGGAGTCCAAGCTCTTCCGGGACCTGCTGGGAGAGGGCACCAGCGGGGTGAGCGGCTCCGCCAACCGGAAGAGCAACGTGAAGCTCTCCGCCCAGGCCTGCAACGGCATTGTCCTGATGCCCGGCGAGATCTTCTCCTATAACAACACCACCGGCAGCCGCACCGCCGACAAGGGCTATCTGGGCGCGCCGGTGTACTCCGGCGGCGAATCTGTGGAGGACATCGGGGGCGGCATCTGCCAGACCTCCTCCACCATCTACTACGCAGTCCTCCACACCACCCTGGAGATTGTGGAGCGCCACGCCCACATGTACGCCGTGGGCTATGTGCCCGACGGCATGGACGCCACGGTGTGGTACGGGGCCTCGGATTTCCGCTTTAAGAACAACACCAACTACCCCGTGAAGCTCGTCACCCAGAGCTATGACAAAAACGGCAGGCGCTATCTGAACGTGAAGATTTACGGCACCAACGAGGACGGCCGCTATGCCGTGCCGGAGCGCGTCCAGTTCGACTGGATCGCCCCCACCACCCAGTACAAGGCGGACCCCTCCGTGCCCCAGGGCACCACCCGCATTGACACCGTCCAGAACGCCTACAACGGCCTGAAGGCCCACACCTACCGGCACATCTATGAGCAGAGCGGCGCGCTGGCCTACACCGAGGACCTGGGGGTCAGCAGCTATAAGATGCGCCCCACCACCATTCTCTACAACCCCGCCGACGGCGACCCCAGCACCTGGGTCAACGGCGTGCCCCCTGCCAGCGCGGAGACCGCCGCGCCGGAGGAGTCTGGCGGCTCTGAAGCCTCTCCGGAGACCGCCGTCTCCGGAGAGGCCGCGCCGGCGGAATAAGGAGGCCGTATGTTTCAGGGATTTTCTCAGGGCACGCTGGACTTTCTGTGGGGCATCCGCTTCAACAACGAGCGGAGCTGGTTTTTGGCCCATAAGGACAGCTATCTGACCCTGGCGGACCAGCCCCTGCGGGAGCTGGGGGTCCAGGTTCACAGCGCCATGGAGCAGGCCTTCCCGCGGCTGCCCCTCAACCTGCGCGTCTCCCGCATCTACCGGGACGCCCGGCGGCTCCACGGCCGCGGCCCTTACAAAGACCACCTGTGGTTCACCCTCCAGCGGCCGGGGGACGGGGCGTCCGGCTCTCCCGCCTTCTACTTTGAGATTGCCCCGGAGTACTACAGCTACGGCATGGGGTGCTATGACCCGACGCCTGTCACCATGGCGAAGCTCCGCGCCCGCATCGACCGGGACCCCAGGCCTCTGGAGAGGCTGGCGCGGCGGCTGAACCGGTCCCCCTTCCAGCTGGAGGGCGAGCTCTACAAGCGCCCCAAAGGCGACCCCGGCCCCCTGCTCTCCCCCTGGTACAACCGGAAGAGCGTCTCCCTGACGCGGGATGAGAACTGCGGCGGCCTGCTGTTTCAGCCGGAGCTGGCCGGCCAGCTTCTGGAGGGGTTCCGCTTCCTGAAGCCCTATTACGACTATCTCGTCTCCCTCTCCGGCGACCCGCCCCCCGACGCCCTGTAGATAAAAAGACCGCCCGGCCGGGCGGTCTTTTGTTTACAGGGACTTCAGCAGATGTCTGTAATTCGGTACCCGGCTTTTTCTACGCGCCGCTTGATCTCTTCATCGTCCACAGGCTGGGCATACCGGACCGTAAGCAGGCCCTTTTTCCAGTCTGCCTTCCCCGCCACGCCCTGGATGTCATTGACCTCTTCCTCCACCCGCTCCTGGCAGCGGGCGCAGCTCATCCCCTCCACCCGGAAGGTCTTCTCTTCCGCCACATGGGAGAGCTTCTTTTTCCTGGGGGTGTAGCTCCCGCCCCCTCCGCAGCAGCCGCCCCCCTTGCCCTGAACGCGGCGGAGGACCTGCCACACGCCTGCCGCCACTGCCGCAATGATGAGGGCAAGTAAAATCGCATTTTCCACGGTAAATCGCTCCTTCTTCTTATGAAAGCGGCCAGAGGGGGCGCGGCTCCCCGCCGCACCCCCTCCGGTTGGTTATGGATGTGTATGCCCGGTATGTGAATGGGAATCGCGTCCGCCGCAGGAGCCGCTGCCGCACTGCTTGGCATAGGGGCAGCCGATGCAGGTCTCCCCCCGTTTCTTGGCGCGGTAGAGATAGACCGCCACGGCGGCCACAATGGCCAAAATAATGGCCGCAAGAATGATATTGCTCAACATGGTAACTTACCGGGTGGCGGCGGTGCCGGCGGCGTCCAGGCGGTACTCCTCCTGGATGCTCCGGTTGGCCCGGCGGGCCAGAGCGACCACCAGAGTAATCATCACGGCGATGCCTACCAGCCCGCCGACGGCGGCCGTCACGTTCAGGGTCTCCGGAGCGGTAATCAGGGTGCCCACGGTGTACACCAGATAGGCCACGGTATAGCCGGTGCACAGCTGCAGTCCGATGCCGCCCCACACCCATTTGGCGCTCTTCATCTCGGAGTTCATGGCTCCGATGGCGGCGAAGCAGGGAGGCGTGTACAGGTTGAACATGCAGTAGGCCAGGGCGGCCACCTTGGTGATGGCCATAATTCCAGCCACATCCGCGCCTGCTCCCTCCATCATGGCCAGCTCGTCGGTATCAATAAAATTCTCCAGGCCCACGAAGCACACGGCCAGGGTGCCCACCACGTTCTCCTTGGCGATGAAGCCGGTGACGGCGGCGGCGGCCAGCTGCCAGCTGAGGACGCCTACGATGGGTACCAGCAGATAGGCGAAGGGGGAGGCAATGGAGGCCAGGATGGAGGCGTCCGCCGTCTCGGCCACCTGGAAGTTCCAGCTGAAGGTCTGCATAATCTGGACCACCGTGTTGCACAAAAGGATAATGGTGGCCGCCTTCTTGATGTAGGCCGCGCCCCGGCTGCACATGGACTTGAAGGCGAACCAGGGGGAGGGTGTTTTGTACTCGGGCAGCTCGATGATAAAGAAGGACTTGCGGACCTTATAGCCGGTGACGGCGTTCACCAGCAGAGCCCCCAGGAAGATGAGGACGATGCCGGTAAAATACATCAGAAAGCTCACCCAGCCCGCGTCGTCAAAGAAGGCGCCGGCAAACAGAGCGATGACGGGAATCTTGGCGCCGCAGGGCATAAAGGGAGAGAGCATCGCAGTGGCCCGGCGCTCCCGCTGGTTGCGGATGGTGCGGGTGGCCATGATGCCGGGGACGGCGCAGCCGGTGGTGATGACGAAGGGAATCACAGACTTGCCGGACAGGCCCACCTTCTTAAAAATGGGGTCCAGCACCACCGCCACACGGGACATATAGCCGCAGTCCTCCAGCAGGGCGATGAGGAAATACATCACCATCACCAGGGGCAGGAAGCCAACCACGGCGCCCACGCCGCCGATGATGCCGTCCACCAGCAGGGCGGACAGGAGGGGGTTGGCGCCGGCGAACATCTCGCCCACCCAGCCCTGGAAATTCTCGATCTGAGCCACCAGGGCGTCGGCGATATAGGGGCCCACCCACACCTGGGAGATCTGGAACACCAGGAACATGACTACGGCGAAGATGGGAATGCCCAGCCAGGGTTTGGTGAGAACGGCGTCGATGGAGTCGCCGCTGTTCTTGTCCTTGGTGAACACCTTCCGCTTTTCCACCTGGGCCACAATCCCGTTGACGAAATCAAAGCGCTTCCGGTCGGCGGTCTCCACCACCTTCTTGTCGGTCAGGTCGATGTCGCCCTCCCGGTAGGGGGCCTCCTGCACCCGGCCGGCCTGGGCCGCTGCGGCCTCCACCACAGCCTTCAGCCCCTCGTTGGAGGTGGAGACCGTCTGAATCACCGGGCAGCCCAGCTTGGCGGACAGGGCCTCCACGTCGATTTT
>CALXGC010000118.1 GCA_944387755.1 uncultured Oscillospiraceae bacterium | reverse complement strand
TGGAAGTTCCGCAGGGTGCCGTACTGGGCCCGGTGCTTGCGCACGATGGACTGGATGGTGGCGGAGACAAAGAAGTACTGCTGCTTCAGGCGCAGGGACTTGCCCTCGTAGTGGTTGTCGTCGGGGTAGAGCACCTTGGCGATGACCTCGGCCATAGCCTGCTGCTCGATGGCCTTCAGATACTCGCCCTTGGAGTAGTAGCTCATATCCACGGGGACGGGGCTCTTGGCGTCCCACAGGCGCAGGGTGTTGGTGTGGCGGGGCTTATAGCCGGCAATTTCCATGTCCCGCGGGATGGCCAGCACGGTGGTGTAGCCCACGTGCTCCGGGTGGTTGGCCCCGTGGCTGTCCCAGTGGTCCACCACCTTGCCGCCGAAGCGGACCTCCTCAGTCTCGTCCAGCTTGGGGATCAGCCAGGCGTCTCCCAGGCCAAGCCAGTTGTCCGCCTGCTCCACCTGCTTGCCGTCCACAATCTTCTGCTTGAAAATGCCCAGCTCATAGCAGATGGTGTAGCCGGTGGCGGGGATCTCCAGGGTGGTCATGGAGTCCAGGTAGCACGCGGCCAGACGGCCCAGACCGCCGTTGCCCAGTCCGGCGTCAGGCTCCTTCTCAAAGAGGTCGGAAGCGGAGAAGCCCATGTCCTCCAGGGCTTCCTTCAGCGTGTCCAGCACCCCCAGGTTATAGGCGTTTTTCTCCAGAGAGCGGCCCATCAGAAACTCCAGGGACAGGTAGTGGACCTGGCGCTCCTGGCCCTCCCACACCTGGTTGCTGGTCTCCATCTGGTGGCTGGACATGATGTCCCGCAGCACCAGCGCACAGGCCTTGAACATGTGATTGGGGGTGGCGTCGTCCACGTCGCGCCCAAAGTTCCGGCGGAGCTTGCCGACGATCATCTCGGTAAGCTGGGCCTTTGTATATTCAGCCATTCGGAAAGCCTCCCGTTTTCTTTTAAAATTTCAAATCAAATACAGGGCGTCATGTAAATCTTTTTCCCTGCGCTTTAGCATTGTATCAGATTTTCCAAGAAGCGTCAATGGACAGAAGAGTGCAAAAGCAGGCAGGATTTTGGACGTTCCATGCCGTTTTGACAGGCGGCGGAATAGAGGAACCCCCTCCGCCGGACGGGAGGGGGTTCGCGGGATGCAGGTCAATTATCCGCTGATGCGCTGGTAGATGTCGAGGTACTCCTGGGCGGAGTGGTTCCAGCTGAAGTCGGCGGTCATGCCCTCCTTCTGAAGGCCCAGCCACGCCTCCTTGTTGTTGTGGTAGAGGTCCACCGCCTCCCGGATGACCCAGAGCATATCCCCGGCGTTGATGTCGGAGAAGGTGAAGCCCCGGCCGGTGCCGGTAAACTTGTTGTAGGGCAGGACCGTGTCCTTCAGGCCGCCGGTCTCCCGGACGATGGGCACAGTGCCGAAGCGCATGGCGATCATCTGGCTCAGGCCGCAGGGCTCGCTGACGGAGGGCATGAGGAAGATGTCCGCGCCGGAGTAGATCATGTCGGACAGGGGGCCGGAGTAGGTGATCTGGGCGGAGAAGCGGCCGGGGTACTGCCCCTGGGCGTTGCGGAAGGCCTCTTCATACTGCCAGTCGCCGGTGCCCAGCACCACCATCTGCACGTTCATCTCCATAATCTGATGGAGCACGTCCGTCACCAGGGAGAAGCCCTTGTGGCCCACCAGGCGGGAGACGCAGGCGATAATGGGGACGGACGGGTCCTCCTGGAGGCCCACAGCCCGCTGGAGAGCCAGCTTGCAGGCGGCCTTGCCCGCGGCGGGGTCCCCGGCGGTGAAGTTGGCAGCCAGGCCGGGCTTTGTAGCCGGGTCGTAGAGGGCCATGTCGATGCCGTTGAGAATGCCCTGGAGCTTGCCGCTCTGCTGGTTGATGACCGCGTCCATGCCGTGGGCATAGAAGGGCAGGCGCAGCTCCTGGGCGTAGGTGGGAGACACGGTGGTGACAAAGTTGGCGGACATGATGGCGCCCTTCATCAGGTTCACGTCCCCGTGGAAGGCCAGCATACCCTCGTTAAAGTAGTTGCGGCCCAGGCCGATGACGTCCTCCAGCACCTGGTCGCCGTAGCGGCCCTGATACTCAATGTTATGGATGGTAAAGACGCTCTTGGCGTTGCACAGCTGGTGGATGCGGTACTTGTCCTCCAGCAGGTAGACGGGCACCAGAGCGGTCTGCCAGTCGTTGCAGTGGATGATGTCCGGGTACCAGTCCAGCTGCCCCGGCGTCTCGACAATGGCCCGGGAGAAGTAGGCGAAGCGCTCGCAGTCGTCGAAGTGGCCGTACATCTGCCAGCGCTTGAAGTAGTACTCGTTGTCCACAAACCAGTAGGTGACGCCATCCCGCTCCAGCTCGAAGATGCCGCAGTACACCTGCCGCCAGGAGAGGGTGACGTTGAAGTACTTTAGAAACGTCATCTGGCTGCGCCACTCCCCGCTGATGCCCTCGTACAGGGGGAGAATCACCTTTACCTCGTGGCCGGCCTGGGCCAGCGCCTTGGGCAGGGAGCCGGCCACGTCGGCCAGACCGCCGGTTTTGATGAAGGGCACCGCCTCGGAGGCGGCAAACAGAATTTTCATATGAATACCCCTTTCCAATGCAATCTCTGAATAGGAAGCCGCCGGGGGGCCGCGCAGGAACTGCACCGCCCTCCCGGCGGAAAATTTTGTACTGCCGCCCCGGGGCAGCGGAAAATCAGCAGACCACGGAGCCCTTGGCGACGGCCATGGGGTAGGTGAAGTGGCCCATGAGCTGGCCGCCCTCGTTGACCGTGACGTTTTTATCGGTGATGACGTAGGCCAGAGAGGCGTTGCTCTTCACCACGGTGCCCTGCATCAGCACGCAGTTGGAGACCTTGGCCCCCTTCTCCACGGTGACGCCGCGGGAGATGATACAGTTTTCCACCTCGCCCTCGATGATGCAGCCGTCGGCCACCAGGGAGTGGATGGAGCGGGCGGCGGGGCCGTAGTAGGTGGACGGGCTGGAGCGGTCCTTGGTCCGGATGGGCCGGGCGGGATTGAACAGGTCGTCCCGCACCGCCTGGTCCAGCAGGTCCATGGAGCGGTCAAAGTAGCCGCTCACAGACTGGAAGCGGGCCACATAGCCCTGGTGCACATAGGACATGAGCTTCAGGGTCTTCAGGCGGGGCTGGAGCACGCCGCGGATGAAGTCGAAGATGTCGTGGGCGGCGCAGTAGTTGACCATCTCCAGCAGCAGCTTCTTGGAGAGGATGTAGACGCCCAGGTTCTCCAGGGCCTTGTCCGCCGCCACAGGGTGGACGGACAGGTCGGTGACGCGGCCGCTCTCGTCCACCTCCACGTACTCGGAGAAGCGGGGCGCTCCCTTCAGGGTGGGGGTGCACACCATGGTCACGTCGGCCCCGGTGTCCAGGTGCTGCTGGAACACCTCAGACACAGGCAGGTTTACCGCAATGTCGCCGGCGGCCAGAATCACATACTCCTGGCGGATGTTGTCCAGGTAGTCGGCCACGCCGGCCAGGGCGTCCATGCTGCCCCGGTACTCGCCGCCCCGCTCGGCATAGCCGAAGGGGGGCAGAATGCGCAGGCCGCCGTGGCGGCGGGACAGCTCCCAATCCTTACCGGAGCCCACATGGTCCAGCAGGGACTGATAGCTCTGATGGACGATCATGCCCACGTCGGTGATGCCGGCGTTGACATAGTTGGAGAGCATGAAGTCCACCAGGCGGTAGCGGCCGCCGAAGGGCAGGGAGCAGGTGTTCCGGGGACGGGTCAGCTCCCCCAGGTTGGAATCCGAACGGTACGCAAAGATAATGCCGTGCAGGTCATTCATGCCTGCTCACCTCCTTTCACATTTTCCCGGATCATCGCCTTGGGCTTGACCACGGCCTTCTCACCCACGGTGATGCCGCTGGCCACCACTGCGATGCCCCAGTCCGGGTCGTCCGAAGGCGGCGCGCCCACAGTGGCGCCCGCCTCCACCACGGCGCCCTCCGCCACAATGGCGTAGGACACCACGGCGCCCTTCTTGACCACGGCGCCGGGCATCAGAATGGAGTACTGGATGTCGGCACCCTCCTCCACGGTGACGGAGTGGAAGAGCACGGAGTTCTCCACCGAGCCGTCCACTTCACAGCCGCCCGTCACCAGGGAGTGGGAGATCTTGGCGTTGGGGCCGGTGACATGGGGGGGCTTGATGGGGCTGCGGGCGTAGATGGGCCAGCTGGGATCGTACAGGTCGATGCCGTTGTGGGGGGCCAGCATGTCCATATTGGCGTCCCACAGGGAGTCGATGGTGCCCACGTCCTTCCAGTAGCCGGAGAAGCGGTAGGTCATCAGCTTCTCGCCGGCGTTGAGCATGTTGGGGATGATGTTCTTGCCGAAGTCGTTGGAGGAATTGGGATCGGCCTCGTCGTCAATGAGGTACTGGCGCAGCTTGGACCAGGTGAACACATAGATGCCCATGGAGGCCAGGGTGCTCTTGGGGTGCTGGGGCTTCTCCTCGAACTCATAGACCTGGCCGTCCGGATTTGCGTTCATGATGCCAAAGCGTTTGGCCTCCTCCAGCGTCACCTCCAGCACGGAGATGGTGCAGGCCGCCTCCGTCTTCTTGTGCTGGGCCACCATGTCGGAGTAGTCCATCTTGTAAATGTGGTCGCCGGAGAGGATGACCACATAGTCCGGGTTGTACATGTCCAGGAACCCGATGTTCTGGTAGATGGCGTTGGCGGTGCCCTTGTACCAGGTGCCCTGGTCGCCCTCCCGCATGTAGGGGGGCAGGATGTGCACGCCGCCGTCAGACCGGTCCAGATCCCAGGGCTGTCCGGAGCCGATGTAGCTGTTCAGCTCCAGGGGGCGGTACTGGGTCAGCACGCCCACGGTGTCGATGCCGGAGTTGACGCAGTTGGAGAGGGGAAAATCAATGATGCGGTACTTCCCGCCGAAGGGGACGGCGGGTTTGGCCACCTGGCTGGTGAGGGCGTACAGACGGCTGCCCTGTCCGCCCGCCAACAGCATGGCCACAACTTCTTTTTTCATATGTCGTTCACCTCTGTTGTAATGTAAACTCCCCTGCCGGGAGGTTCACGCGGAATCACTTGTCCGTTTTGGCCTTGGGCCGGGCTGCGGCCTTGGACTTTCGGGCGGCCGTCTTGACGGCGGACTTCCCGCCCTCTGCGGCTTTTTTGGCCTTGGAGGGCGCCTTCTTTTCGGCCGCGGCCTCCTTGCCGGTCTCCTTCTTCTTCCGCACCGGACTGCGGCGGGTGCAGCGGTAGATCATGGCGGACATGGGGGGCAGGTCGATGGACAGGGCCTGCTCCTGGTCGTGGCAGGGGGTGTTCACCGTCTTCAGCGGGGCGGTGTCGCCCAGGCCGCTGCCGCCGAACTCTGCCGCGTCGGTATTGAAGATGGGGGTCCAGGTGCCCGCGAAGGGAGCGCCCACATAATATCCCTTCCGGTGCACCGGGGAGAAGTTGCACACCACGATGAGAGGCGTGCCCTTGCGGTCCCAGCGCAGGAAGGCCACCGTATCCGCCTTGTTGTCGTCGGCGCACAGCCACTGGAAGCCCTGCCAGGAGTCGTCCTGGTCCCACAGGGGAGATTCGGCCAGGTAGAGGGCGTTGGCCGCCTTGAAGAAGGTGTGGATCTGGCGGTGGGGCTCGTACTGGAGCAGGTGCCAGTCCAGGGAGTACTCATAGTGCCACTCGTTCCACTGACCGATTTCCGCGCCCATGAAGGACAGCTTCTTGCCGGGGTGGGTGAGCATGTAGGTGTAGAAGGCCCGGACGCCGGCAAACTTCTCCGCGTTGTCCCCCGGCATCTTCCCAAGGAAGGAGCCCTTCATGTGGACCACCTCGTCGTGGGAGAGGGGCAGAATGTAATTCTCCGAGAAGGCGTACATAAGGGAGAAGGTGATGTCCCGGTGGTTGAACTGCCGGAAGTAGGGGTCCAGCTTGATGTAGTGGCAGATGTCGTTCATCCAGCCCATGTTCCACTTGAAGTTGAAGCCCAGACCGCCCTGATCCACCGGATAGGTCACTTTGGGCCAGGCGGTGGACTCCTCGGCAATCATCAGCACGTCCGGGTGGGCCCCGAAGATGGTGGTGTTCAGCTTCTGGAAGAACTCGATGGCCTCCAGATTCTCCTTGCCGCCGTGGATGTTGGGCATCCAGGCCCCGTCCTGCCGGCCGTAGTCCAGGTACAGCATGGAGGACACCGCGTCCACCCGCAGGCCGTCGGCGTGGTACTCCTCCAGCCAGAACATGGCGTTGGAGAAGAGGAAGGAGCGCACCTCGTTCCGGCCCAGGTCAAAGACCTGGGTGCCCCAGTCCGGGTGCTCCCCCTTGCGGGGGTCGGCGTACTCATAGGTGGGGCCGCCGTCGAAGTGGTACAGGCCGAAGGCGTCCCGGGGGAAGTGGGCGGGAACCCAGTCCAGAATGACGCCGATACCGGCCTGGTGGAGCTGGTCAATGAGATACTTCAGATCGTCCGGCGTGCCGAAGCGGCTGGTGGCGGCGAAGTAGCCCGACACCTGGTAGCCCCAGGAGGCGTCCAGGGGGTGCTCCATCACCGGGAGCAGCTCCACGTGGGTGAAGCCCATCTCCTTCACATAGGGGACCAGGTAGTGGGCGGTGTCACGGTAGGAGAGGAACTCTCCCTCCCCTGTGCGCCGCCAGGAGCCCAGGTGGCACTCATAGATGTTCATGGGGCGGCGGTAGGGCGGATTTTTCGCCCGGTAGTCCAGCCAGCTCTTGTCCCCCCAGGGGTAGTCCTCCAGATCGTAGATCTTGGAGGCGTTGCCCGGACGGGTCTCCGCGTGGAAGGCGTAGGGGTCCGCCTTGGCCACGACCTTGCCGTCCGCCCCGCACACCGCGTACTTATATGTATCGTAGCGCTTCAGGCCGGGGACAAAGCCCGTCCAGATGCCGCCCTCCTGCTTTTCCAGGGGGTTGGCTTCCTCATCCCATCCGTTAAAATCGCCGAAGACGCACACCTGCTCCGCGTTGGGCGCCCAGACGCGGAAGGTATAGCCGCTCTGGCCGTCCACCTCGTCCGGGTGGGACCCAAAGCACCGCCAGGCATGGCAGCTCCGCCCCTCAGAGAAGGCCTCCAGCTCTAAAAACAGGTCGTAATCGGATAGTTTTCCATGGTTATTAACCAATGAAATCACCTCATTCCTATCAGGTCAGCCGAGTTTGCGTATAAAGTGACAAGGGTGTGAAACCGGCGCCCGTGATATTTATCAAAATTATACAACACAGATGAAAAACCGTCAAGTCAAAAGGAAGTGAAATGGAATTTTCATATGCCGGACCTTTCAGAACACTCTCCGCCGCGCCAACGGCGCGGCGGAGAGTGGACCCATTTTGCCTGATTGCCCCCCCTATTCCGCCATCAGCATTTTTTCCAGCAGGCGGGAGAAAATTTTGGGGGCGCTGAGCCGGCCGGCGCTCTGGGCGGAGAGGATGGGGACGGTGTCCCGGAGCTGTCCCTCCACAAAGACCCGCAGCTCCCCCACCGTCTGGCCCTGCTCCACCGGGGCGGCCAGATCCTGGGCCAGGGAGAGCTCTGTGGTGATCTGGCTCTCCTGTCCCTTCCGCACCAGCAGGCGGCACGTCCGCTCCAGCTGGGGCTGGATCTGCTTCTGTTCCCCCAGCAGCACCGGGATGGGGGCCAGAGGGGCGTCCGGGTACACGTCGGCCAGCGTGAAGGCGGCAAAGCCGTAGTCCAGCAGCGTCTTGGCGTCCTCGAACCGGTCCGCGGAGGTGGGGGACTTCATCACCACGGCGATGAGCTCCATGCCGTCCCGCTCCGCCGAGGCGGACATGCAGTAGAGGGCCGAGTCGGTGGAACCGGTCTTTAAACCGGTGGCGCCGGGATAAAACCGCACCAGGCGGTTGGTGTTGGTCAGGCCGAAGGCCCCGTCCCGGATGGAGTCCATCCAGATGGTGGCATACTCCCGGATTCCGGGGTGGCGCAGAAGAAGCTCCCTGGACATAAGGGCGATGTCGTGGGCGCTTGTCACATGGCCCTGGGCGGGCAGGCCGGTACAGTTGAGAAAGACGGTGTCCGCCATTCCCAGCTCCTGGGCCCGCTGGTTCATCTGGGCCACGAAGGCCGTCTCGCTGCCTGCCAGGTACTCCGCCATTGCCACGGCGGCGTCGTTGCCGGAGACCACGGTGATGCACTTCACCAGCTCCCCCACCGTCATCTGCTCTCCCTCCCGCAGATAGACCTGGGAGCCCCCCATGCCGGCGGCGTAGGCGGACACCGTCAGCACGTCCTCCCTGGCGATGCGCCCGGCGTCCAGCGCCTCAAAAATCAGCAGCAGGGTCATGACTTTGGTGACGCTGGCCGGCTCCAGCTTCTCATGGGACGCCTTCTCATAGAGCAGCGTCCCGGTCTCCTTCTCCATCAGCACCGCGGAGGCGGCGGAGAGCTCCAGCGGCGGCGCCTCCGCAGCCGCCGCCGGGCCGGCCAGCAGCGCGGCCGACAAGAGCAGAGAACAAATTCGCTTGATGCGCTTCATGAACTGTGTGCCTCCCAATCCTGGTTTATTGTGTCGTGTGGATTCAGGATGTGGAGGGCGCGGGTCTTCTATACCGGTCCCGCCGGCGGTAAATTTTTTCTGCCGCAAAAATTTCAGCCGTGTGTGGACGCAAAAATGCAACTTTTTCCCGGCGCCCCCATGGGGTGAGGAGGGGATATGTTGAAGAAAAACAAGACGGCGCTGGACCGGGACGCCCTGCTGGAGCAGATGGGGCGGCTGGCCTGCGCCAGAGTCAACGACGCGGTGAAGCTGGCCTTTCTCCCGGAGGAGGAGCGGGAGGCCATCGGACGGCTGGACCTGTCCGCCCTGACGGAGTTCCGCCGCAGCGGAGCGGGGACGGTGGAGATGAAGTTCACCGACCGGATGCGCGCCCTGGAGCGGCTGCTGGAGCTGAGCGGCCCGGACAAGGCGGAGGCGCTGGAGTGCTTCCTCCAGAGTATGGAGGGGACGCAGGCGTGAAGCCGCTGATTTTTTCTCCCAAGCAGCGGCGGGCGCTCACCTGGTGGCGGCCCGGCTCGCCGGACTGCCGCTATGACGCCATCCTCTGCGAGGGGGCGGTGCGCAGCGGCAAGACCCTGTGCACAGGGCTGTCCTTCTTCTGCTGGGCCATGACCTGCTTCTCTCAAAAAACCTTCGCCCTGTGCGGCAAGTCTATCCCGGCGGTGCGGCGGAATCTGTGGCAGGAGCTGCGGCCCCTTCTGATAAAAATGGGCTTTCAGATTCAGGAGCGGCTGTCTCAAAACCGCATCGACATCGCCCTGGGCCGGAGGCGCAACACCTTCTACCTGTTCGGCGGACTGGATGAGCGGTCCGCCGCCCTGATTCAGGGGATTACCCTGGCGGGCGCTCTGCTGGACGAGGCGGCGCTGATGCCCCGCTCCTTTGTGGAGCAGGCGTGCGCCCGGTGTTCCGTGGAGGGAAGCCGGCTGTGGTTCTCCTGCAACCCGGAGAGCCCCGCCCACTGGTTCTACCAGGAGTGGGTGCAGAAGGCGGCCGAGAAAAACGTCCTGCGGCTGACCTTTACCCTGAAGGACAACCCCGGACTCTCCCCGGAGACGGTGCGCCGCTATGAGGCCATGTTCCAGGGGGCCTTCTACCGGCGGTTTATTTTGGGGGAGTGGGCGGCGGCGGAGGGACTGGTCTATGACTTCTTCGGGCCGGAGCTGGTGCGGGAGGTCCCGGAGGGGATAACCGGTCCCTGGTATATCTCCTGCGACTATGGGACGGCCAACCCCACCTCCATGGGGCTGTGGGGCCGGAAGGACGGCGTGTGGTACCGGGTGAAGGAATTTTATTACGACTCCCGGAGCGCCCGCAGGCAGAAGACCGACGGAGAGTATCTCCGGGAGCTGGAGACGCTGGCCGGGGGACGGACCGTCAGGGGAGTTGTGGCGGACCCGTCGGCGGCCAGCTTTCTGGAGCTGCTCCGCCGGGAGGGCTGGCCGGCGTACAGGGCGAAAAATGACGTGCTCTCCGGCATACGGACCACAGCGGAGCTGCTGCGGGCGGGCAAGCTGGTGATCTGCGCCCCCTGCCGGGACGCCATTCGGGAGTTCAGCCTGTACCGGTGGGACGCCTCCGGCACGGCCGGCGACCGGGTGGTCAAAGAAAACGACCACGCCATGGACGACATCCGCTACTTCGCCGCCACGGTGGCGGCAAAGGGCGGCGGCTTCTTCGCCGGGAGCGTGGAGCGCAGCGCCCGTTAGAGATCCGTCCGGCGGGCCCGCTCTGGGCGCGCCGGACTTGAACATCCGGGAAACGGAGGAAATTGACGTTGAAGTGGTTTGCGAAGAAAAAACCGGCGGCCAGGCCGCCCCAGGTGCAGCTCCGGGACGCGGCCCGCCACCCCTTCGGGGCGCTGGACCGGTATGTGCCCCTGGGCCGGGGAGAGCTGGAGCTGTACCGGGCCATCCGGGAGGCGGTGCCCATTGTGGACGCCGCCATCCTTAAGCTGGTGCGGCTGTGCGGCGGCGTGTCCGTCCGCTGCGCCCAGCCGGAGGCCCAGGAGGGGCTGGAGCAGTTTTTGCTCCAGGTGAACACCGGGCGGAGACAAAGAGGCATTCAGTCCTTCCTGGACCAGTACCTGGACTCCATGTTTACCTGCGGCCGGGGGGTGGGCGAGATGGTCCTTACCCAGGACGGGAGAGACATTGCCGCCCTGCTGTGCGCGCCTCCGGAGCAGGCGGAGGTCCGGGAGGGGGAGACGCCCCTGGACTTCCGGCTGTATGGCCGGGACCGGGGCGGACAGCTCCGGGAGCTGCCCTGGCAGGAGCTGCTGCTGTTTACCCCTTTCCAGCCGGGGACGGACTGCCCCTATGGGGCGTCGCTGCTGCGATCCATGCCCTTTTTGTGCGGTATTCTGCTGAAAATCTATCAGGCCATCGGCCAGAACTGGGAGCGGGCGGGCAACCTGCGCTTCGCCGTGGTGTGCAGGCCCGGCGAGGACGGCCTGTCCGCCCAGGAACGGGGGGAGCTGGTGGCCAGGGAGTGGTCCGCCGCCATGGACGCCGCGCGCCATGGGTCGGTGCGGGATTTCGTGGCGGTGGGAGATGTGGACATCAAGGTCATCGGGGCGGACGGACAGATTCTGGACAGTCAGGCGCCGGTGCGGCAGATTCTGGAACAGCTCATCGCCCGGACGGGGATTCCCCCCTTCCTGCTGGGGCTGTCCTGGTCCTCCACCGAGCGAATGAGCGCCCAGCACGCCGACCTGCTCACCAGCGAGCTCACCGCCATCCGCCGGCGCGTGGAGCCGGTGGTCAGGAAGGTCTGCCTGCTGTGGCTGCGCCTTCACGGGTACGGCGGAGCGGTGGCCGTGGACTGGGAGGACATCAACCTCCAGGACCTGGTGGAGGAGGCCAGAGCCGACCTCTACCGGGCTCAGGCGGAACAGATCAGAAGGGAGAACACATGAAAATCATCAAAACTTCTCAGCAGTCCCAGGCCCTGCTGCCGGGACATCTGGAGGACATCAACCGGCTCAGCCGCGCGCCGCTGACAGAGGAGCAGGTGTACGCCTTCTCTGTGCGGCTGTGCGACAACGAGGTGGACCGGGACGGGGAGCGCTTTGCCCCGGAGACCCTGGAGGGACTGGCTCCCCTGTTTGTGGGCAAGAGCGGCATCTTCGACCACAACTGGAGCGCCCAGGGCCAGACGGCCCGGCTCTACCGCACAGAGGTGGCGGCCGAACCCGGACGGCTCACCCGCGCCGGGGACCTCTGCCGCTGGCTGAAGGGGTACGCCTATATGGTGCGGACCCCGGAAAACCAGAGCTTGATTGCCGAAATCGAGGGGGGAATCAAAAAGGAGGTCAGCGTGGCCTGCGCTGTGGAGCGGGCGGTGTGCTCCATCTGCGGCGCGGCCAAGGGGGAGAACTGCGGCCACACCCCCGGCAAGTTTTACGGCGGGAAGCTGTGCTATATCAGCCTGGAAGGGGCGTCCGACGCCTATGAGTTCTCCTTTGTGGCTGTGCCCGCCCAGCCCCGCGCCGGGGTGGTCAAGGGCTTCTCCTCCGGGGACAGAGGGCTGGAAAAATTGGAGCGGGAGGCCGCTCTGGGCCGGAAGTGGCTCTCTGCCCTCCGGTCCGACGTGGTGCGGCTGGGCGGACTGGCCGACCCCAAGCTGGATTTGGACGTGCTGAAGACCATTGCGGACAAGCTGGAGGAGGGGGAGCTGCTGGCGCTGAAGAACACCTATGAGGCTAGGGCGCGGGAGCGGTATCCCCTGGCGGTCCAGTTCAGCTACCGGCCGGAGGGAGAGAACCGGGACGGGGAGAACGGGGCCTTCCAGGTGTAAGGCCCGGCGGGAGGGGCAGGCCCCTCCCCTACAACATATATCGTATATCAAAAACTAAGAGTAAGAGGAGGAAAGCGCATGAGCAAGGTCTCTTTTGACGACATCGGCGCGGTGGCAGCGACCTTTGCCGCCAAGGACGACGTGAAGCCCGGACAGGTGGTGAAGATCACCGCCAACGGCGAGGTCGGGGCGTGCAGCGCCGGCGACGCCTTTGCCGGACTGGCCCTCTCCACCCGGAACGGCTTCGCCGGGGTGCAGGTGAAGGGATTTATGACGGTATCCACCACCGGCACAGTGAATCTGGGCCGGGTCAGTCTGTCCGCCGACGGCAGCGGCGGCGTGCAGGCCGCCTCCACCGGCGGGGTCCCCGCCCTGGTGGTCAGCGCGGACAGCGCGGCCAAGACGGCGGTAATCTGTCTCTAATCCATGAAAGGAGGAGTTTCTGCAATGGCAAATCAGTTTGATACCATCCGCCTGGAGAAGGGGATGTACCAGGAGGCGGGCCGCTCGTTCACCCAGGTGCTGGAGCGGCTGGACCCCTCGGAGCAGTACAAGGGGACCCGCATGGAGGGGCTGGACGCCTTTCAGCGGCAGTTGAAACGCTTTGACATCAAGGTGAAGGGCGCGGGCTCCGACCCGGTGGAAAAATTCTTCCGCACGGCGGACTCGGCGGTGCTGTTCCCTGAGTACATCGCCCGCTCGGTGCGGCAGGGGATGGAGGAGGCCAACCTCCTCCCCGCCATCACCGCCGCAACCACCCGCTTTGAGGGGATGGACTACCGGTCCATCACCGCCGAGGCCGGTGGCGGCGAGAAGGAGCTGAAGGCGGTGGACGAGGGGGCGGTCATCCCCGCCACTACCATCAAAGTACAGGCCAACCTGGTGAAGCTCCACAAGCGGGGGCGGATGCTGGTGGCCTCCTATGAGGCGGTGCGCTATCAGAAGCTGGACCTGTTCTCCGTCACTCTGCGGCAGATTGGCGCTCACATCGCCAGGATGCTCCTGGCCGACGGGGTGGAGGTCCTGATGAACGGGGACGGCAACGACAATCCCGCCGCCGTGGACGAGACGGCGGCCGCCTCCACCCTTACCTACGACGAGCTGGTGGAGTTCTGGGGCAAGTTCGACCCGTATGAGATGAACACCATCCTGGTAAGCCCCGACGTGATGCTGAAGATGCTCAAGCTCAGCGAGTTCAAGGACCCTCTCACCGGCCTCAACTTCCAGGGGACCGGCAAGCTCACCACACCCCTGGGGGCCGCCCTGCTGCGGACCTCCGCGGTGCCCGCCAACACGGCCATCGGCCTGGACCACCGGTACGCCCTGGAGCTGGTCCAGGGCAGCGACGTGATGGTAGAGTACGACAAGCTCATCGACCGGCAGCTGGAGCGGGCGGCCATCACCACCCTGTGCGGCTTTGCCAAGCTGTTCCCCAGCGCCTCCAGGGTGCTGAAAATCAAGGCCGCCCAGACCGGCGGGGACGGCTGATATGACGGAGCGGATCATTGCGCTGGCCAAGGCCCTGGGGGCGGCGGAGGGGCAGGAGGAGCTGCTGTCCGCCCTGTGCCAGGCGGCCCGGCGGGAGCTGGAGGGCCGGCTGAAACCCGGCGTGACGCCGGAGGACTGTGAGAGCGCCTTCGTGCCCGCCGCCGCCTGGATGGCGCTGGCCTGGCTGAACACCGGGACCGGGTGCGAGGGCGTCACCGCCTTTACCGCCGGGGACGTGACCATCCGAAGGGAGGGCGGCCGGGAGACGGCCGCCCTCCTGGACCAGGCCCAGCGGCTGATGGCCCCCTATATCCGGGACGGCGGCTTCGCCTTTCTGGGGGTGAGGGGATGATGGAGCGGGAGTGGGAGGCCCTGCTGGTGCGGTACGGCCAGCAGGTGGTCCTCCACCAGGGAGAGCAGTCCGCCGCCGGGAGAGCCTTTCTCCAGCCCATCCGGGAGGCCGGACGGGAGCAGCAGGTCCCCGGCCCCCTGGGGCTGCGGCGGGAGGACCGGTTTTTATATCTGGGGGCGCCGGACCGGCCGCTGGCGCCGGCGGACTGGGTGGAGTGGAACGGGGCGGCCTATACCGTACAGTCCGCTCACCCGGTCTATCTGGGCCGGACGGCCCTCTATACCTGGGCCGTGCTCCGGCCCAGAGAGGAGGAGACGGCATGAGCGGAGGCTTGGAGCGCATTCGGGAGAAAATGGCGGACTATCTGAACCGGCAGGGAGTGGACGCCGCCGCCGCGTGGCCGGACCGGGAGCGGCTGCGCCGGGACAGGGCGGTGGCCGCCGTCACCCTGCGGGGCTGCCAGGCGGGGCCGGCGGGATTCCAGTCCTATTTGGGGGAGCGGTATAACCAGGAGACGGGACAGTGGGAGGAGCTCTACGGCCGGAAGGCGGCGCTTACCTTCGGCCTGGACCTGTACGCCCCCGCCGGGGCGGGAGAGGGCGTCCTTCAGACGGCCCTGGACGCCCTGGCTCTGGCCTGCGCCGGGGCGGGACCGGAGGGATTTACCCTCCAGACGTTCTCCAGCGGGGAGACGGTCTATGACAGGGAGGAGCGCTTGCTGCGCAAGCCGGTTCAGGCTGTGTGCACCGTCTTCCTCTATGGGACGGCCGAGCCTGGCGGCACGTTTTTGGACTTTACCATCAGAGGGGAGAGAACTTCATGAGTATAACCACACACGAGCGGCCGGGGGTGTACTCCTCCTACAGCGCCTCCTCCCTCATCCGGGGGAGCGGCGGAAGAAAGACTGTGGGGCTGGTGGCGGTGAACACCCAGGCTGCGGCCAACACGGTGTACACCATCACCAGCTATGAGAGCGCGGTGAGCGCCTTTGGCAGCGCCGGAGGACAGGATATGGCCGAGCTGATTCGGGTGATCCTCCTCAACGGCGCGGGGGCGGTGGCGGCGGTTCCCATCGCCGGCGCTGGGGATTACGAGGACGGCTTTGCCGCGCTGGCCGCCCAGGAAAATATCAGCGTGGTCGTATGCGACAGCACCACCCAGACGGTCCAGCAGGAACTGCGGGACAGTGTGGCATCCGCCTCCGCCGCCCGGCGGGAGCGGATTGCCGTGGTGGCCGGAGCGGCGGACGAGACAGTGGCAAATCTGATTGCCAGAGCCAAGGCCCTCAACAGCGAACGGGTGGTGCTGGCCGCCCCCGGCGGGACCGCGGAGGACGGGACCGCCCTGTCCGGACTCACCGCGGCGGCGGCTGTGGCGGGGGCTATCGCCGCGCAGAGCGACCCGGCCCTGCCCCTGGGCGGGGCGGAGCTGCTGGGCCTCTCCGGAGTGTCACAGCAGTACGGAGACAACGACATCGACCTGCTGGTACAGGGGGGCGTGACGCCTTTGGAGAGTACCGCGGGGGTGGTCTCCGTGGTGCGGGGCGTCACCACCCGCACCGCGACGGGCTCCGTTCCGGACGCCTCCTGGCGGGAGCTGTCCGCGATTCTCATTGTGGACGACGTGATTCCCTCCATCCGGGAGAGCCTGCGCAGCAAATTCCGCCGGACCAAGAATACAGAGCAGAGCCGGGGGGCCATCCGCTCCCAGGTGGTGCTGGAGCTGGAAAACAAGCTCAGCCGGGAGATTATCACCGGCTATGAAAACGTCACAGTGACGGCGGACACGGAGAACCCCACCGTGTGCCTGGTGGAGTTCTCCTTCACCGTGGCCCACGGCCTCAATCAGATTTGGCTGACGGCCAGCATTACCATCTGAGCCGGAACATGCCGCCCGCCGCCCTCAGGGGAGGCGGGCGGTGAGAAAAAGGAGGAAAGACCACTTTGAGTATTGCAGGATTTCCCACCAGCAGCGACATCTATCTGGAGGTGGACGGCACAAAGGTGGCGGTGGTCCAGAGCTACACGGCCAGGGCCTCCAAGACCAGCCGGGCGGTGGAGGCCTTCGGAGAGGAGGAGCCGGTGGCCACGGTCCCCGGACAGACCACCCACGTGCTGGAACTCACCCGGCTGTACGCCACAGACGAGGCCATCCGGGACGGCATTGACTTTTACAATCTCAGCAGCTTCTCCCTGGTGATCTGTAAGCCGGACCGGAAGATTATCTACTCCGACTGCCAGTGGAGCGGCATTCAGGAGACGGGGACTCTGGGAGACATGATACTGGAAAAAGTGACCATCGTAGCCGGGAAGCGGCTGGAGACGGAGGCGTAGGCCGTGGGCGGATCGATTTTGGCCGGACGCGACCGGATGGAGCTGAACGATAAAATGCGCCTGCGGCTGCTGCCGGCCCTGGAGGTGCTCCAGGCCCGCCGGGAGGCGGAGGAGCTGGCTCAGGAGGACCGGGAGCGGGCCCTGTGTGCCAACGCCTGTCTGCTGGCCAGAGCCCTGGAGACCCCGGAGGGAAAGCCGGTCTTCTCCAGCGGCCGGGAGGCGCTCGCCAGACTGCGGGTGGAGGAGATCGCCGCCCTGGCGGAGACCTGGAGCCGGTTTAACCGCGCGGAAAATCCTTCCCTGTCCATGGACCAGGAGCAGGCGGAGAACGTAAAAAAAAACTAGCCGCCGACGGCGCTGGCCGGCTGCGGTGGAAGGTGCTGCGGGCCTTCGGCGCGCTGCCCACGGAGAGACGGGCCAGGGAGATGCGGGAGCGGGACTTTGTGTGGTGCCTGACCCACATGGTTCTGGACCGGGAGGAGGAGCTCGCCCGCCTGTGCCCAAGCTGCCGCGCCAGGGCGGAGGAGGCGCGCTGCCCGGTATGCGGCCGTCCGGCGGAGAGCTGGGAGGGGGCGGTGAACCCCGCCTTTGACTGGACGCGCTATGAGCGTCTGCGGAGAGGAGAGGGGATATGAGAGATTACCTGGAGGAGCTGCTGGAGGCGCTGCCTCAGGAGGAGGAACAGGAGCCCGAACTCCAGTGGGCGGCTGAGAGCGCCCTGCCGGAGGCCGGGGCGGCTGGATGGGAGGCGGACTGCGCCGGGCTTCCGGAAGAAAACGGCCCGCCGGAGAGGCCGGAAGCGCCGGCGCGGCCTGCCCCTGGGCCGGAGGGCGGATGGGAGGCGGAACGGCCGTCTTCCTCTGCGCGGGAGAAACGGGAGAAATGGGAGAGATGGGAGGCCGCGGAACCAGGCTGGGACGGCCTCCCGGAGGCGCGGAGCAGCCGCCGGCCGGCTCTGCTGGGCCGCCTTCAGGCGCTGGAGCGGGCGGCGCTGTCCGTCCGGGGCGGCGATGCGCCGGGGCGGTCTTTGGGCGCGGATGTACGCGCCCCGGCGGGACCGCAGCCTTTGCAGAGGGACCGGCCGCCGGAGCTGGCCGGCGAACTTTCAGTACAGGCGGTGGACCGGGCTTTTCAGCGGGACAGCCGCCGGTATGACCGGGGATTTTCCCTGTACGGATGAGATAGAACAAAAAGCGTGGGAGGGGAAGACGGCTTGATTTTGACGCCAATGCGCTATAAGGGGTACACCTGGCCCCACAACCCCAGAGTGTATGCCATCGACTATGAGCGGAAGATGGCGGTACATAAGGTTCCCTTTGGGTACTACTATTTGCAGGACCTGGGCAGGACCAGGCGGGTGATGGAGGGCGAGGGGGAGTTTGTGGGGGACGGGGCGTACAGCCAGTTCGGACAGCTTGCCAACGTCTTTTACGAGGAGGGGCCGGGGCCGCTGATTCACCCGGTCTGGCAGGCGGCCAGCGCCTATTTTGTGTCCCTGCGGCTGGAGCAGGAGCCGCTGCCCGGCTATGTGCGCTACTCCTTTGTCTTTTGGGAGGACGCCGGCTACTACAGCGGAGAAATTCAGACCGCCTCCGCCGGAGGGACCGGCGCTGCGTCCGCCGGCTCCTCCGGGGTGTACCGGGTGGAGCAGGGAGACACCCTGTGGGAGATCGCCCGGCGGTTCGGCCTGTCCCTGGAGACCTTGATTGCCCTGAACCCCCAGATTAAAAACCCCAATCTGATTCATGTGGGAGACGAGGTGAGGGTGGCGTGACCGGCTATGTGTTCACCGCCCAGGGACAAGCCGTCCGGCTGCCCCCTGCGGTGGAGTGGCAGTTCCAGTATACCTCCGGCGTGCCCTGCGACAGCTTCCGGATGCGGTGTATCTGGACGGACAGCTCTGCGCGCCCATGGGAGTGGGCCTCCTTTCAGGGTCTGGAGGGTGAGAGCGTGAAGTTTACCGGCGTGGTGGACGAGTGTGAGACCGTGCATTCCGCGGAGGGCTCCTATTTTGAAATAAGCGGCCGGGGGATGGCCGCCCGGCTGCTGGACAACGAGGCCCTGAGCCAGGACTATGAAGTCGCCACGCTGGCGGATATTCTCCGGGACCATGTGACGCCCTATGGCGTCCAGGTGGGGGAACAGACCGGTATGCGTGCGGTTCCGCAGTTCAGCGTGGCCGCGGGGAGCAGCGAGTGGGCGGTGCTGTACAGCTTTGCCCGCTACTGCAACGGGATCTGCCCCCGCTTCGACATGCTGGGGCGGCTGATTCTGGCGCCCTGGAAAAATGAGAAGGAGCTGAGGCTGGACGCCGGCGCCGCCGTGACCAAGATGACGTGCCGGGACCGGCGGTACGGGGTCCTCTCACAGGCGCTGGTGCGGGACCGGTATCAAGACCGGATTGAGACGGTGGACAATGCGGAATTTCAGGCCCTGGGAGGCCGGCGCAGGCAGGTTATCACCATGCCGGGGAAGAGTCAGTATCAGGCCATGCGCTACAGCGGACAGTTTCAGCTGGAGCAGTCCGCAGCGGAGCAGCTCCGCCTGGAGGTGGAGATCCCAAAGACGTTTTTTGCCCAGCCGGGGGATCTGATCCGGCTGGAACAGCCCAACTGGGGGCGGAACGGCCGGTACCGGGTGGTTCAGGCCCAGACGGGCCAGGACCGGCGGGGGGCGTGGACCTGCCTGGAGCTGGCGCCGCCGGACATCACGCTGTGAGGTGAGAGAGATGTGGACGTCCAATCGCAAACTGGAGGAGAAAAATGAGGAGTGCGCCGCCGACCAGGGGACCGTTACCCTGGGCGGGGACCCGGCCGCCGTCTATCTGGGCGGCGAGCGGAGGTGGGTCTCCCTGTACGCCCCCGGCGGCTATCAGTGGAGGCCGCAGTCGGGGGACAAGGTGCTGGTGGTCAAGGCGGGAGACCACCGGGAGATCCCCTGCCTGGTGGGCAGGCGCACGGAGCCGGAAGAGGAGCTGACGCCCGGCTCCGTGCGGATTCACAGCGGCGCGGGAACTGTGCTGCTGGACGGGGAGGGCCTTACCCTGGAGGGGGAAGCGGTGAAGCTGGAGGGGACTGTCTCGGTCAACGGTCAGGAGCTGGAGGCCTATATTCAGGGCATTGTACTGGAAATTCTGGCCTCTATGCTGGAGTAGGAGGGGTGGCGCATGGAGCTGAAGCTGGAGCAGGGGGACTATGTCCCCGACGGCGCGGGGGGCTTTGAGGCGCTGGACGGGGCGCAGGCCGCCCTGGCCAGGGCGCTGTTTCGCCTCACCGCCCGGCGGGGGCAGTTCCCCTTTCTGCCGGAGCTGGGAAGCCGCCTGTATCAATTGGGCCGGGAGAAGCCCTCCGCGCGGGAGGCGCTGGCATTTCAGTATGTGGCGGAGGCGCTGGCCCAGGAGACCGGACTGGCGGTGCGCACGGTGACGCTGACAGAGGACGGGCGGGGGCGGGCCGCTCTGCGGGCCGGGCTGGAGTGGCAGGGGACGCCCCTGTCCCTTCAGATGGAGCTGGCGCTGTAGCCGGGGCCCGCTGAAAGAGGAGGGATGAGTACGAAAACGGTGGACGAAATTTTTGAGGAGATGCGCGCCGCCTTCGGGGAGAAGACCGGCGTGGAGCCGGAGACGGGCTGCGACCTGGCGGTGCGGCTGTACGCCGCCGCCGCCCAGGTGTACGCTTTGTACGTCCAGGCGGACTGGACGGCCCGTCAGGCCTTTCCGCAGACGGCGGAGGGGGAGTTCCTGGACCGGCACGCCCAGCTGCGGGGACTGGCCCGCAAGAAGGCCGCCCGCGCCGTGGGCACGCTCCGCTTTACCGGAGAGGCCGGCGGAAGCGGCCGGACCATTCCCCAGGGAACGGTGTGCATGACCGCCGGTCTGGTGCGGTTTGAGACCACCCAGGAGGCGGTGCTGGCGGCGGGGACCACCCAGGTGGACGTGCCGGCCCAGGCCGTTCTGGCGGGGAGCGCGGGCAACGTGGCCGCCAACACGGTGGTCTCCATGGCGGCGGCGCCGGTGGGCATTCAGAGCTGCGGCAATCCCGCCCCGTTTTTGGGCGGGAGCGACGCAGAGAGCGACGAGGCCCTCCGCGAACGGGTGCTGGACACCTTTCAGCGCCTGCCCAACGGGGCCAACGCCGCCTTCTATGAACAGGGGGCGCTGTCCTTCAGCCAGGTGGCCGCCGTCTCTGTGCTGCCCCGGAACCGGGGCGTGGGAACGGTAGATGTGGTGGTGGCCGCCGGAAGCGGACAGCCGGAGGAGGAGCTGCTGGAGGAGCTGGAGGCATATTTCCAGACCAGGCGTGAGATTGCTGTGGACGTGAAGGTGCTGGCCCCGGAGGAGGTGTCCCTCAACCTGTCCGTCCAGGTGAAGGCCGGAGAGGGCTTGGACGGCGCGGCGGTCCGTACCGGCGTAAAAAACGCCCTCCAGGCCTGGTTCTCCGGGGAGCGGCTGGGACAGGACGTGCTGCTGGCCCAGCTGGGGAGCCTGATCTATGGCTGCGAGGGGGTGGCCAACTATAAAATTCTCGCCCCTGCCGCCGATGTGGCTGTCGATGCGGACCAGCTCCCGGTGCTGGCCTCCGTCAGCGTGGAGGCGATGGCATGAGCTATGCACAGTATCTCTGGCAGCTGCTGGCCCCTCTGGGGGTCTATAACTTCGGCGCCCCCTTTCAGAGCGGCGAGCTGGCAGCCCTGGGCGCGGCCTTTGACCAGGTGGAGGAGGCGCTGGAGGAGACACGCCGGGAGACCTGTCTGGCCACGGCGGAGGAGTGGGGGCTGGAGAAGACGGCCGCCCTCTTCCGCAGGAGGCCCCCCGCCCCGGACGTTGAGACCATGCGGGAGGCGCTGGCCGCCCTGCTGCGCATCGGCGGGGACAGCTTTACTCTGGCGGCCATCAACGACAACTTAAAGGGCTGCGGCATCAACGCCGTGGCGGAGGAGA
>CALXGC010000117.1 GCA_944387755.1 uncultured Oscillospiraceae bacterium | reverse complement strand
GATCAATGTGAAATCCGGCATTCAGAATGCCTCTTGCGTCCGCTCTCTGGAGGGCCTGTTTTTCCATGTCTTTGCTGCCCTTGCCTTTTCTTGCTTCCTTTTGTGTTTCAACTATTGATTCGCGTCTGTGGGGGGAAGGCTTTGGTGGGCGCGCCGGAGCCGTCGCGCCCCACGCAAACGTTTGTTGTTTGACTCCGGTGAGCGGGCGCACAATGTGCGCCCCTACAGCCAAGCAGAAAACAAAAAAACAGGGACGCGCCGGCGTCCCTGTTTTGGTATGTGGCCTTATTTAAACTCCTCTATTCCCGTATAGGTCTGGGAGAGGGCGTTCAGCGCAATCTTCTGATCGGAGAACAGGGTGCGCAGCTCGTCCAGGCACTGCTGGGACTTTTTCAGCTGGCCGGAAGCCTGGTCCGCCGCGGCCTCCAGCTCCGCGCACAGGCCGCCATACTCCTCCTCCACCCGGCACATCCAGCGCTCCACCCTCTGCCGCAGGGCCCCGGCCTGCTCCTCGCCCTGGTCCAGAATCTCTCTGGCCCGGCGGTGGGCCTCCAGCTCCACCCCGGCGGTGCGGTCCTTGACGGCGGCATAGGCGGAGGCCTCCGGCTCCAGGGCCTCCACACGGGCCCGGAGGGCCGCCGTCTCCTGGCGGAGGGCGGCCGCCTCCCGCTCCTGCTCCTGGAGGCGGGCCTGGCAGTCCGCAAGGGTCCGGCGGACACCGGCCAGCTCCTCCTCCAAAAGGTCCCGCTCCCGGCGGAGGGCCTCCGCCTCCGCCGCCTGGGCGGACAGGCGCCGGCAGTCGCGCTCCCGCTCCTCCAGGCGGTCCTGGAGGGCCTGGAGCTCTCTGGCGCTGGCCGCCGCCGTCTGTTCCAGATATTGCAGCACATCCTGCCGGTTAAATCCGCCCATCAGGGCGGTACGAAATGGATGGTCCATAGAGCACCTCGCCTCCGCCCCGCTGGGGGCCGTTGATTGACGGATATGATTTTAGCATATCTTCCGCGAAAATACAATTCCCCCAGAGCGCAGGCAAAACAAGAGGCAGAAACCGGCGGTTTCTGCCCCTTGCTTTGTTTTTGTATTACGGCGCGGCCAGCACTCTGGGCGTGCGGGCTTTGGGCTTTGGACCGAAGCCCATCTCGCTGAGAATCTTCTGGTCCGGGTCCACCCACAGGCGGTGATGAACCCCGTCCAGCAGGGCGGGGTGCCCGTCGCAGTCCTGGGGGAGGTCCGTCTGGACCAGGGCGGGGACATGCAGCAGGCGCATCAGGATGGCGGTGTGGCTGTCCTGGCTGCCGTGCCGGACCACCGCGCCCAGGAATTTTTTCCGGTCCGCGGCGATGGCCTCGCTGGGCAGCAGCTCGTCGGCGACCAAAATCGCCGGGCGGCTTCCCAGCAGCTCCGGCGCCCTCAGGCCCAGCAGAAGCCGTATCATACGGTTGGAGATATCCCGCAGGTCGGCCCCCCGCGCGGCCATATAGGGGTTATCCAGGGCGGCGAAGGCGGCGGAGAAGCTGGTGCCCGCCACCTGGACGGCGTACTCCGCCGTGGCGTACTGGGTCTGAATGATGGAGAGAATGCTGTCCTCGAAGGTGACGTCCTCCAGCAGCATGGCGTGGATGGCGAAGATGGAGGCCGCTTTGGGGCCCACCAGGGCGGCGGCCTGGTCGTACAGCTCCGCAAGCTGAAGCACGGCGTGCCGCTGGGCGGCATGGAAGCGGTAGATCTCCTCCTCCGGCGTGCGCTTGGAGAGGAAGTCCAGTTGAAACGGCTGACGGCGGTACACCCGGAGGGGTCCGTAAGCGGCCTGGTCCAGGATGGACTGTCCGGTCAAAATTTTCATACAGTCACCGCCCCTTCTCTTGGAAAAATGTTTGGATTGCTTCTGGGACAGAGCCGGAAAATATGGCCTTTCAAAGGGCGTTTTTGTCAACTGTCTGTCTGTATTTTTGATTATAGTGGGATTTGCGCCGTTTGTAAATCGGAAAAATTGCACAACAAAAATTGTAAAATAATGTCATTCTTTTCACGAAAATAAATTTTTTAACTAGTATACAAGAGTACAAACTTGAAAAGTGGGAAATCCGGAGAAAAACGCCGCTTTACAGCGCTAAACCGCCGTGCTATAATAGCGTCGTATTCCGCCGCCGCAGTGGAAAACCGGCTTCCCGCAGCGGAGAGAAAATTGGTAAATTTGACTTCCAGGAGGGTTTTCTTTATGGTTTCCAAACGTATGCTTGGACTGGGCACCGCCCGCTCCGTCATTCGGGAGCTTTTTGAGTACGGCAACCGGCGGGCCGCCGAAATTGGCCGGGAGAATGTATTCGACTTCTCTCTGGGCAATCCCAGCGTCCCCGCTCCCCCTCAGGTGAATGAGACGGCCATCCGCATTCTGCAGGAGCAGCCCGACCTGATCCACTGCTACACCAGCGCCCAGGGCGCCCAGGACGCCCGGCAGCGGTTCGCCGACTCCCTGAACCGGCGCTTCGGCGGAAACTATACCGCCGATAACTTCTACATCACCGTGGGCGCGGCCGCCTCTCTGTGCTGCGTGTTCAACGGCCTGACCTGCCCGGAGGACGAGTTCATCGTCTTTGCCCCCTACTTCCCGGAGTATAAAGTGTTCATCGAGGGGGCCGGGGCCAAGATGGTGCTGATTCCCCCGGAGATCGAGGGCTTCCAGATTGACTTCGCCGCCTTTGAGCAGGCGCTGAACCCCCACACCAAGGGCGTGGTGGTCAACTCCCCCAATAACCCCTCCGGCGTGGTCTACTCCCAGGAGACCCTGGAGCGTCTGGCGGATATTTTGAGGAAAAAAGAGACCGAGTACGGCCACCCCATCTACCTCATCTCCGACGAGCCCTACCGGGAGATTGTCTTCGGCGGGAAGACGGCCCCCTGGATTCCCCACCTGTACCGGGACACCATCGTGTGCTACTCCTTCAGCAAGTCCCTCTCCCTCCCCGGCGAGCGCCTGGGCTATGTGCTGGTCCCCGGAGACGCGGCGGAGTCCCAGGAGGTCTATGCCGCCGTGGCGGGGGCCGGGCGCTCCCTGGGCTATGTGAACGCCCCCAGCCTGTTCCAGCAGGTCACGTCCCTGTGCTGCGACATGACCTCCGACCTGTCGGTGTATGAGAAGAACTGCCGGCTGCTGGTGTCCGCCCTGCGGGAGATGGGCTACCACGTGGTGGAGCCCGGCGGAGCCTTCTACCTCTTCCCCCGGACCCTGGGGAGCGACGACGTGGCCTTCAGCGAGCGGGCCAAACAGTTCGACCTGCTGCTGGTGCCCGGCTCCGGCTTCGGCGCCCCCGGACACGTGCGCCTCGCCTACTGCGTGCAGACCGAAATGATTGAGCGCTCCCTGCCGAAGTTTAAGGCGCTGGCCGACTCCTATCGTTAAAATTTTCGTAAAATACAGGCAAAGCGGAGCTTTTTTGCTCCGCTTTGCCTGATTTTTATTTTTTCGGAGGAAATTTTTTCATCATTTTTCCCCTAGCCAAAAGGGGTATCCTTCCGGTATGATTACTCTGTCAGCAAAATGAAGAGAACAAAAATTCCCCGCAGGAGGAACAAATTTATGCAGCTGCGAAAGACCAAAATCATCTGCACGCTGGGTCCCGCCGTGGACGACGAGGAGCTTATCCGCACCCTCATCCGCTCCGGCATGAACGCGGCGCGCTTCAATTTTTCCCACGGCGACCACGCCGAGCACCTTCAGCGGCTGAACAAGCTGAAGAGCGTCCGGGACGCCATGGGCCGGCCCGTGGCCACCATTTTGGACACCAAGGGCCCGGAGATCCGCATTAAGAGCTTCCAGACCAAAACCGTGGAGCTGGAGGCCGGCGCCCCCTTCACCCTGACCACCCGCGAGGCGGAGGGCTCCCAGGAGCTGGTCTCCGTCACCTATGCCAACCTCCACCAGGAGGTGGCCCCCGGCCAGGAGATTCTCATCGACGACGGCCTTGTGGCCCTGAAGGTGGAGGAGATTGCAGGCCAGGACATCCGCTGCACCGTGGAGAACGGCGGCGTTCTGTCCGCCAACAAGAGCCTGAACATCCCCGGCGTCCACATCCACCTCCCCGCCCTCACCGAGAAGGACGTCAGCGACATCCAGTTCGGCGTGGAGAACGACTTTGACTTCATCGCCGCCTCCTTCGTCCGCCGGGCCGACGACGTGCGGGCCGTGCGGGAGGTGCTGGACCGCTTCGGCGGACAGGACGTGAAAATCATCGCCAAGATTGAAAACCAGGAGGGCGTGGACAACGTGGACGAGATTCTGGCCCTCGCCGACGGCGTCATGGTGGCCAGAGGCGACCTGGGCGTGGAGATTCCCGCCGCCAGAGTGCCCATCCTCCAGAAGCAGATCATCCGCAAGGGCCTGCGCCTGGGCAAGCCGGTGATTACCGCCACCCAGATGCTGGACTCCATGATCCGCAACCCCCGCCCCACCCGCGCCGAGGTGTCCGACGTGGCCAACGCCGTCTTCGACGGCACAAGCTGCGTCATGCTCTCCGGCGAGACCGCCAACGGCCACTACCCCGTGGAGGCCCTTCAGGCCATGGTGGGCATTGTGGAGGAGGCCGAGCAGTCCATCCACTACTGGCGGCGCTTTGAGAAGCACATGGGGGTGGCCTCCTCCAACATCGACGACGCCATCACCCACACCTGCTGCCTCACCGCCCGCGACCTGGACGCCAAGGCCATCCTGGCCGCCACCAGCTCCGGCCGCACCGCCCGCATGATCTGCCGCTTCCGCCCCGCCTGTCCGGTGGCCGCCCTCACCATGCATGAGAAGGTCCGCCGCCAGCTGGCCCTGTCCTGGGGCGTCATCCCCTTCCTCACCGGCGAAGTGACCTCCACCGACCGCATCTTCTCCATGTCCGTGGAGGTGGCCCTGAAGGAAAAGCTGGTCCGGGACGGCGACACCGTGGTCATTACCGCCGGCGTCCCCCTGGGCCGGAGCGGCTCCACCAACCTCATTAAGGCCCAGATTGTCCACGAGGAGGACATGATCTGACCTTCTAAAGCTGCAAAAAAACCGCTGCAATTCAATTTGCAGCGGTTTTTTATGCCTCCGGCGCAAATAGCCCGTCCACCGGAACGCCCAGCTCCCTGGCCAGGCGAAAGGCCAGGGAGAGGGTGGGGTCGTACTTGTTGTTCTCAATGGCGTTGATGGTCTGACGGGATACGCCGCACCGCCGGGCCAGGTCCTCCTGAGAGAGACCCTTCTCCTTCCGCCTGGCCCGAATTTGATTCTCCATCTGTCCTCAACCCCCGTACTTGTGCTTGAACCACCCCAAAAACATCAGAAAAACCAGCGCCGTCACAGTCAGACTCACAAACGGAGGTTCCGAGGCGCTGTCCGCCGCCCATACCATGGAGGCGGCCAGGTCGAGGACGTCGCCTCCCACCACCGCGATCAGCGTCCAGGTACTGGCCCGGCCCACGATCATTCTCCGCCGCTCGTCGTCCACTTCGGCGCGGACCAGCGCCGCCAGCATCCACACAATCAGCGCCGCCGACAGCCCAAACACCGCCAAAAACATCCAGACCATCCATTCCATCAAAATTCCCTCCCACTGTCCTGACTGTTCCCACTCCCGGCCGGAGCGGCCGGAAATCTGCGGTAATTGTCAAATCTTTTTGACATCTGCATTGTACCATGGGAGGGCCGTTTTGTCAAATAGTTTTTACATTTCACTGATCTGAAATTTTCCCGGCTTTTTGCCCTGAAACGCCGCGAAGGCCTCCAGCTTCTCCTCCAGCCGCCGCCGCTGTCCGGCGGAGAGGGGCTCCAGCATCTGGACGGACAGGTCCGCCCCCCGGTCCCTCATGCGGGCGGTCCACAGGCCGGCCACCCGCCCGCCCAGAAGCACCGCGCCGGGGTTGCCCACCGTCTTCCACACCAGCCGCTGGAGCCGCTGGTCCGGCAGAATCAGCTCCCGGTCCCGCAGGTCCAGATAGGGGTCGTGGGGGCCCAGCAGAAGCAGCCGGTCCCCCTCCTCCCCGTGGTCCAGGGCGTCCAGCTCCCCGGAGAGAGCCCAGCGGCGCTTTCCCGCCGCCTCCACCGGCTCCAGCTCCTCCTGGACGGCGCTCCACAGGCGCTTCCCTTGCCGGGGGGAGCACCCCAGCCAGCTCTGAAAGTGGGCGGGCAGGGCGGGACCGTAGTGGCGGAGGAACCGCCGCACCAGCTCCCGCCCGCCGTCCGGACGCTCCGGAAGGGGCCGTCCCAGCCAGCGGGCGGGGGCGGTAAACGCGGGAGAGCCGTCCTCCCGTCTTCCAAATACCACCCGGCCCCGAAAGGCGCAGGGCCGCAGGAGGAAGGACACCGCCGCCTCTCCCACCGTCTGCCGGTCCGGATGGCCGTACATGGAGGGCGCCCGCCAGGCCGTCCGGGCCTCCGGGGGCAGGGCGGGCTCCACCAGGGCGGCCAGGCGGCAGTCCAGGGCCTCCTTGCTCCGGACCGTCTCCCCCTCCAGACAGGCGCAGGCCGCCTCCGTCAGGGCCAGGAGGGCGTCAAAGTCCATCCCCAGGGCCTCCAGGGCGGCGGAAATGCCCCTGGTGTAGATCCAGGGCTCCTCCGGCCGGGCGCACAGGGGGGTGAGAAACACCCCCGCGTCCTCCGTGGGGAAGACCAGCGGCACGCCCCGGACGCTCCAGGCCTGGAGCAGAGTCTTCTCCTCCTCCAGGGCGCGCCTGAGCGCCGCGCGGGAGACGCCCTCCACCCGGTTCCACAGGGCGGTCTCCCAGGCCCCCGGCGGAGAATTCTGCACTCCGCTCCGGGCGGCCTCCTCCAGGTCCGCCGGGGAGACAGGCGCGTCCAGATGGTGGTTTTTCAGGCGGTACCCCCGGATCTGCTCCGGCGTCACGGGGTCCCCTCCTCAGAGGCAGGGGGCGCATAGCCGGTTTTGACCTCCGGCCGCAGGGCGTGCACGCGCTCCAGGGCCCAGTCCCCCTCTCCCCGGCTGTTCACGGCGGCCTTCCGGCTCCCGCCGTCCCGCAGCACCGCCATCAGGTAGTGCTGCCCCATGGGCACCCGGCGGCACCCCATACCCACGGGGATGTCCTCAATGCGCAGATAGACCCGTTCCACCTGCTCCAGGGGGAGCGCCCCTGTCCAGGCCAGGTGGGGGTAGTACAGGGCGTGGAGCCCCAGCCGCACCCGGCCCAGAACGCGGGCCTGGGCATAGTCCCGGCAGTAGACCTCCTCCGGCAGGGGCAGCGCCCCCGCCTCCGGTTTGATTTTCATGGGGCGTTCTCCTCTCTGTCAGGGCTGTACGGCAAAGGGACTGCCGTTGTAATCGGCGGACAGCAGGGCCTCATAGTCCCGGATTCCCACCACAATGTCGGGCTGGTGGAGCTGGATATACTCCGCCAGGGTCATGTCCTTATAGTGGCGCAGGTCAATGGAGCGCATCTCGTCGAAGCTGTAGTACATCAGGCACTCCACCGGATTGGTGAAGCTGTCCCCGTAGATGAGGATAGAGGGCAGTTCGGGGCGGTTGGTCTCAATGACAGTCTCCCCCACGTCGCCCCCCATATAGAGGGCGTAGAGCACGTCCTCCGTCTCCGTGGCGGGGAGGGCGTACACAGCGGCGGCCGTCTCTTCGCCATTGTCCGTGCGGGTGAAGGGGATGGGGACCTCCGGCACGCCGATGGTCAGGCGCTCTCCGCAGTTCTCCAGCCCGAAGAGCTTCCGGCCCCGGGAGCCCAGATAGGGATTGGGGAGGGTCTGCACCGCCATATTTTCCCCCTCCTCCAGCACGGTCAAATCCAGGTCCAGCCGCTCCAAAATGGTCCGGTAGGTGAGGTAGGCCCCGCCGAACTGGTAGTGGTAGTCTGCCAGGGAGTAGAGCTCCCTGGGGCTGCCCGCCGCCTCCAGCACCGGCCCCATGTCCAGCAGGGGCACCACCTGCTCCGCCATGGCCTGGGTAAAGGCGGGGAGCTCCAGGGCGGTGTACGCCGCCCGGCTGTTGAGAAAGTCCGGATAGGCCTCGGAAAAATAGGCGTACTGCCCCGGCACAGCCACATAGCAGAAGCGCCCCCCATAGCCCTCCACCACGTCCCGCAGCTGGGCCAGGGTACCGGCCATCTCTTCCGCCCGGGCGGTAATATAGGCTGGGTCCGGCGTCTCATAGGCGTTGAAGCCCAGGAGCATTCCCTCCGCGGGGACCACCTCGTTGACCACCGGGCGGCGGAACAGGTGCAGGTCCGCCCAGGCGGACAGCTTCAGCAGGGTATTCCTGCCGGCGGCGTGGTCCTGGAGCACCGGCTCCACGCTGGCGGGAAAGGTGCCGTCCAGCACCGTCTCCACAGTCAGCTCCGCCGGACGGGCCAGGTTCCGGTTCTCATAATAGGACCAGCCCGTCTTGGGCCGGAGCAGGGTAACGGCCAGGGCCAGGGCCAAAAAGCCCAGAAAGCCCAGAATCACAAACCAGTCGGCAAATTTTTGGGACTTCATCTAAAGCCCTCCTCAAAATTGGAAGTAAATGAAGGGGTTGAAGGAGCCGGTGACAAGCTCCAGATAGGACAGCCCCAGCAGGCCCAGGGCCAGCGCTCTCGGCAGCCACAGGGCCGCCGCCTGTCCCGCCGTCCCCCTGGCCTCCAGCCAGCGCTGGGCCCAGCGCTTCACCGGCAGAAAGGCGATGAGGGACAGCGCCCACTCCGGCCAGAACTCCAGCAGGTAGTAGAGGGCCTGCCCGTCCTGGGCCAGGCCGGTGGTCTGGCCGAACATGGCCCCCAGATAGGCCCAGGCCTGCCCCAGGTCCGCGGAGCGGAACAGCACCCAGCTGAAGATGGCCGCCAGCATGGCGTAGGCCCAGCGGACCAGACTGGGCAGCCGCTCCAGGGCCCTCCCCCACAGGAACTTCTCCCCCAGCAGCAGCAGGCAGAACCACAGCCCCCACAGCACAAAGGTCCAGGCCGCCCCGTGCCACAATCCGGTGAGCAGCCATACAATCAGGATATTGCGCATGTGCTTCCCCCTGGAGCACCGGTTGCCCCCCAGGGGGATATACACATAGTCCCGGAACCAGGTGGACAGGGAGATGTGCCACCGCCGCCAGAACTCGGTGACGGAGCGGGAGATATAGGGGTAGTCGAAGTTCTCCAAAAACCGGAAGCCGAACATGTGCCCCAGGCCGATGGCCATGTCCGAGTAGGCGGAGAAGTCGAAGTAGATCTGGAAGGTATAGGCCAGGGCCCCCACCCAGGCCAGGCCGGGGTCCAGGTTGGCCGCCGTCTGATTGAACACGCCGTCGGCAATCTGCCCCATGGAGTTGGCCAGCACCATCTTCTTGGCCAGGCCGAAGCAGAACCGGGTGACGCCGACGGCAAACTCCGGGAGATTCTCCTCCCGGTGGGCGATCTCCCGCATGACGGTGGTATAGCGCACAATGGGGCCGGCCACCAGCTGGGGAAACAGGGCCACATACAGGGCCACATTCAGCGGATTCTTCTGGGTGGGCGCGTCCCCCCGGTACACATCAATGACATAGCTGAGCCCCTGAAAGGTGAAAAAGGAGATTCCAATGGGCAGCGTCACCTGGGGGATGGGGACGGCAAAGCCCAAATCGTTGATTGTCTGGGCCAGAAAGCCGGCGTACTTGAACCACCCCAGCAGGCCCAGCCCCGCCGCCGCGGCAAAGACCACCCCGAACCGGGACATGCGCCGGTTCTCCCGCCCCGCCAGCAGGCCGCCCACATAGTTGACGGCGATGGACAGGACCATCAGCAGCGCCAGCCTGCCGGCCCCCCACCAGTAGAAGAACAGGCTGGCTCCCAGCAGCGCCAGGTTCCGCAGCCACCGGAGCCGGGCGGGAATCAAAAAATATACAAGCAGCAGAGCGGGCAGAAAGCCCAGCAGAAAGACAAGACTGCTGAATACCATGGACGTTTTCTCCTTTGGACACACAGAATCAGCGCCAGTATACCCCTTTTCACCCGGTTCGTCAAATAAAAAAGCCGCTCCACAGGGAGCGGCGGGCGTTCAGTCCTCCACCTGAAGGGCCTCGGACAGCACGGCGTAGAGCATGTCGTTGGTATACTGCACCGTCTCAATAAAGGAGAAGATGGCCAGGGCCTGGGCGGAGACCTTTCCGTCCTGGTCGGCGAACTGGCTCAGCTTTCTCTGGATCTCCACCTGGTTGGCGGGCAGATACTTTTTCCTGCACTTCTCAAAGATGGCGTCGAATTCCGCGCGCGTCATAAACGCTTCACCTCCCTCTGTTCTGTCTTGTCAGTATGGACGCTTTGGGGCGGTTCTACAACCCGTGAGCCGGCCGGCCGTGGCCAAAATAGAGGGCCGCCGGGTGCAGCGCCCAGATTTTCGCCACGCTGTCCTCCATCTGCCGCCGGTCGGCGTAGAGAAGCGCCGGCCCCACGGAGAACAGGCGGAACATGGCGTCGCCCACCAGCAGGTCCCCATCCCCGGTCTTTACGCCGATGGACCCCGCCGTGTGGCCGGGGAGCCCCACCACCTGGGCGTCCACACCGAAGGGGGCCAGGTCGTCCCCGTCCTCCAGAAACAGGTCCGGCTGGAAGGGCGGGAGCAGCGTGTCCCGAAATCCCCGGCGGGACATCCCCTGGAGCAGCCGCCCCAGGCGGCGGTGGGCCAGCATGGGCTGGGCGTCGTTGTCCTCCAGCAGCTCCCGGTCGGCCCGGTGCATGGCGATGGGAGCGTTCAGCCTCCGGCCCAGAAAGGCGGCGTTCTGCACATGGTCCAGGTGCCCGTGGGTGAGGACAATCAGCCGCACATCCCACCGCTGGCACAGGGTCAGCAGCTTCTCGCCGTACCCCGCCCGGCCGGTGTCCACCAGGACGGCCCCCTGCGCCCCCTGTACCAGGTGGCAGTTGACGTCTCCGCAGGGGACCCGGAGCACCCTGCTCATACCAGCGCCCCCTTCAGCACCGCGCCCTCCCGGCCGGTCAGCCGGACCAGCCGCGTCTGGTTGTGGAGCGGCTCCGGAGAGGCCGCCGCCGTCTGGCAGTACCGGGTGGTGTGCCCCACCCACCGGCCGTCCCGCTCCTCCTCAAAGAGGACGGGGACCTCCGCCCCAATCCAGCCGTCCAGATAGGCCTCCTGCATTGCCTGGGCGGCCTGGGCGGCCCGGCGGGCCCGCTCCTCCTTGACGGCATTGGGGACCTGACCGGGCATTTTGGCCGCCGGCGTGCCCGGCCGCCGGGAGTAGGGGAAGATGTGCATGGCGGAGAAGCCGCACTTCCGGATAAAGTCCAGGGTCTGCCGGAACTCCTCCTCCGTCTCCCCCGGAAAGCCCACAATCAGGTCCGTGGTGACGGCGGGCCGGTCATAGGCCGCCCGGAGATATTCCACGCTCTCATAATACCGCGCGGAATCATATTTTCGGTTCATTCGGGCCAGCACCCCGTCGCTGCCGGACTGCATGGACAGGTGGAAGTGGGGGCACAGATTCTTCAGGGCGGCCCCGCGGGCGCAGAACTCCGGGGTGACGGTCCTGGGCTCCAGGGAGCCCAGGCGCACCCGGACCTCCGGGGACAGGGCGCGGCAGATGGCCTCCACGGCGGAGATGAGCGCCGGCTTTCCCTCCAGGTCCTGGCCCCAGGAGGAGATCTCAATGCCGGTGAGCACAATCTCCCGATAGCCCGCCCGCTCCAGCTCCACCGCCTGGCGGACGCAGTCCTCCAGGGGCAGCGAGCGTATCCGCCCCCTGGCATAGGGGATGATGCAGTAGGAGCAGAAGTTGACGCACCCATCCTCAATCTTCAGCATGGCGCGGGTGCGGCCCTCCAGGCCTCCGGCGGGGAGCGCTTCAAACTCCCGGCGCTGGAAGGCGTCGTCCAGGGCGGTGATGGGCCGGCGCTCCGCCCACTCCCGCTCCAGAAGCGTCAGAAAGCCGGTCCGGTCCCCCGTGCCGGAGATCAGATCCACCCCCAGCCCCTCCACATCGTCCGGATGGGTCTGGGGATAGCAGCCGCACACGGCCACCACCGCCCCCGGCGCCTGCTTTCTGGCCCGGCGGATCACCTGCCTGGATTTCTTGTCGCTCACCGCCGTCACCGTGCAGGTGTTGACGACATAGGCGTCGGCCTCCCCCTCAAAGGGGACCAGGGTGTGGCCCCGCTGGACGGCCAGCTGCTCCAGGGCCTGGGTCTCGTATTGATTGACTTTACAGCCTAACGTATAAAATGCAATTCTCATATGTTTTGCTTTCCGTAGGGGCGCACAGCGCGCGCCCGCTCTTTTAGAAATTTATCCGCGGAGGCGCAAAGGCACAGCGCCCGCCCTCTCCCGGAATTACCGGCGGAACTACGGCTCCGCCTCGGTCAGATCCTCCGGCAGCAGCTCCATAAGCTGTTCCCGGGTGGGGGACGCCAGCCGGGCCACCCGGTTGGACTGGCGGGAGACGGCCTGCTCGAAGCGGTTGCGCACGTCCCGGGCGTTGCCGAAATTCTCGTCCCGGTGCTGGTACAGCTCCAGGAGCTCCCGCTTTATCTGCTCCTCCCCCTCCTGGGAGAGGGCGTAGCCGTTTTTCCGGCACATGGACTGGAAGATATCAAAGAGCTCCTCTCCGTTGTAGTCCTCAAAATAAAAATACTTGTTGAAGCGGGACTCCAGCCCCGGATTGGAGTGGAGGAAGCGCGTCATGGGCTGGGAATAGCCCGCCACGATGACGATGAGGTCCTTCCGGTGGTCCTCCATATTTTTCAGCAGCACCTCGATGGCCTCGTGTCCGAAGTCGTTGGCGCTCTCCGCGTTCACCAGGGCATAGGCCTCGTCGATAAACAGCACGCCTCCGATGGCCTTCTGGACCGCCTCGCTGGTCTTTAGGGCGGTCTGCCCCACAAAGCCGGCCACCAGGCCGGACCGGTCCACCTCCACCAGCTGCCCCTTGGGCAGCACCCCGATGGCGTGGTAAATCTTTGCCAGCAGCCGGGCCACCGTGGTCTTGCCGGTGCCGGGGTTGCCCAAAAACACCAGGTGCAGGGACATGGGGGGCACGGGCAGCCCCGCCTCCTCCCGCAGCTTGCGCACCTTCACCAGATTGATAAGGCCCTTCACGTCCTCTTTGACCTTCTTCAGGCCGCACAGGCCGTCCAGCTCGGCCAGCAACTCCTCCAGGGTGGGCTCCGGCTCCTTCGGCTCCTTCGGCTCCTTCGGCTTTTCCGGCTCCGCCTTCTGGACCGGCGCGGCCACAAACTCGTCCGCGTTCAAGGGGGGCCGGTCCCCAGACAGGCCGTTTTCCCCGCACAGCTTCAGCAGGGTATCGGAGCAGGCGTTGACAAAGCCCGCCTCCGCCTCGCTTACCACGTTGTCCACCGCCGCAAACAGCAGAAGGATCAGCGTCACCTGGTCCACAAACCGCCGGGCCAGGGACGTGCCCTTCCGCCGGTCGTAGTCCAGCAGAGTCTGAAAGAAGACCGGGGGCTGAAACAGGCCGTAGTTGGCCACCCCGGAGGCCACCTCCCAGTACAGTGCGGAGGGAGAGGCGTTGATTCCGGAGTAGATGGCGTTATAGAACTCCACATGCCTGGGGGTAATGCAGGCGGCGTTGTCCGCCTGCCACACCCCAAGGGCGCAGTGCTGAAAATACCGGTCCACCTCCCGCTGGAAGGCCTGACGCAGAACGGGGTCCGGAATCCAGCGGCGGAAGGCGGTGACGGCCTCGCTGTACTGTTTGTGCGCCTCAGCGGCGGTAATACTGCCTGATTTCATCTGCACTGCTCCCCTCTTCTCCGGCGGCGGAGCGCCTTTCCGTCTCAGAGGCGGCGTTCCCCGGTTACAGCTATTATAAAAGAAAGCGGCGGTCCGGTCAAGGTATCCGGAACGCCCCGGCATAAGTTGACATAATTTTGTAAACATTTTGTTTTTTCCCCTTTTCCCGTTGACGGCACGGTTAATTCCCTGTAAAATGGAACCTGAGACCGTCCGCCTGCGCCGGTCTGCCATCCTGAATTATGATGGAGGAAATCCCTATGGCGACAAGAAAATCTCCCCCCCGCAAAAACACCGACGTCATCCGGTGTGAGAACTGCGGCGAAGAATATTCCACCACCTATAAGCGCTGCCCCTTCTGCGACCAGCGGCCGGGCGGACAGAGCCATCCCTCCGGGGGAGGCGGCCGGCGCATCTCCCGCAGCCGGGACAAGCAGAGCGGCGGACCGGTGAATCCCCTGCACATTGTGGGCTTCGCCTTCACCCTGGTGCTGGTCGCCGCCGCGGTGATCATTGTCATCACCACCCTGTCCCCCATGCTCTTCCAGCCGGAACAGCCGGGCAGCCAGTCTTCCGGCGGCTCCTCCCAGACCCAGAACATCACCCTGGACACCCTGTCCCTCAGCCGCACAGATGTCTCCCTCCAGGCGGGCGAGACCTTCCAGCTTATGGCGTCGTTCACCCCGGCGGACGCCCAGGCGGCGGTGACTTGGTCCAGCAGCAACGATGACATCGCCACAGTGGACGAGTACGGCAACGTCACCAACGTGTACCGGGGCAGCGACGAAGTATCCGCGACCGTCATCGCCTCCGCCGGCGGCCTGACCGTCGCCTGCACCGTGCGGTGCACCGGCGACGGCACCGGCGAAAACATCGACACCACCGGCGCGGCCACCGGCGGCCAGACCGCGGCGGGCGCCCTGGCGCCCAATACCGAGGCGGTCATCACCGGCGCCACCGGCGGCCTGAACATCCGCTCCGGTCCGGGCACCGAGTATGAGACCAAGGCCAGCACCCAGGACGGAGCCACCGTCACCGTTCTGGAGGACGCGGGCAACGGCTGGTACCGCATTGAGTACGCCACCGGCGGCGGCAACTTTGAAGAGGGCTATGTCATGGGCGACTATCTGGCCCCCAGCGAATCCTGATCCCTCTCCGCGGGCACAAAAATCCCGCCGGACCAGTTCCGAACTGGTCCGGCGGGATTTTTTCTGATTCAGACCGCCTCTCTGGCGCGGTCCTCGATGAACTTCTTGATGGGGCCCACGCCGGTGCGCTTCTCCACCTGGCCCTGGACCTCCCAGGCCAGGGTGGGGGCCTGGCGCACCCCGTAGCGGGTGGTCAGGTCGGGGGATTCCTCCGCCACGACCTTTTGATAGGCCACTCCCGCCTTCTGAAGGAGGGCCTCCGCCTGGCGGCAGTTGGGGCAGGTGCGGGTGGTGAACAGCAGGAGCTCCCGCTGGGGCTGGGCCTGGGTGAACGCCGGAGCCGTCACCTGGGCGCCCGCCCGGCCCGCCCTGTGCAGGTGGGAGCGGGTCAGGTCGTACACCTTCCGGTCCTTGAACTCCTGGGCCTTGCCGTCGTTCCAGTTCTGGACGGGGCGGTAATAGCCGGTGATGCGGCTGTAGACCTCCGCGGGCTTTCCGCAGATGGGGCAGGTGTACTGCTCTCCGGCCAGATAGCCGTGGTCGGCGCACACGGAGTAGGTGGGGGACATGGTGTAGTAGGGCAGCTTATAGTTCTCGGCGATCTTCCGCACCAGGGCCGCCGCCGCCTGCCAGGAGGGCAGCTTCTCGCCCAGGAAGGCGTGGAACACGGTGCCGGAGGTGTACAGGGTCTGAAGCTGGTCCTGGATGTCCAGGGCGGAGAAGATGTCCTCGGTATAGCCCACGGGCAGGTGGGAGGAGTTGGTGTAGTAGGGCGCTGCGCCCTCGTGGGCGGTGATGATGTCGGGATAGCGCTCCTTGTCGTGCTTGGCCAGCCGGTAGGAGGTGGACTCGGCGGGGGTGG
>CALXGC010000116.1 GCA_944387755.1 uncultured Oscillospiraceae bacterium | reverse complement strand
TAGGCGTCCACGTCCTCATTGAGCACCAGGGGCTCGGCGGCGGACAGGCCGTTGTAGTTGGCCAGATATTCCGCGTTGTCCACCACGTTGGAGCCGATGCCCTTGGTCTCGGCCTGCTGGGTGACAGTGATGGCCTCGATGCTGCCCTCGGCGTTGATGCCCACCATGACCACCACGTCGCCGCCGTAGCCCTTGGCGGAGGCGGTGATGGCGGCGCCGGCGCCGTTGTCGGCGGTGTAGACGGCGGAGACGCCCTCCACCGCAATGCCCTCCACGGGGCTGAAGCTGTCGGCCTCAGGGAGCACCTCCGCACGGGCGGCGTTCTCCGCGGCGATGGTGGCCTCTAAGATGATGGGGGCCGTGACCTGGTTGGTGGCGGCCAGCGCGCCGGTGATGATGATACAAATCAGGGAAAGCACCACAATGGGTTTTCCGATGCGGCTCCAGTTATTCATTTCCCGGCACCCTCCTTATTCTTCTTGACTTTGGCGATGCCCAGGCGGTCCTGACGGGTGAGAACCTCGATGTAGGGAACGACCAGGTTCATCAGCAGGATGGAGAAGGAGACGCCCTCCGCCATAGTGCCCAGGAACCGGATGGCACAGGTGATGATGCCCAGACCCAGACCGAAGACCAGCTTACCCTTGGTGGTGGTGGGAGAGGTGACATAGTCCGTGGCCATGAAGAACGCGCCCAGCAGCAGGCCGCCGGAGAGCAGCTGATAGATGGGGTCCTGACCGGCCACCAGGCTGAGCACAGCCACAGTGGCCAGATAGGTCACAGGAATGGTGGGGCTGATGACCTTGGTGGCGATGAGGAAGACGCCGCCCACAATCAGGGTGATGGCGCAGGTCTCGCCCAGCACGCCGCCGTGGTTGCCCAGCAGCAGGGTGACATAGCTCTTAGAGCCCACCTCGCCGGCCACAGCCAGGGGGGTGGCGGAGGTGAAGGCGTCGATGCCGCTCTCCGGGTGGGGGTAGTTGGACATGGCTCCGGCAAAGCCCATGGCCATGGCGATACGGCCCACAATGGCGGGGTTGGCGAAGTTATAGCCCAGGCCGCCGAAGAGCTGCTTGACGATGACGATGGCGATAAACGCGCCCACAATGGCCATCCACCAGGGGAGGGTGGCGGGCAGGTTGAAGGCCAGCAGCATACCGGTGACAACGGCGGAGAAATCGCCGGTGGGGTTGTCCCGGTGCATCAGCTTGCAGTAGGCCCACTCAAAAAACACGCAGGAGACCACCGTCACAGCCACCAGAATCAGCGCGTTGACGCCGAAGATCACAACCGAGGCCACCAGAGTGGGGCACAGGGCCAGGCACACCCGCTGCATGATCTTCTGGGTGGTGTCGGAGCTGGTAATATGAGGGGCTGCGGTGACAATCAGCTTATTGTTGTCCATCACTTCTTACCTCCATTCTTCATGAGGATCTTTGCCAGGGCAATGGAGGGGGCCAGAGGCCGCTTGGCGGGGCAGACGAAGGAGCAGGTGCCGCAGCTCATGCACAGGTCGGCGTTGAGTTCTTTCAGCAGGTCCACGTTGCCCTTCTCATAGGCCTTGACAATGTCCTTGGCCGCCAGCCCCAGGGGGCAGGCGTTGACGCACCGGCCGCAGTGGATGCAGTTGGTCTTCTGGGGCAGGTGGGATTTCTCCTCAGAGAAGGCCAGAACGGCGTTGTTGTTCTTCAGAATCGGCTGGTCCAGGCTGGCCACGCAGGTGCCCATCATGGGGCCGCCGTAGAGCACCTTGCCGGGCTGGGCGGAGAGGCCGCCGCAGAAGTCCAGCAGCTCCCGGATGGGTGTGCCGATGATGACTTCCACATTTCTGGGCTCTTTGACGATGTCGCCGTCCACAGTCAGGCGCTTGGTGGTCAGGGGCATACCGGTCTCCAGGTACTTGCCCACAAAGGCGGTGGAGGTGACGTTCATCACAATCACGCCCACGTCGGAGGGCAGGCCGGGGAAGGGAACTTCACGGCCGGTGCAGGTCTCAATGAGCACTTTTTCAGCGCCCTGGGGGTACCGGCAGGGCAGGGTCTTGACCTCGATGCCCTCCGTGTCGATGGCGGACTGCATCTTGGCGATGGCGTCGGGCTTGTTGCCCTCGATGCCGATGACGCACTTGGAGATGTTCAGGTACTTCATCACAGCCTTGATGCCGCTGAGGATAAAGTGGGTATCCTCCAGCAGGCAGCGGTGGTCCGAAGTGATGTAGGGCTCGCACTCTGCGCCGTTGATCAGCAGGGTATCAATCTCGTCCAAATTCTTGGGGGCCAGCTTCACCGCCGTGGGGAAGCCCGCGCCGCCCAGGCCCACCAGGCCGCTGGCCCGGATGGCGTCGGTAAAGGACTTCAGGTCCGTCACCTCCGGAGGGGCGATGGAGGGGTCCACCTTCTGCTCCCCGTCGGGGGTGATGATCACGGTGGTCTGGGTGGAGCCGTTGGAGCCCACCATGGTGGAGATCTCGGACACGGTTCCGGACACGCCGGAGTGGATGTCGGCGGAGACAAAGCCGCCGGCCTTGCCTACTACGGTGCCTACGTACACCTGATCGCCCTTCTTTACCACAGGGGACGCCGGAGCGCCGATGTGTTCGTTCATCGACAGGACGATCTTAGACGGAAGCGGCATGACCACCGTCTCAAGGCCGGCAGTCCGCTTTTCATGGGGAACTCCCGCGCCTTGCGCAGAGCGTTTGAGAAATTTGCTCATTCGGATTTCAACCTCCCTATACTGCAATCGCTGGGAAAAAATAAAACATAGTCCTTCTGCCGGCGCTCTGATCTCCCACCAGAGCCTGCCTCCGGCTTTTTTGCAGCCCTCCCCAACTCGTTCCAACGTTATTTTTTTCCTGTGCACAGCAAAGCCCGCCGGCCCTCTCCCCCGCGATGGGAGCGGCCGCCGGTCCACATGACAGGAGATGTTCCGTCCCCTCTCCTCTGGCCGGAAAGAGGCGGAATCCGTCCCTCTGCGGCGCTGTTTTTGCCGTTTTGGGACAGCTGCGGTACAAAACCGCCGGAACCGTCCGCGGCCGGGCGGTTCATTGGTTTTTATCATACACCCTTTTTTATAAAATTGCAATCATTCTTTTCCCCAGCGGCGGCGTTTCTTTTCCTTTTTTCGCCTTTTTTATCTGGAAGTTTTCTCCTGTTCTCTCCGCATAAAAAAAGGCGGCGCGCATCCCCGTTGGATGCGCGCCGCACAGCGGCCGCCTCAGCAGCAGCCGCAGCCGTTGCCGCAGTTATTGCCGCAGCCGTTCCCGTAGTTGTTCCCGCACCCGCTTCCGCAGCAGCACAGGATGAGAATCAGCACGATGATCCACAGGCAGCCTCCGCCGCCAAAGCCGTTGTTACCGCACCCCATCCGTCAGGTACCTCCCGTCTATGAAGTCTTGGGGCGGCTCAGCGCCGCGCCCAATCCATTCTATGCCGCGGGAGGCGGCGGGTTACAGATACAAAGAGGCGAACTTCATCAGCATCACAGCCACCTCCGCCCGGCTGGCCGGGTCGGCCGGACGGACGGCGCCCTCCGCCGGAGGGGAAATCAGACCGTTCGCCGCCGCCCAGGACACGGCCTCCCGCGCCCAGGAGGCCGTGCTCTCCCCGTCGGCATAGGCGGACAGCTCCGCCTCTCCGGTCAGGGACAGGCCCAGATACTGCCGAGCAAAGCTGTGGAGCATCACCAGAATCTGCTGCCGGGTGACGTTCTCCTCCGGGGCGAACAGGCCGTTTCCCGTGCCGGCCGTCACCCCCTGGCTGTAGCCCCAGCGCACATAGGGCGCGTACCAGCTCTCCGGTGCCACGTCGGCAAAGCTCCCCTGGGCCTGGGCCAGCTCCTCCGCCGGGGAGCCCGCCAGGCGGTAAAACACCGTCACCAGCATGGCCCGGTTCATCGCCGCTCCCGGCGCGAACATGTCCTCGCTCATGCCGGAAAACAGGCCGGCCCCATAGACATATTCCACCGCGCTCTGGTACCAGTCCCCCTGGGCCACGTCCACAAAGGGCAGCGCCTCCAGCCCGGAGAGCTGCGCCTGATAGCTCCCCTGGAGGCCCAGGTGCATTGCGCCGGACTGCACGGTCAGCACGGCGGAGGTATCCTCTCCCACCAGATACCGGTGGCCCGCCGCCAGCCGGACGCCGGCGGGGACCTCCGTACCCTCTGTGATATCAATCACCGCGCCGCTGTGGGACAGCGCCCCCGCCCCGGCGTAGACCATCAGGCCGGACCCGGCGGGCAGCGTCAGGGTATCCCCCTGAGAAAACGTCCGGCTGCGGAAGTCGGCGCTGTACAGGCCGTCCCCCGCCTGGAGCTGGCCGGCGGCCTGGCTGTAGGCCTCCTCCATCGCCTGGGTGTTGATCTGCTCCAGCTGGCTCTGCGCGCTGGGGAGGAACGTCTCCGTCAGATAGCGCAGAGAGACCAAACTGTCCCCTCCCGCCGCCGCAGCTCCGGCGGCCAGAGCCGCCGCCAGCCCCAGGGCGCACAGCGCTTTCGGCACGTTCGGCCTCATACCTCCGCCTCCTCTCCGTCCTCCCGCTGGGAGATCAGGTAGCTCAGGGTCAGCAGGCTGTCCGAAAAATGGACGCTCTCCACCACCACGTTCCCCTGGGGCAGCGTGATTTCACAGTTGGTAAAGTTCCATATCCCCTGCACGCCCGCGGCGGCCAGCCGCTCCCCCATGGACTGGGCGGCGGATTTGGGCACGGTCAGCAGTCCCACGCTCACCGGATGCGCGTGCAGAAAATTCTCCAGCGTGTCCGCGTGATAGACCGGAACACCTGCAATCTGCGTGCCCACCGTGCGCTCCTGGATGTCGAAGGCGGCCAGAAGCTGAAAGCCGTTGCTGGAAAATTTAAAGTTCTCAATCAGGGCCCGGCCCAGGTTGCCGGCTCCCAGTACGACGACGGTGTGCCCCCGGTTGATGCCCAAAATCTCTCCAATCTGCTCTTTGAGCAGATCTACTTTATATCCATAGCCCTGCTGGCCAAAGCCGCCGAAGCAAAACAGATCCTGGCGGATCTGCGACGCCGTCAGCCCCATGGACTTGCCCAGGGCGCTGGACGAGATGCGCACCGCGCCCTTGCGCTGAAGCTCGGACAGCTGACGGTAGTAGCGGGGCAGGCGGCGGATGACCGCAGTGGACACCTTAGAATTGCGTTTCATAGGCGTCCCCTCCCTTCGTCTGGTTTCCGGTAGTAGTTTACTCTATCCTGGCCTGTGTGTCAAATCCAGGGGCAGAAACCGGGCGGGGAGACCGCGTATCAGAGAAGAGCCGTTCCGGTCAGGCCGGGCAGAACCCGCGGGAGCGCCTCCGGACTTTGAATCAGAAGGCCGGCTTCCGCCAGCTCCTCCCCGCCGTACCCGTAGGCGCAGCCCACAAAGGGCAGCCCATGGCGGCGGGCCAGCTCCAAATCAGAGGCCCGGTCCCCAACCGCGATATAATTTCCGGGGAAATCTCTCCGTATCCTGGGAAACAGCGCCCACTTGGCCGGCCAGCCGTAGTCCTCTGTACAGAAGAGGCCGTCAAAATACCGCTCCAGGTGAAACGCCCTCTGATGCGCCTCTAAATAGGCCCGCTGGCAGTTGCTCAGAAGAATCAGGGAGCACCCCATCTCCTTCAGCGCCTCCAGCGCCCCGGCCGCGCCGGGGTAGAGTACGGCCTCCCCGGCGGCGGTGAGGCGGAGCATCTCCCGTTGGATTTTTCCGGCGCACTCCTCCCGCAGCGCCTCCGGCAAATCGGGGGCGAAGGCCGCCCACATGGCCTTGGGGGTCAGACCCAGCCACCGCTTCAGTTCTCCGTCCTCCCAGGTCCGCTCCGCCCGGAGCCCCCGGTCCACCAGGGACCGGTAGGCCAGGCGAAAGGCCGGGGCATAAATTTTCAGGCAGTCGTGGAGGGTCCCGTCGTAGTCCAGCAGCAGGCGGACCACGTCACGCCTCCAGGGCGCGGATGAGGTTCACCATCTCCACGGCCCCCTCGGCGCACTCGGAGCCCTTGTTGCCCGCCTTGCTGCCGGAGCGCTCAATGGCCTGCTCGATGTTTTCGGTGGTGAGCACCCCGAAGAGCACCGGCACGCCCGTCTCCAGAGAGACGGCGGCAACGCCCTTGGACACCTCATTGCACACATAGTCATAGTGGCTGGTGCTCCCCCGGATGACGGCCCCCAGGCAGATCACCGCGTCGTATTTGCCGCTCTTAGCCATCTTCGAGGCAATCAGCGGGATCTCAAAGGCGCCGGGCACCCAGGCGGTGAAGATGTTCTCCTCCTCCACCCCCCGGCGCTTAAGCCCGTCCAGCGCGCCCCCCAGCAGGCGGGAGGTGATGAACTCGTTGAAGCGGGAGACCACAATGCCCACCTTCATGTTCTGAGCGACCAGATTGCCTTCAAATGTTTTCATGTTGCTGCTCCTTTCCATTTGGCCGGTTTTTTGTGAAAAATATTGTGCACAGCCGCCCCGCTTATGAGTAGTTCAGCAGGTGGCCCATTTTCTCCTGTTTTGTGCGCAGGTACTTCCGGTCGTACCGGGTGGCCTCCATCTGGATGGGCACCCGCTCCGCAATCTCCAGGCCGAAGTCCTCCAGCTGATACACCTTGTCCGGGTTGTTGGTGAGCAGGCGCATGGTCCGCACCCCCAGGTCCCGCAGAATTTGAGCGCCGATGTAGTACTCCCGCAGGTCGCCGGCAAAGCCCAGGGCCAGATTGGCCTCCAGAGTGTCCATTCCCCGCTCCTGGAGCTCATAGGCCTTCAGCTTGTTCATCAGACCGATGCCCCGGCCCTCCTGGCGCATATAGAGAAGGACGCCCCGGCCCTCCTTCTCAATTTGCCGCATGGCGCAGGCAAGCTGCTCCCCGCAGTCGCACCGGAGGGAGCCGAAGGTATCCCCGGTGAGGCACTCGGAGTGGACCCGGCACAGCAGGCTCTGTCCGTCTCCAATCTCTCCCTTTACCAGGGCCACATGGTGCTCCCCGTTGAGCTGGTTTACATAGCCATAGGCCATAAAATCTCCGTATTTCGTGGGCAGATGGGTCACAGCCACCTGCTCCACCAGCTTCTCATGGCGCTTGCGGTAGTTTTGCAGATCCTTGATGGTGATGATTTTGATGCCCCAGGTCCGGGCCAGCTCCATCAGCTCCTTCGTGCGCATCATAGTGCCGTCGTCCCGCATAATCTCACAGCACAGGCCGCACTCCTTCAGGCCCGCCAGCCGCAGCAGGTCCACCGTCGCCTCGGTGTGGCCGTTGCGCTCCAGCACCCCGTTTTTCTTGGCCAGCAGGGGGAACATATGCCCCGGACGGCGGAAGTCCTCCGGCCGGGCCCCCTCCTCCACGCACTTCATGGCGGTGACAGACCGCTCGGCGGCGGAGATGCCGGTGGTGGTGGACACGTGGTCAATGGAGACGGTGAAGGCCGTCTCGTGGTTATCGGTGTTCAGCGCCACCATCTGGGGAAGCTGTAATTTCTGGACATACGCTCTGGACATGGGCATACAGATGAGCCCCTTGCCGTGGGTGGCCATAAAGTTCACGTTCTCTGTGGTGGCGAACTGGGCGGCGCAGATAAAATCCCCCTCGTTCTCCCGGTCCGGGTCGTCGGTGGCCAGAATCAGTTTTCCGGCCCGCAGGTCGTCCAGGGCCTCCGGAATGGTGTTGAATTGGTACATGTTTTGTCGCTCTCCTTTATTTTAACGCTTATAAAATCCCATTTTGGGCCAAGAACTCCCGGCTCAGGCCCTGCTCCCGCCGCTCTGTCCGGGCCGGCTGAAGCAGCTTCTCCACATACTTGCCGACGATGTCGCACTCCAGATTCACCTGGTCCCCTGTCCGGCGCTGTCCCAGCGCCGTCACCGCGGCGGTGTGGGGAATGACGGAGACGGAGAACCAGTCCTTCCCCACCTGAGCCACCGTGAGGCTGATGCCGTCCACGGCGATGGAGCCCTTCTCCACCACGTACCGCAGCACCTGGGGCGGCGCCTGAATGGTATACCACACCGCGTTGTCGTCCCGGCGGAGCCCGGCGACGGTCCCGGCGCCGTCTACATGTCCGGCCACAATGTGCCCGCCGAACCGGCTGTTGGCCGCCATAGCCCGCTCCAGGTTGACGGGGCTCCCCGGACGCAGCGCCGATAGGGTGGAGCGGTCCAGGGTCTCGTGCATCACGTCGGCGGAAAACCCGTTTTTCTGAAGGGCCACCACCGTAAGGCACACCCCGTTCACCGCCACGCTGTCCCCGATTTTCAGGTCCTCCAGCACGGTCCGGGCCCTGATTTGCACCACGGCGGAGTGGGCGCCCCGCTGGATGCGCTCCACGGCGCCCATCTCCTCCACAATTCCGGTGAACATCTCACGTCTCCCCTTCCAGCAGCACGTCCGCCCCCAGAGGCGTGACCGTCAGATTTTTCAGCTTAACCGCCCGGTCCGGGGAGGGGAACCCCCGTCCCTCCACCGGGGACTTGGCCGCCGCGCCCCCCAGGAGCATGGGGGCCGCATAGGCGTACACGCGGCGGACCAGCCCCGCCTCCAGAGCCGACCAGGCCAGGGTTCCGCCCCCCTCGATGAGCAGGCTGTCAATCTCCCGCCGGCCCAGTTCGGCCATGAGGACGTCCAAATCCACATGGCCGTCCCGCTCCGGGAGAGTCAGCACCTGGCACCCGGCCTCCCGATAGGGCCCCGTGTCCCCGCGGCAGACAGCCAGCACCGTGGGGACCTCCCCGGCGGTCCGCACCACCTGGGCGGAGAGAGGGGTTCTCAGGTGGGTGTCGCAGATGATCCGCACCGGGCTGCGCCCGCCGGGCAGGCGGCAGGTGAGGAGTGGGTCGTCAGCCAGAACGGTTCCCACCCCCACCAGAATGCCCCGGTACTGGTTCCGCAGGGCGTGGACATGGGTCCTGGCCTCCTCTCCGGTGATCCACCGGGATGCGCCGGTGTAGGCGGCGATTTTTCCGTCCAGCGTCATGGCGTATTTCAGGGCCGTATAGGGCCGTCTTGTGCGGATATAGTGAAAAAAGATGAAATTCAGGGCGGTACACTCCGCCTCCAGCACGTGCTCCGTCACCTCCACGCCCCCCGCCCGGAGCTGGGCAATCCCCTTCCCCGCCACCAGGGGATTGGGGTCTCCGGAGCCTATGACCACCCGGCGGATGCCCGCCTCCAGAATGGCCTGGGTACAGGGGGGCTGCCGCCCCTGGTGGCAGCAGGGCTCCAGAGTCACATACAGGGTGGACCCCGCCGGATCCCCGGCGCAGTTGGCCAGAGCGTCCCGCTCCGCGTGGGCCTGGCCGCACCGGTGGTGGTACCCCCGTCCAATGACGGCTCCGTTTTTGACGATGACCGCCCCCACCATGGGGTTGGGAGAGGTCCACCCTCTCCCCCGCTCCGCCAGCTCCAGGGCCAGCTTCATATAGTCCGAATCTCTCAAATTCCCGCCTCCAAACAACAAAAAAGCGCCTTGAAGCAGCTCTTCAAGGCGCATGAAAAGGACGTCTCCCGGTTTGGGGAAACAAAAAACTCTGAAATGGCGTTCCATCTCAGAGCATACACGGATTTCGCGGGGAGAGAGTCAACACGCTTCCCCGCGCAATTCGATCTTCTTTCATCCAGACTATACTGTCGGTTTTGGAGTTGCACCAAATCATGCGCATTGCTGCGCGCGCGGACTGTACCGCCGATCGGGAATTTCACCCTGCCCTGAAGACCTTCATTCACTTGTGGCGTTATTATAGTCCCACAGCCGCCGGGCTGTCAAGTCCTTTTTCTTCCCCCCGTCCAACGCAGAAGGGGCGGCCCTGGGGGCCGCCCCTGAAGCGTCAGCCCGGAGGCCAGGTCATGTCCCGCCCGGACAGCACATGGAAGTGCAGGTGCGGCACGCTCTGACCGGCCTGCTCGCCGGTGTTGGACACCACCCGGTAGCTCTCCAGCCCCAGCTCCTTGGTCACTTTGGAGATGACGGCGAAGATGTGGGCCACCACGGCGGCGTTGTCCTCCGTCACCCCAGCCACAGAGGCGATGTGGGCCTTGGGAATCACCAGGAAGTGGGTGGGCGCCTGGGGATCGATGTCGTAGAAGGCAAAGCAGACCTCGTCCTCATAGACCTTGTTGGAGGGAATCTGTCCCTCTGCAATCTTACAGAACAGGCAATCGCTCATAACAGGGAAATCCTCCTTTCCTTGGGCGGAAAACCGTCCGGTTCACTGGCTCTCATTGTAGCACGCTTTCTCTGAAAGCACAACCTTACCGCGCATATTACTGCACATGCACATGGTTGTTGATGTGCTTCATGCAGTAGCAGTAATAGCCGTTGCACTTGGAGCAGTAGCGGAACTCCATGGTGGGGTCGTCGGCGTCGGTGATGCCGCACACGGCGCATTTATGCAGATAGCCCCTGTGCTCCCGCACCTGTCTCTGGGCTTTTTTGAAATTGACCGTCTGGGGATTGACCCGGTGGGCGGCCCGCTGGCCGGTCCGGCGGAGAAGGTTGCGCAGATCGTCCCAGAAGAAGAGAAAATAGTTCAGAATCGCCGCCAGCGGGAGGACTGCCGTGACCCACAGGCCGCTGGTGAGGCTGAAGGAGATGTCAAAGGCAAACAGGGCCGCGTCAATCCAGGCCAGCCACTTCACCTTCAGGGGCAGAATGCCATACAGCAGCACGCGCATGTCGGGGTAGAGAGTGGCAAAGGCAAAGAACATGGACATATTGACATAGTACATGGTGGTCGCGCCCGCCACGAAGCCAACGGCGATGTTCATTATCACGCCCAGGCCGTAAAAAACCGTGAAGCGGGTGGTGCCCCACTGCCGCTCCAGGGCGTTGCCGACATAGTAGTAAAACAGGGTTGTCATGACAAACCACAGCGTGGAAAACATGTCTCCGTAACCGGTGGTGGGAACAAAGATAAAGGTGAGAATCCGCCAGATCTCCCCCCGGAGAATCATGGGGGTGGAGAACATCAGCAGCTGCGACATGTAGTGATTGGAAAACATGTCCATAAAATACACGAACACGTTGCCGATGACCACAATCATCATCAGATTTGGGATGCCGAGGTTGGGGTGGTTATAACAGAACCGGTCCAGCCAGCGGGAAAGGGCGCTCATGGACAATCCTCCTTTTGAACTGCAATTCAGGCACTCGTAGAATCATACCCGTTTCCGCGTCAAATGTCTATACCAAAAGTGTAAATATTTTTCCTCCCAACAGGCGCGGCCCCCTTTTCCTGTCCGGAGCGGTGTGGTACAATAGGACAATCCCCAAAAAGCCAGACAAGAGAGGAAGTATCTATGAGCATTGTAAAAGACCGGTCTCTGGCCCCCTCCGGCCATTTGAAAATCCAGTGGGTGCGGGACTTCATGCCCGCCCTCAGCGGCATCGAGGCCCGCTTCCGCCGGGAAAAGCCCTTTGAGGGGCTTACCATCGCCGTCTCCGTCCACCTGGAGGCCAAGACCGCCAATTTGGGCCTGGTCCTTCGGGAGGGCGGCGCAAAGGTGTATCTCACCGGCTGCAACCCCCTGTCCACCCAGGACGACGTGGCCGCCGCCATGGCGGAGCTGGGAGTGGAGACCTTCGGCGTCCACGGGGTGGACATGCAGGGGTATGAGGACCTGCTGGCGGAGACTCTGAAATGCCGCCCCCACCTGATTGTGGACGACGGAGGCGACCTCATCTCCCTGCTGGGGGGCAGGTGCGCCCAGTACGGGGACCGCCTGCTGGGGGGCTGCGAGGAGACCACCACCGGCATCCACCGCCTGTACGCCCGGCAGCGGGCGGGCATTCTCCCCTGTCCCATGATGGCGGTAAACGACGCCAAGGCCAAGCACTACTACGACAACAAGTACGGCACGGGCCAGTCCTCCTGGGACGCCATTATGCACACCACCAACCTGATGGTGGCGGGCAAGACGGTGGTGGTGGCCGGCTACGGCTGGTGCGGCAAGGGCATCGCCATGCGGGCCAAGGGCATGGGGGCCCGGGTCATTGTCACCGAGGTGGACCCCTTCAAAGCGCTGGAGGCCACCATGGAGAACTTCTCCGTCATGCCCATGGACGAGGCGGCCAGATACGGGGACATCTTCGTCACCGCCACCGGCTGTAAGGACGTCATTGTGGAGCGCCACTTCCAGGTGATGAAGCACAACGCCATTTTGTGCAACTCCGGCCACTTTGACTGCGAGGTGGACGTGAAGCGCCTGGAGGAGCTGGCCGTGGAGCGCTTCTCCCGCCGTGAAAATATCGAGGGCTTCCGCCTCCCCGACGGGCGCGTCCTGAACGTGCTGGCCGAGGGCCGTCTGGTAAACCTGGCGGCGGGCAACGGCCATCCGGCGGAGATTATGGACATGTCCTTCGCCGTCCAGGCCCTGTCCCTGGAGTGGATGGCCAGGCACGCCGGAGCGCTGGAAAAGAAGGTCTATAACGTCCCCGAGGAGATTGACGACCAGATCGGCCGGGTAAAGCTGGCCGCCATGGGCCTGTCCATCGATTCCCTGACCCAGGAGCAGAAGGACTATCTGGCCGGCTGGGAGGCATAAAAATTCAGCGGCATTTTTTCTTGACAGGCGGGAAAAAGCTGTTATAATAGTTGCCTGTAAAATTGAATCACCTTATCAAGAGCGGTGGAGGGAACGGCCCGATGAAACCCGGCAACCTGCGGAGAGACAAGCTCCGCAAGGTGCCAAATCCGGCGGCAGTGTATCGAAAGATGAGGGTACCAGGGTTCCAGACGCTCCGCCGCGGCGGAGCGTTTTTTTCGCCCTCAATCCGGCAAAGAAAGGAAATCGCTATGGCAAAGAAACTTTTTACATCCGAATCCGTCACCGAGGGACACCCCGATAAGATCTGCGACCAGATCTCCGACGCGGTGCTGGACGCCATCCTGGCCCAGGACGCCCAGGCCAGAGTGGCCTGTGAGACCACCGTCACCACCGGCCTGGTCCATGTGATGGGGGAAATTACCACCCACTGCTATGTGGACATCCCCAAAATTGCCCGGGACGTGGTGCGGGACATCGGCTATGACCGGGCCAAGTTCGGCTTTGACTGCGACACCTGCGCGGTGATCACCTCCATCGACGAGCAGTCCCCCGACATTGCCCTGGGGGTGGACAAGTGCCTGGAGGTCAAAGAGGGCGCCCAGGACGACGGCCTGGACAACGGCGCCGGCGACCAGGGCATGATGTTCGGCTACGCCTGCGACGAGACGCCGGAGTACATGCCCCTGCCCATCTCCCTGGCCCACAAGCTGGCCCGCCGGCTGGCCCAGGTGCGCAAGGAGGGCCTGGTAAACTATCTGCGCCCCGACGGCAAGACTCAGGTGACGGTGGAGTATGACGAAAACGACAGGCCTCTGCGGGTGGACGCGGTGGTGGTCTCCACCCAGCACAGCCCGGAGGCGGAGCTGGAGCAGATCCGCCGGGATATGATTGACCTGGTCATCAGGCCCATCATTCCCGCCGGCCTCATGGACAACGACACCAAGATCTATGTGAATCCCACCGGCCGCTTCGTGGTGGGCGGACCTCAGGGGGACTCCGGCCTCACCGGGCGGAAGATCATCGTGGACACCTACGGCGGCTCCGCCCCCCACGGCGGCGGCGCTTTCTCCGGAAAAGACCCCACAAAGGTGGACCGCTCCGCCGCCTACGCCGCCCGCTGGGTGGCCAAGAACGTGGTGGCCGCCGGTCTGGCCTCCCGCTGCCAGGTACAGCTTGCCTACGCCATCGGCGTGGCCAAGCCCGTCGCCGTGCGGGTGGACACCTTCGGCACCGGGACCGTCTCCGACGAACACCTGTCCGACATGGTGAACGCCGTCTTTGACCTGCGCCCCGCCGCCATCATCCGGGACCTGGACCTGCGCCGGCCTATCTACCGGCAGCTGGCCGCCTACGGCCACTTTGGCCGGGACGACCTGGATCTTCCCTGGGAGAGAACCGACCGGACAGACGCCCTGCTGGCCCGGAAGTAATTTGAGACAGCCGCGGTTCGCCGCGGCTGTCTTTTTCTCCAAACTGTCCCGCAGTTTTGAGAAATTTATTTTCACAACTGCTTTTTTTGGCGAATTTTTTTGTAGACAGACCGGCACAGGCGGGATACAATAGAGACGGTCGTTCTCATCGCTTCCGCGTGGAGGTTCCACGCTCTTTGTAAGGAGGATCATGCTATGGATCACAAAGAACTGCTTCAGCGAGTAGACCACACGCTCCTGTCCCCAACCGCCACCTGGGAGGAGGTGCGTGCCCTCTGCGACGAGGGCATGGCCTATGAGACCGCGTCGGTCTGCATTCCCCCCCGGTACGTAAAGCGGGCGGCGGACTACGTCCAGCACCGCCTGAAGATCTGCACCGTGGTGGGCTTCCCCAACGGCTACTCCACGCCGGAGGTCAAGGTGTTCGAGACTGAGGACGCCATCCGCAACGGCGCGGACGAAATTGACATGGTCATGGACCTGGGCCTGGCCAAGTCCGGCGACTGGGAGGGCGTGCTGGAGGAAATCAAAGCGGTGAAAGCCTCCTGCAACGGACACATTCTGAAGGTCATCGTGGAGGCCTGTCAACTGACCCAGGCGGAAAAAATCGCCGTCTGCCGCCTGGTCTCCATGTCGGGCGCCGATTTCATCAAGACCTCCACCGGCTTCTCCTCCGGGGGGGCCACAGTGGAAGACGTGCGCCTGTTCCGGGAGAACATCAGCCCGGATGTGCGCATCAAGGCCGCCGGCGGCGTCCGCACCTTCGAACAGGCCCAGGCCCTGCTGGACGCGGGGGCCGACCGCATCGGGGCCAGCGCCCTGGTGGCGCTCTACCGGCAGGAGGGCTGACACAGAGGACAAAACTGGGAGCACACGCCATGTGCTCCCAGTTTTTTAATACCCGTTGACCAGGGCGTCCAGCACCCGCGCCGCCACATCGCCGGCGGCGGAAGCGCCGCTGCCCCCCTCCTCCACCACCACGGCGAAGGCATAGGGGGCGTCCTCGTTCCGGAGGAAGCCAGCAAACCAGGCGTTGGGCCGCTTCCCGCCCCCCACCTCGGCGGTGCCCGATTTGGCGCAGATATCCATATTGGGGAACCGGCCGGAGCCGTAGGTCTGCACCACGTTCTGGGCCATCAGCCCGGCCAGAGTCCAGGCGGTGTCCGCCTCAATGAGCGTCCCGGTCCTCCCCCCAAAGGGGAGGGAGATGCGGGGCAGGCCGCCCTTCACATCCTGGATGAGATGGGGAACCGCCGTCCTGCCCCCGTTTGCAATCCCCCCCATCCACACCATCACGGCGCAGGGGTTTACCAGGTCGTTGTACTGACCCACGCCGGACCACCCCAGCTGGCCCTCCGACGCCCCGGAGAGGTCATAGCTCCCCTGGGCGGTCTGAATGCCGTCCACGGAGTACCGGTCCAGCAGGCCGGCCTTCTCCACATATTCCGCCATGGTCTCCGCCCCCAGCTCCACCGCCAGTTGGGCGAAGACCCCGTTGCAGGAGCGGGCAAAGGCCTCTCCGATGTCCATCTCTCCGTGGGCGGAGGGACAGGTAATGGTCTCGCCCCCCACCTCTGTGGAGCCGGTGCAGGTGAAGGCGCGGTCAAACAGGTCCGGAATCTTCTCCAGGGCGGCAGTCAGGGTGACGGTTTTGAACACAGAGCCGGGAATAAATGTACCGGACAGAAAGCGGTTGACATACACGCCCTCGTACCGCCCGTCCCCCTCCTGAATCTCCGGGGGGTTGGCCGGGTCAAAAGCCGGGCTGGAGACCATGCACAAAATCTCCCCCGTCTTATAGTTGTACACTCCCGCCGCCCCTTTGCGGCCGTTCAGCGCCTGGTAGGCTTCATAGTTCAGGCGGGCGTCCAGGGTCAGGTACAGGTCGTTCCCCTGGCCGAAGGGGTTGTCCGCCCCGGTGAGGAAGTTATAGCCGGACAGCTCATCCGCAAAGGCCACCAGAGCGCTGGTTCCGATGGCCCCGCCGGGGTCCCCCACCGCGTGGAGGGTGGCCATACGGACGGTCGGGTTGGCGTAGTACTGCCGGTTTCCCGCCTCGTCCACCCAGGAGAGCACATCCCCGTCCCGGTCCAGCACCCGGCCCACAGAGAGCTGTCCCTGGCTGTTATACAGGTGCCGGTTGGCGGCAAAGGAGGCCCAGTCTCCCCCGTCCAGAAAGAACCGCACCACAAACAGCGCCACCCCCAGCAGAAGGGCGGCGGTGAGCGCCAGGCAGACCACCGTGCGCTTTTCAATCTTCTTCACGGGAAACCTCCTCTTTTTTGCCGCGTCCCGCCTGCGGCATCAGGTTGCCCAGCCACTGCCCCCCGTGGTCCCTCTGCCGCCGGATGGCAAAGCTGGCGTTGCTTCGGGTGTCCGCCGCCTTCAAAAAGGCCAGCAGCCCCCAGGCGGACACCATGGCCGAGCCGCCGTTGGACACAAAGGGAAAGGTCACGCCTGTGAGGGGCAGAATGTCCACTGAGCCCAGCACGTTCAGGGCCGTCTGAAACACCAGCAGGCTGGTGGCGGCGCAGGCGGCGATGGTGTAGAAGCTGGAGCGGCCCGCCCGGCAGCTCCGCACGGCGAACACCGCCAGAGCGGCGACGCACGCCACGGAGAGCACCGCAATGACCAGTCCCCACTCCTCGCACAGCATTCCGAACACCAGGTCGGTGTCGGCGGCGGCCACCCGGTGGAGCCATCCCTCCCCCGGCCCCACGCCGATAAGGCCGCCGGAGGCAGCGGCGGACATGGTGCGGGTCTGCTGGAAGCCCCCGTCGGAGGCCTGCTCCCACACATGGCCCCAGGCGGCGAACCGCCGGAGGATGTAGGGCTTCAGCGTCACCAGCACCAGGCCCCCAAATACCGCCCCGCCGCAGACCAGGGCCAGCGTGGTATAGTCTCCGGAGCGGAGGTAGGCGATGACCAGAAACGTGACAAAGAAGACGGCGGCGGTGCCGAAGTCGCTCATCAGGGCCAGACAGCCCATGCACGCCCCGGTGAGGACGATGAACAGCCCTAAATTCCGCCGCCGGAACAGCCGCTCCAGCGTGGCGGCCCCGGCAAAGATATAGCAGATCTTGGCCAGCTCCGAGGGCTGAAAGGAGAATCCGAAGAGGCTGATCCAGTTGGCCGCCCCGAATTTCTCGTCCCCCAGCGCCAGAGACAGGCTCAGCAGGAAAATCGCTCCCGCAGCCATAAGCCACCGGATCCTCCGCACCCGGTCCAGATCCCGGAGAAAAATGCCCAGCACCAGGAATAAAACCATCCCCAAAGCAACGGCCAAAAGCTGTTTGAGCACTGAGCCGGGGGCGGAGGAGGCCGTCACCGCCAGGGACAGGGTGGACAGGAAGAAGGCGATGGTCTCCATCTCAAACCCCGTCCGCCCCATCCCCCGGAGAACGAGGCAGTACAGCCACATCACCAGGCACAGGCACAAAAAGGCCGCGGGGACCAGGAGCTGCTCCCCGCCGACGGAAAACAGGAACTGCAGGGCGGCGAGCACCTGGAACACGGTGAGCAGAATCAGGGAGCCCCAGGGGGGCACAGGCCGCTGAGAGGTCTTTTTCCGGCGGGCGGTCTCCTCGCCGGACACCGGGAGGAGCACGGTGTCCACGCCCCCCAGGCTGAGCACATCCCCAAAGGTCATGGGGGAGCCGCCCCCCTCCACCTTCCTGCCGTTGATCAGGGTCCCGCTCTTGGAGTCCAGGTCGTAGACGGTCCACCGGTCCTCTCCGGTCCGGATGAGGGCGGCGTGCTGCCGGGACACCACGGGATAGTTCAAAATCACGTCGGAGGCCGGACTGCGCCCCAGGATGTTCTCCCAGTGGGTCAGAGGCTCCGAGGCCCCGTTGGGCAGGGACAGATAGGCCCATACCTCCGGCCTGGGGGAGGCCTTCACCAGGGAGCGGATAATCCGCACCAGCATGAAAATGGCCAGTATGGGGAACAGAAAGCGAAGAATCAAAGTGTACCAGGCAAAAAAGTCCGGGTGCTCCGCCGGAAGCTGCCCCAGGGCCGTCAGCCCGGTCTGAAGAAAAGCGGGCAGTGGAACCCCCTCCTTTCGCGGGAAACTTACCAACAGGATACTACAAACCGCCCTCCGGATACAAGGGCGGTTTTGCACAAAACCAAGGCGGACAGGCTTTTCAGACTGTCCGCCAAGTTCCTGCGCTTTTTTATCCGAGAAAGTACATCCACACCGGCAGCGTCGCCATGGAGAACAGCGTCGTCATGACCACGCACTTGGTGGCAAAGGGCGCGTCGCTGTGGTACCGGGCCGCAAAGATGGCGGCGGTGGCCCCGGCGGGCATTCCGGTCATCAGCACGCTGACCCCCAGGGCGGTGGGGTCCAGATGGAGCAGCAGTCCCAGCGCCAGCGCGCCGGCCGGCAGAATTCCCAGGCGGAAAATGCTGAACAGCACCGTATCCCGGTTGACGATGGTGGTCAGCTTCACCTCTGCCAGGATGGTTCCCACAATGATCATGCTCACCGCCGAGTTGCAGGCGGCGATATATTGGACCGTCTCCCGCACCACGGCCGGAATATGTACCTGCGTCACCATACAGATCAGGCCCAGATAGACGGCCAGCAGGCAGGGATGGGTCAGCACGTTCCGCAGCACCTTTTTCTTGTCCACCGCCTCATCCGCCACAAAATAGGTGGTGCCCACCGACCACATGACCACCCGCATGGGGATTAAAAAGATGGAGGTATACAGCACGCCCATCTCGTTATAGAGCCCCTCCGCCACCGGGTTGCCCAAAAAGCCGCTCATGGGGACAATGGTGCAGTACTGCAGCACCTTTTTCTGTCTGGGCTCATAGCGGTTGAAGATCCAGCGGTTCAGCAGCAGGCAGACAAGCTGAAGAATGACCGCCGAGAGCAGCAGCATACCGCAGGCCCTCAGAATCTCCAGATTGAATTCAATCAGACAGGACTTAAAGATATTGCAGGGAATGATAATATTCAGGCACAGATCGGTGAGGCACTGCTTCCCGTCCTCGCTGATAACGCCCCGTTTTTTCAGCCACAGGCCCAGCAGCATCATGGCGAACAGAGCTCCCTGCAGGCTGAGCAGATCTATAAGATTCATCGGGCATACCTCAGGAGACCGAATACCCGCCCCGCACCAGCACCTTTACCGTGCCGCCTCCGGCGGTGACGGAGTGGTCCGTCATGGTGGCCACATAGAGGTGGTTTTGTACCAGCTGCTCCCCGCTGCTGAGATTGCCGCCGGTGGTCACGTCCACCAGCGCCGGATTGACCGCCGCATTGGCCGACGCGCTGCCCACCCGGAGCAGCACCTCGCTGCCCAGGTCCAGGTTCAGCCGCTGTCCCGGGTTCAGCGTCACCACCATATAGGAGGCGGAGCCGGAACCTCCCTGGGCCGCCTGGCGGAACTGCTCGGTCAGCTCGGCCTGTTTGGCGTCCGCGCTGGCCTGTACGTCGCCCATCAGCTTGGGCAGCACCGTCTCATTGAGATAGCTGAGGGTGATCAGCGGGTCGCCCTCGCTTCCCGCCTCCGCCGCCAGCGCCGCGCCCGTGCCCAGGCAGGCGGCGGCCAGTCCCAGGGCGCACAGGCGGATTTTCCACTTTTTCGACTTCATATGCAGGTCCCTTTCTATATTTCATCTCTATGTAAACCGCCCAGAGTATGGGCGGCCGCTTCGTCATACCATGGTCTCCGGGTGGAGGCCAAAGCTGACCGCGATGGCGCTGTCCACCTTCTTCATCACCTTGTCGTCCAGCCGGCCCATATGCTCCCGCAGGCGGCGCTTATCCAGGGTGCGGATCTGCTCCAGAAGGATGATGGAGTCCTTGGGCAGGCCGCAGCTCAGGGCCGACAGGGAGATATGGGTGGGCAGCCGGGCCTTCCCCGTCTGGGAGGTGATGGCCGCCGCAATGACGGTGGGACTGTGGCGGTTTCCCGTGTCGTTTTGTACAATGAGCACCGGACGCACGCCGCCCTGCTCGCTGCCCACCACCGGACTCAGGTCCGCGTAGAAGATATCGCCTCGTTTTACGCTGTTGTCCACATAGCTTCACACTCCGCTGGAAAATAGTACGCGTTACGCGGCCGCACGGGTCTTATGTAACGCTGTACTAGCATTTTCCCACAGGGGGGCGGGGATTATACGCCTCGGAAATAGAAAATTCTTCCACGCCGCCCCAGACCATTCTATGGGAATCCGACAGAATGTGTGCCGGGCGGACAGGGGTCCGCCCCTACTTTGTCAGATACACTCTGGGCACTCTGGGGCTGACGGCGCACAGCAGCTCATAGGGGATGGTCCCCGCCAGCCGGGCCGCCCGCTCCAGCAGGGGGCCGTCGTACACCACGGCGGTGTCTCCGGCCTGGACGCCGGGCACGTCCGTCACATCCGCCATGCACATATCCATGCAAACCCGGCCCACCACCGGGCACTCCGCCCCGTGAATTTTGATCGCCATCCGGTTGGACAGGCTTCTGGGATAGCCGTCGCCGTAGCCGATGGGGACCACCGCCAGCCGGGAGTCCCGCTCCAGCTGCGCGGTACAGCCGTAGCTCACAAAGGTCCCCCTGGGCAGGGCGCGCACGGCGGCAATGCGGCTCTTCACCGTCATTACCGGCTCCAACCCCGGCCCGTCCAGCCCCCGCAGCTCCTCCGCCGGATAGTAGCCGTACAGCACCAGGCCGGGCCGCACCATATCCAGATGGGTGCAGGGATACTTCAGCACCGCCGCGCTGGAGGCGCAGTGGCAGATTTCAAAGGAGACGCCCCGCGCCTCCAGAGCCGCCTTTGCGTCCAGGAATTTCGTGAACTGTCCCATGGTATACGCCTCGCTGCCGTCGGCGTCGGCGAAGTGGGTGAACAGTCCCTCCGCATGGAGGCCGGGCAGGCGGCACAGGCGGACAATCCCGCCGCAGATCTGGCCGGCCTGCTCCGGGTCCCAGAAAAAGCCCAGGCGGCTCATGCCTGTGTCCAGCTTTACATGAATCCGAATGGTCTTTCCGGCCCTTTGGGCCGCCTCAGACAGCTTCTCTCCCGTCTCCAGGTTCTCCACCATCTGGGTGATTCCGTACTCCGCCAGCAGGGGAAAGCACGCCTCCGGCGTCTCCCCCAGGCACAGGATGGGGATGGTGACGCCGCTGCGGCGCAGCTCCACCGCCTCGCTGACGCAGGCCACCGCCAGCATATCGGCCCCAAAATCCTCCAGCTTCTTTCCAATGACGTCCGCCCCGTGGCCGTAGGCGTTGGCCTTGCACAGGCCCAGAAAGCGGCATCCGGGGGCCAGCATGGCCCGCAGCGTCCGGTAGTTGTGCTCCAGGGCGGACAGGTCAATCTCCGCCCATGTTCTCATCTCTGTGGTGTCCAAAGCTTTACGCTTCCTCTCTATTCATATCTGCTCATATTAAATTCTGAAAAGCTGCACTGAATCACCCGCAGGCCGTCCACGCTGATCTCTCCGCGGGTCAGGGCGTGGGTATTCGCGTCAAACCAGAGGAGGATCTCCTCCCCCTCCCCCGGCCTCTCCTCCGGGCTGGCGCAGCGCACCTTCAGCAGCGCGGCCTCTTCGTCCAGG
>CALXGC010000115.1 GCA_944387755.1 uncultured Oscillospiraceae bacterium | reverse complement strand
CCTATCAGGTGAAGTGCGCCCTGGCCGGCGTGCCCGCCGACAAGATGCGCCACGTGGTCATCGCCTATGAGCCCCTGTGGGCCATCGGCACCGGCAAGACCGCCACTGCCGAGCAGGCCGGCGAGGTCTGCCAGGCCATCCGCGCCGTCATCCGCAAGCTGTACGGCGCCCATGTGGCCCGCTCCGTCACCATCCAGTACGGCGGCTCCATGAACGCCAAGAACGCCGCCGAGCTGCTGGCTCAGCCCGACGTGGACGGCGGCCTGATCGGCGGCGCCTCCCTGAAGCCCGCCGACTTTGTGGAGATCATCAACTCCGCCAACCAGGAGTGAATTTTAATGCAGAACGCAGAATGCAGGAATGCAGAATGAATTCTGCCCGGCGTGCTGTGCCTGTGAGCCATTCTGCATGCTGCATTCTTCATTCGGCATTCTCTTAAAGAGGGGTTACGATGAAAACACCAACAACTTTAATTATCATGGACGGCTTCGGCCTGGGGGAGGCCGGCCCCGGCAACGCGGTGGCCAACGCATCCACCCCCAACCTGGACCGGATCTTCCGGGACTGTCCGGGCTGTAAGCTGTCCGCCTCCGGCCTGGACGTGGGCCTGCCCGACGGCCAGATGGGCAACAGCGAGGTGGGCCACACCAACATGGGGGCCGGCCGGGTGGTCTTCCAGGACCTGCCCCACATCAGCCGGGACATCGACAGCGGCGCCTTCTTCCAGAACAGCGCCTATCTGGAGGCCATGGCCAACTGCCGGGAGTGGGGCTCCGCCCTGCACCTGATGGGCCTGCTGTCCGACGGCGGGGTCCACAGCCACATCACCCACCTGTTCGCCCTGCTGAAGATGGCCCAGGAGCAGGGGCTGAAGAAGGTCTATGTCCACTGCTTCCTGGACGGCCGCGACGTGCCCCCCAGCTCGGGCAAGCACTATGTGGAGCAGCTCCAGGCCAAGATGCAGCAGCTGGGCATCGGACAGATCGCCACCGTCATGGGCCGGTACTACGCCATGGACCGGGACAAGCGCTGGGACCGGGTGCAGCGGGCCTATGACGCCATCGCCTGCGGCGAGGCCCCCTTTGCGGCCGACGCCGCCGACGCGGTGCAGAAGTCCTATGACGCCGGGGTCACCGACGAGTTTATGGAGCCTGTGGTGTGCGTCAAGGACGCCCAGGTCCAGGACAACGACTCCATGATCTTCTTCAACTTCCGCCCCGACCGGGCCCGGGAGATCACCCGCTGCTTTGTGGACGAGGACTTCACCGACGTGAAGCGGAAGACCGGCTTCCTCTCTGTGGACTTTATCTGCACCACCGAGTACGATGCCACCATGCCCAACGTCACCGTGGCCTACCCCCACCAGAAGCTGGTGAACACCTTCGGCGAGTATATCAGCAACCTGGGGCTCACCCAGCTGCGCATCGCCGAGACCGAGAAGTACGCCCACGTGACCTTCTTCTTCAACGGCGGCGTGGAGCAGGTCTTCCCCGGGGAGGACCGGTGCCTGATCCCCTCCCCCAAGGTGGCCACCTATGACCTGCAGCCGGAGATGTCCGCCTACGCCGTCACGGAGGAGGCGGTGAAGCGCATCGAGAGCGGCAGCTACGACGTGGTCATCCTGAACTTCGCCAACTGCGACATGGTGGGCCACACCGGGGTGTATGAGGCCGCCTGCAAGGCCGTCTCCACCGTGGACGAGTGCGTCAACCGGGTGGTGGAGGCCACCTCCAAGATGGGCGGCGTGTCCCTGATCACCGCCGACCACGGCAACGCCGAGCGGATGATCGACGAGGACGGCGAGCCCTTCACCGCCCACACCACCAACCTGGTGCCCCTGTATATCGTGGGGGCCAGCGCCCAGCTCCGGGACGGCCGCCTGGCCGACATTGCCCCCACCATGCTGGACCTGATGGGCTTGGAAAAGCCCGCGGAGATGGATGGGCAGACGCTGATCCTTAATTGACCGCAGGAACAATCAGAAATCCACAAGCGGGTTCGGCTTTTCCTGGCCCATCCCCGCCCACAGGGCGGGCGGCGCATTGCGCCGTACAAGCATTTTTGCCGCAGGCAAAAATCTTGGCGCAGGCGGAATTTACTTCCGCCGAGCATTTGAAAGCACCGGGACCCCACACGGGCCTGCCCGTTTGGGACGCCTGGAGAAGCCCGCGGAGATGGATGGGCAGACGCTGATCCTCAACTGAGGGAAATTTACGGGCGGATGATATCCGCCCCTACAATCGCATTTTATTCGCGTTCTCGCACGGCTCCGCAGGCGCGCACCGTGCAGACCATAAATTCCCCTGAACCCGGCGGAGGGACCTCCGCCAATATTTGAAAGGAGATTGATTCCCATGAAGCAGATGATCGAGATCGTTGACGTCGTCGGCCGCGAGATCCTGGACAGCCGCGGCAATCCCACCGTGGAGGTGGAGATCTACCTGGAGGACGGCACCATGGGCCGTGCCGCCGTGCCCTCCGGCGCTTCCACCGGCATCTATGAGGCCTGTGAGCTGCGGGACGGCGACAAGAGCCGCTACCTGGGCAAGGGCGTGGAGAAGGCCGTGGCCAACGTGAACACCGAGATCGCCGAGGCCCTCATCGGCACCAACGTGCTGGATCAGGTGGCCATCGACAAGATGCTCATCGACCTGGACGGCACCCCCAACAAGACCCGTCTGGGCGCCAACGCCAT
>CALXGC010000114.1 GCA_944387755.1 uncultured Oscillospiraceae bacterium | reverse complement strand
GTTAGTTTACGGGCGGCCGAAAGGGCCGCCCCTACGGCAACGGACGTTGCTCCTCTAAAGCCTCCCCCCTTGGGGGAGGTGCCGAGCGAAGCGAGGCGGAAGGGGCCAAACCAGCGGCCCGGCGCGCCCGCCGGTTCGGAATCCCCCCCGCCGCCTTCGGCGCCCCCCCTTTCACAAGGGGGGACGGGCGGGTCTTGGACCCGCCCCTACGGCGACGGACGTTGTATGCTCCAAAGCCTCCCTCTTTGGGGGAGGTGCCGAGCGAAGCGAGGCGGAAGGGGCCAAACCGGCGGCCCCGCCGGACGGGGCCAAACTGAGTATGAAACAGGTGACTTCATGCCCATCTCTCTCACCCAACTCAATATTGACGAGATTCTCCGCTATATGGGGACGCCCCCGGAGAGGGCGGGGGCGGACCTGCGCGCCCTGGCGGAGGAGGCCGCCCAGGAGGTTCTCGCCGCCGCCCGGCCCCGGTGGACGTACCGGGTCTTTTCCCTCTCCTTCGAGCCGGAGGGGGTGCGCCTGGAGGGAGGGCTGCTCCTGCCCGGAGCGGATTTAAAAAACCACCTGTCGGGCTGCGGGCGGGCGGCCCTCTTCGCCGCCACCCTGTCCGCCCAGACAGACACCCTCATCCGCCGGGCGGAGAGTCGGGACATGCTCCGGGCGCTGGCCCTGGACTGCGCCGCCACGGCGGCGGCGGAGGCGCTGTGCGACCAGATAGAGCAGGAAATTCAGGAAAAATACCCCGGTTTCTTCCCCTACCGGTACAGCCCCGGCTATGGGGACCTGCCCCTCAGCCTCCAGGGGCCCCTGCTGTCCCTGCTGGACGCCCCCCGGAAAATCGGCCTGTGCGCCAGCGCCGCCCATATTCTCACCCCCCGGAAGTCCGTCACCGCCATTTTGGGGGTGTCCGGCGCCCCTGTGAACCAAACCGCCCGAAGCTGCGTGGGCTGTCCCGCCCATGAAACTTGTCAATATCGAAAGTCAGGTGGACACTGTGGAATTTCTTGAACTGTTAAAAACCGGCCGTCCGGTGCTGCTGGACGGGGGCATGGGCACCATGCTCCAGGCCAGGGGCCTGCCCGTGGGGGCCGTCCCGGAGCTGGCCGCCCTGGAGCACCCGGACTGGCTGCTGGACGTCCATGAGGCCTACCTGAGGGCGGGCTCCCAGGTGGTTTACGCCAACACCTTCGGGGCCAACCGGGAGAAGCTGGCCCGCTGCGGCAGAACCGTGGAGGAGATTGTCCCCGCCGCCGTCTCCATCGCCAGGGAGGCGGCCCGGAAATACGGCGCTCTGGCCGCCCTGGACATCGGCCCCACGGGGCAGCTGCTGGAGCCCACGGGCACCCTGGACTTTGAGACCGCCGTGGACATCTTCGCCCAGGTGGTGCGCTCCGGGGCCGCCGGGGCGGACCTCATCGTCATCGAGACCATGACCGACCTCCAGGAGGCCCGGGCCGCCCTGCTGGCCGCGAAAGAGAATTCGGACCTGCCCGTTATCGTCACCATGACCTATGAGGCCTCCGGGCGGACGTTTTTGGGCTGCTCCCCCGCCGCCGCCGCCCTCACCCTGGAGGGCATGGGGGCGGACGCCATCGGGGTGAACTGCTCCCTGGGTCCCCGTGAAATGCCCCCCCTGGTGAAGGAGCTTTTGGACTGGACCACCCTGCCCATTGTCCTGAAGCCCAACGCGGGCCTGCCCCACCCGGACGGCTCCGGGTACGACATCTCCCCAAAAGAGTTTGCGGACAGCCTGGCCGCCTGTGTGGAGCTGGGGGTGCAGGTCTTCGGCGGCTGCTGCGGCACCACGCCGGCGTACATCGCCCTGCTGAAGCAGGCCCTGGAGGGCCGGGAGGTGAAGCAGGTCCCCCGGCACGTCCCCGCCGCCGTGTGCAGCGGCACAGAGGTGGTCCCCATCGACCGGGTGCGGGTCATCGGGGAGCGCATCAACCCCACCGGCAAGAAGCGCATGAAGGAGGCCCTGAAGGCCGGAGACGTGGACTATATGCTGGGCCAGGCCCTGGAGCAGACCGGCGCCGGGGCGGACATTCTGGACGTGAACGTGGGCCTGCCGGAGATCGACGAGGCGGACATGATGGTCCGGGTGGTGAAGGCCCTCCAGGGGGTGACGGACGCCCCCCTTCAGCTGGACTCCACCGACCCCAGGGTGCTGGAGGGGGCGCTGCGGGTCTGCTGCGGCAAGGCCATCGTCAACTCCGTCAACGGGGAGGACAAGGTGCTGGACGCCATTCTGCCCCTGGTAAAGAAGTACGGGGCGGCGGTGGTGGGCCTCACCCTGGACGGGAACGGCATTCCCAAGTCGGCCCAGGACCGGGTGGACATCGCCAAAAAGATTTTGGACCGGGCCCTGTCCTGGGGCATTCGCAAAGAGGACGTGTACATCGACTGCCTCACCCTCACCGTCTCCGCCGAGCCGGAGGGGGCGGTGCAGACCCTGGAGGCGCTGGGCCGGGTGAAGGCGGAGCTGGGGCTGAAGACCGTGCTGGGGGTGTCCAACATCTCCTTCGGCCTGCCCGCCCGGCCCCTCATCAACCAGAATTTTCTCACCATGGCCATGTCCGCCGGGCTGGACCTGCCCATTTTGAACCCCAATGCGGAGGCCATGATGGCGGCGGTGCGGTGCTTCCACCTGCTCACCAATGTGGACGAGCACGCCCGGACGTTTATCGCCGCCTATGGAAACGCGCAGATCTCCACAACGATTACCGGCTCCGGAACCGCCCCCGCCGCCGCCGGAGGCCGCAGCCTGGAGGACCTGGTCGCCGCCGGACTGAAGGGCGAGGCGGGCGCGGCCGCCAAAACGCTTCTGGAGACCCGGACGCCCATGGACATTGTGGACCACATTCTCATTCCAGCCCTGGACAGGGTGGGGGCGGATTTTGAGGCCAACCGGGTCTTTCTGCCCCAGCTCATCCAGTCCGCCGGGGCGGCCCAGGCCGCCTTTGAGGTGATTCGGGACGCCCTGGCCCAGGGGGAGGGGGGCTCCGTCAGCCGGGGGACCGTGGTGCTGGCCACGGTGAAGGGGGACATCCACGACATCGGCAAGAACATCGTGAAGGTGCTGCTGGAGAACTACGGCTACACGGTGGTCGATCTGGGCCGGGACGTGGACCCCGCCGCCGTGGTGGCGGCCGCCCGGAAGCACGCCGCGCCGCTGGTGGGCCTGTCCGCCCTGATGACCACCACACTGAAGAGCATGGCGGAGACCATCGAAGAGCTTCACGCCGCGGGGCTCCCCTGTAAGATCATGGTGGGGGGCGCGGTGCTCACCCCGGAGTACGCAAAAGAAATTCACGCGGACTTTTACGCCAGAGACGCCAAGGAGAGCGTGGACATCGCCAAGCGGGTGATTGGATAAAACAAATCCAGCAGGCAGGGAAAGACCCGGACCGGGACAGCGGAAGGCTGCGCCGGTCCGGGTTTTTATGTGCTGGGAGGCCCGCCGCCTTTGCGGAATTCCGGCGGCGTCCCCCTTGACAATACCTAGAGCTTCAAGGTATACTATACCTAGAATCACAAGGTATCCGAACGTCCGGAAACGGGAGGAACAACAAGGAGGTTTTTCAATGAAACTGGACAAGGGTCTCGTCGCGGGGAGCAGCACGCTGCTGGTCCTCACCCTGCTGGAGAAGGAGGACATGTACGGCTATCAGATGATCACCGAGCTGTCCCGCCGCTCCAACGACGCCTTTCAGATGAAGGAGGGGACGCTGTACCCCATCCTTCACGCTTTGGAGAAGGGAAAGTACCTGTCCTCCTACGAGCAGGAGGCCCCCACGGGCCGGGTGCGGAAATACTACCGCCTCACCCCCCGTGGGCGGGAGTTTCTGGGGAAGAAGAGGGCGGAGTGGGAGCGGTTTTCCCACGGCGTCAACCAGGTCCTCTCCTTCTCCTGACCGGTGCGCCGCTATGGATGAACCGGGACGGACCTCCTCCGCCCAGTGGCTGGAGCTGGCCACCTTGCGCGTCGCCTTCGGCCCCGACCGGGCGGCGGTGCGGAAGGAGCTGGAGGAGCACATAGAGGACAAGGCCCTGGACCTTCAGCGCATCTTTCCCGATATGACCTGGGAGGAAGCTCAGGAGCGGGCCGTCTCCGACATGGGGGACCCGGCGGAGATTGGGGCGGAGCTGGCCAGGATACATAGGCCCTGGCTGGGGTACCTGTGGCGGGTGAGTCAGGCGCTGGCGTTTCTGGCATTCCTCTGTCTGTTTCTGAACCTGTGCCTGTATGGGGAGGACGCCTTTCTGGGGGACGATCCCCTCTCGGAGCTGTGGGACTTTGACGGCCTGCCCGCTTACTACATCGACCCCTTCTACCGGCGTATGCCCGTAGAGGAACTGTACCTCCCCGGAGAGAACCCGGACCAGCTCCAGGTGTTGGAGGACCGGCCCAAAGCCTCCATCGCCGGGCAGACGGTGGAGGTGCGCCGGGCGGCCCTGTGGCGGGAGGGGACCAGGCAGACCCTCTACTGCTATCTGCGCCTGGAAACCTGGAAGTGCTGGGTTCGGGGCGCGCTGGACCCGGAACGCCTGACGGTGGAGGACAGTCTGGGGACCCAGTACCCCCTCACCTCCCTGCTGGGGGACCAGCCGGCTCCGGAGGGGCCGGCCTACCAATTTGACGAGTGGGCGGGGTACGGCCCCTTCCACTTCGGCTGCCAGCTGCGGATTCAGGAGGTGGACCCGGCGGCGGAGTGGATTGAGCTGAACTACCACGCCCCGGAGAAGGGTTTCACCTTGGTTTTGGAACTGGACAGGGAGGTGGAGTAAGATGCGTGCCGCCAAATGGCGGGGCCTCCGGGTCCTCCGGAATCTCTGCTTTGTTCTCCTGTCGCTGCTGATTCTCTGGGGGCAGTACCGCTTCCCCATGCCCACGGCGGAGCTGCGCTTCCGTCAGCTGGAGAGCTGGAATCTGATGGAGCCCAGCCAGATTGTGTATCTGTGGAAAAACCCCCTGTCTGTGAAGGAGGCGTCCTCCGGCGATCCCCGGCATATCGTCATCGGCCGTTATTCAGACCAGTACAGCGTGGGGTATCTCTACGAGCTCCCGCGGTCCGGCGCAAACGTCCTGGAGTTCTGGCCCGCAGGGGAGGGGCCGGTCCCCATTTCCCTGCACCAATCCCTGTTTCTGGAGGGAAAAGGGACTGACAAGTACAGCGTCCTGGCGTTTCTCCAGGTCCCGGCGGAGGCCGCCTCCGCCCAAGTGACGATCACTGGCCGTATGGAGAACATGCTGGACCCGATAGAGACTGCCCAGGGAAAGCGATTGGCGGAGGAGATCTGGGCCTTTGCTTTCCCCATTGATCCAAACCTCACCAGTGATGGCGCCGCTGGGCGGAAGGTCCGCTATTGGGGCCGGGCCCTGGAGGGCCTGCCCTACACCTTGGAGCTGTACCGGGAGGACGGGAGCCTGCTGCTGGAGCAGTCGGACAATCTGCCCGAAAGCGGATTGGCGGATTCTTACAGCATGACGTTCTATTACGGCGGTTGATTTGCGGGCGGCCGCAAGGGCCGCCCCTACGCAAACCACGGACGCTGCATGTTCCAAAGCCTTCCCCCCACCGGGGGGAAGGTGGCGCGAAGCGCCGGATGAGGGGGCGGTCGTCTGTGCGGGGCGC
>CALXGC010000113.1 GCA_944387755.1 uncultured Oscillospiraceae bacterium | reverse complement strand
CCGGGTCCACATGAAACGCATAGGTAAACTGGTTTTTGTACCGGTACTTCTGAATCTGGAGATAGCTCTCCGCGTGGGCGATCTCCTTGGCGATGGGGATCAGCTCGTGGCCCTTGCTGATGCTGATGCGGAACAGCCGGGCCAGGGCGTGGACCATGTTCACCGCGTCGGCGTTGCGCCCCCGCTCGCACATCCAGGCGATGGAGTCCAGGGTGTTGTAGAGAAAGTGGGGGTTGATCTGGGCCTGGAGGGCCTTCAGCTCCGTCTTGCGCAGATTGACCTCCTCCTCCCGGACGGTGGTCATCAGCTGCTGGATGCGCACCACCATATGGCCGAAGGAGTCGGACAGCTCCCGGACCTCCCGCGTCCCGCCCACCGGCCGGTAGGCGAACTCGCCGGCGTTCTCCTCAAAGCGCTCCATGGCGCCGGCCAGCTCCTGGAGAGGACGGCCCAGCAGCCGGGAGAGCAGCCAGCTGGCCAGCAGCGCCCCCAGCAGCACCGCCGCCGCCAGCGCCAGAGACAGGCGGATCATCTCCTGCACGTTGCGGTTGACCAGCTCGTCCACATAGCTGACCCCCACAATCCGCCACCCGCCCCAGGACAGGCTGTTCAGGCAGTAAATCACCGTGTCGTCCACATAGACCCCGTCCGCCAGGGCGGCCAGGGTCTGGGTCTCCTCGGACTTCAGCCCCGCGTACAGCAGCCGCTGCTGGGGGTGGTAGACGATGTTGCCCCCCTCGTCCATGAGAAAGCAGTAGCCCCGCTCCCCGATGCCCACGTTGTTGATGTAGCTGGAGATGCCGGAGAAGCTCAGGTCCAGGGACACCCAGGCCGCCCCATCCCCCTGGGCGATGGGGGCGGTCATGGTGACGACCCAGGGATAATAGCCCTCAAAAATGCTCTCCACATGGGGCGCGGTCATATAGGGGCCGCCGGCGGCCTGAGCCCGCACGATGTCAAAGGAGAGGTTCTGAAGGATGTCCTCCCTGGGCTCTCGGCCGGGGGACCAGCAGTCCAGCAGCTCCCCCGTCTCCGAGTAGCTGGTGACGGCCACCACGTCCGGCCGGAAGCGGAGAAAGGAGGACAGCAGGGCGTCCCGCCCGGCCTCCATCCCCATGGAGGCCACCACCTGCTCCATGGCCTGGTTCATGTCCTGGAGATAGCCCCCCACGGTGTTGGACACCTGGGAGACGGCCTGGGCGCTGTTGGTGCGGGCGCTCTGAATCATGGCGCTGCGGTAGCGGTTCAGAAACAGAAGAATACAGCCGCACAAAATCACCGCCGCCATCCCCACCACCATGGCCACCAGGATGGCGGTTATCCGGGGCCCCCGCTGTCTGCCCGCCGTTTTCACGCCTCCTCACCCGCCTTCTCTGTGTGCAGCCGGCGGCGCAGGGCGTGGGGGGACTCGCCGCAGTACTTTTTGAAGCAGTAGCTGAAGTAGTGCTGGTCGGTGTAGCCGCAGCGCCGGGCCACCTCCTGAATCCGCAGCTGCGTGCCGGACAGCAGCTCCCGCGCCGCCTCCATCCGCTTGCGGATGAGGATGTTCATAAACGTCTCCCCGGCGTACTTCTTGATGCAGGCGCTCAGGTGGTTGGGGCTTACGTCCAGCATTCCGCTCAGGGACACCAGGGACAAATCGGACTCCATATAGTGCTGGTCCAGCGTCTCCAGGGCCCGCCGGCACAGCAGGCTTCCGCCCCGGACCGCCGGCTCCAGGTCGCCGATGAACTGGGCGCTGCCCTCCGTCCGGTCCCCCTGGCGCAGGGCCTCCATGGCCTCCCGGTAGGCCTGGTGGAGGCCGCCCAGGGAGGGGGTCATGCGGCTGACCCCGATGCGGCACCCCATCCCCAGCACCCGGCTGGCCATCTGGGGAATCTCGTCGGCCAGAATGTGCAGGTACTCCTCAAAGTCCGACGGGTTGCCCAGCAGCACCGACACCGCCTTGCCGGAGGCGGAAAAGCTCACCCCCCGCAGGTACTTGGAGGCGAGCTGCTCCACCGAGGCGGCAAAGGAGGCGGGGGTGCGGCTGTTCCCCTCCTCGTCCAGCAGCACCGACACCATCACCACCGAACAGGGCCGGTCGTCCGCCCCACGGAGCAGGCCGCACTGGCGCAGGCTGGACTCCGCCTGGGCCTCGCTCCCCGGCTCCGGATACTCGTCCAGCACCAGGGGCATCAGCGCCGCCGCCCGCAGGTCCGGGCCGCTGTCCCTGAGGGCCGTCTGCCGGAACATGGAGAACTGGTCGTCAATCTTCTGCCGGATTCTCTGAAGCTCCTCCGCAAGGCCCTCGATGGTCAGCGGCTTGAGCATGTAGCTGATGATGTTGTACTGAATGGCCTGCTTGGCGTATTCAAAGTCGTCAAAGCCGCTTAAAAAGGCGATGTTGGTGGCCGGGCGCACCTCCCGCACCTGCCGGGCCAGCTCAATGCCGGAGATAAACGGCATACGGATGTCTGTGATCAGCAGGTCCGGCTCGTGCTTCTCCACCAGCTGGAGAGCGTCCAGCCCGTTGCTGGCGCTGCCGATGAGGCAAAACCCCAGATCCTCCCATGGAATCATGGCGCACACCGCCTCCCGCAGCTCCTCCTCGTCGTCCGCCACAATCACCGTGTACCGCACCTTTCCTGCCATTCCTGCCACGCCCTTCCCGCGCCTGCGCGCACCGGAGAGGGGACCTCCGGCCCCGCGCTTCCGGCTTCTTTTTTTCTTCATTATACCAGATGACAGGAGGTCTTCACAATTTCTTCATCATTGGAATACTAATATTTCAGTTGCCTTCTCTGAAACACGGAACCGCCCCACGAATTGCATTCCCCATAAAGTTATGATAAAATATGTTATATTCCAGCAGCAGCATAGAAAGGCAGGTCTGCTATGAGAGCTTTTCGTGACTATCCCAAGGAGGAACGGCACAATTATATCACCCTTTCCGACGGAGCGTATTATCCGGATATTCTGCAGCAGGCGTGCGCGTTTTATCAGCCGGTCCTCGTGCAATTTTCCGAGCTTATCCGAAATTCGGAGAGTTCGGCCGCTCTCTTTCTAAACATCGCCCACACTTCCAACCCGTGGATGCGCACACAGCTCTGCCGCGTATTCCGGAAATATGTCTCGCCTGACACGCCGGTGGAGCTGCTGAAAAAAAGTCAATCCGCCCAACAAATCTGTGCGGAATTTGGGACCAGATTCCGCCCCATTCATATTGTACAAAAGAAATTCGACGCCCGCCCCATCCCGGACGAGGCGCTGTGCGCCGTCCTCTGGGAATACAAGGAGCGCGGTCAGAAAGGCTATGACCTGACGGAAAAGCTCTTCGGCCTTATGAAGACCAAGTTTCCGAATCTCTCCATTTGGGGCCCTAAACGGGCGGGAAAGGATATTCAGGCCCGTGCAATTTGGGCGGATTATCCCAATGACAGCCGCCCGCTTGATTTTGCCGTCTCCTCTCCAGACAGAAAGACCGTTTACGCCGTCGGCCTTGCACGGTACGACGGAGACCGCGGCGGCGCACAGGAGGACGACCGGACCGGCGGCTATAAGAACTGTGCGGATGAAATCCTTCAGTATGCCCATGCCCACGGGAAAAACGTCAAAATTCTCTTTGTCAACGACGGTCCCGGCCTGCTCCTTGGGTCCATGTGGGAGGACTATTCCAGAATTGAAGAGCGGCACCCCGGCGAAGTAATGGTGCTGACCTTGAGAATGATTGAAGAGCGCCTCACAGAGAAGTGGCTCAGAGGGGAGTAATATGTCAATCGGAGTACCGCAGAAAAAGAAAAATACGCCCAAAATTCCGGTTGCGCTGGACTATCAGGGCAAACATCCGGAGGAGTGGTTTTTTTCCAAAAAAACAGAGTGCTTTCATCCCGTGGCCGCCTTTAACGGCGGAGGAACCAACGCCTTTTATTTCGGAGACAACGCCGACGTTTTGCGGTATCTCTTAAAAGAGGGATACGGGGAAAAAATAAGGCTTGTCTATATCGATCCCCCCTTTGCCACCGCGTCTGATTTCGTGAACCGGGACCTGAAGCACGCATACAGCGACGCTCTGTGCGGAGGCGCGTTTGTGGAATTTCTGCGGGAGAGGCTTGTGCTTTTGCGGGAGCTTCTGGCAAAGGACGGCTCCATTTACCTCCATCTGGACGGAAAGATGGCCTTTCAGATGAAAATCATCATGGACGAGCTCTTTGGGGAGGAAAACTGCCGCGCGTTCATCACCAGGAAAAAATGCAGCACAAAAAATTATACCAAAAACACCTTTGGGAACGTCTCGGATTATCTTCTGTTTTATTCCAAATCCGCCGCATATGTCTGGCGCCGTCCCTTTGAACCGTGGGAGCCGGAGCGAATGCTGGAGGAATATCCCTGCATTGATGAACGGACGGGGCGCCGCTATAAAAAAGTACCTGTTCACGCCCCCGGCGTCCGCAACGGAGAGACCGGCCAGCCCTGGCGGGGCAGGCTGCCGCCGGCCGGAAAGCATTGGCAGTATACGCCGCAGAAGCTGGACGCCCTGGACGCGGCGGGGGAAATCTATTGGAGCCCCTCCGGAAATCCCAGGCGCAAGGTGTACTGCGACCCGGACAAGGGAATTCCTCTTCAGGATATTTGGCTGAATTTCCGGGATTCTGTCAATCAGGCGCAGAAAACCACCGGCTACCCCACGGAAAAAAATCTCGATATGCTGAAAATGATTGTGTCCGCCTCCTCTGAGCCAGGCGACCTGGTGCTGGACTGCTTCGCCGGAAGCGGCACCACCTTGGAGGCGGCGTTCTCATTGGGGCGGACCTGGATTGGAGCCGACAACAGCCTGGAGAGCTTCCGCGCGGTCGTCAAGCGCTTTACCCAGGGATTGGAACCCCACGGCGACTACGTCTCAGACCGCGCCGGACAGCAGATGTCCTTTCCCCTCCACGCAGGCTGTCCCTTTGACGTGTGCTCCTGCGGAAGCTATGCCGCCTGGCTGGCGGCGGAAGCCGGGCCTCTTTGCCGGTCCTAAAATTCGCTGTTTCTGCAAAAATACAGCTTGACAGGCCGTATACGCACTGATATAATTTTGTAGCCGCTTTGAGCGGGGCACAGGAAAAGCGGGTCTTTCGCCCCTCCCGCAAGAGCGAGCCCGTAGTAAAGGAGTTGAATGTTATGCAGGCAATCATTGTCACCGGCGGCAAGCAGTACAAGGTGGCGGAGGGCGACACTCTGTTCATCGAGAAGCTGGAGGCCGAGGCCGGTCAGGAGGTCGTGTTCGACCAGGTGCTGGCCATTCTGGACGGAGAGAACGCCACCTTCGGCGCGCCCGCCGTGGAGGGCGCCACCGTCACCGCCACTGTGGTGAAGAACGGCAAGAGCAAGAAGGTGCGCATCTTCAAGTACGCCCCCAAGAAGGGCTACCGGAAGCGTCAGGGCCACCGCCAGCCCTACACCAAGGTGCAGATCGGCGCCATCAAGGCCTGATTGATGACCACCGCGGAATTCCACACGGAGGGAGACCGCATCACCGGCTTTACGGTCCGGGGACACAGCGGCTACGCTCCGGAGGGAGAGGACATCGTCTGCGCCGCCGTCACCAGCGCCGTGCGCCTGACGGAGTGCGCCGTCAACGACGTGCTGGGCCTGGAGGCCTCCGTCAAGGTGCGGCAGAAGGACGCGTCCATCACATTGAAGCTCCCCGCCAATTTGGGACCGGACAACGAGAACGTCTGCCAGACCCTTCTGGCCGCTCTCATGGTCCACTTCGTCCAGCTGGCGGAGGAATATCCCGATTCTATTACCGTTTTGGAGGTGTAATACCATGCTGAACATCGGTCTTCAGTTTTTCGCCCACAAAAAGGGCGTCGGCTCCACCCGCAACGGCCGTGACTCTGAGTCCAAGCGCCTGGGCGTGAAGCGGGGCGACGGCCAGTTCGTCCTGGCCGGCAACGTCCTGGTCCGGCAGCGCGGCACCCACATCCACCCCGGCGTGAACGTGGGCAAGGGCAGCGACGACACCCTGTTCGCCCTCAAGTCCGGCAAGGTGAAGTTCGAGCGCCTGGGCAAGGACCGCAAGCAGGTCTC
>CALXGC010000112.1 GCA_944387755.1 uncultured Oscillospiraceae bacterium | reverse complement strand
AGACCATCCTGCTGGAGGGCCAGCTGGGCTCCATGAAGGACCCGGACCTGGGCATCTTCCCCATGACCACCTCCTCCCACACCCTGGCCGGCTTCGGCTGCGTGGGCGCGGCGGTGCCCCCCACCGCTGTGGAGGACGTCATCTGCGTCGCCACGGCCTACTCCTCCTGCGTGGGCTCCAAGACCGAGCCCTTCGTCAGTGAGCTGCTGGGCGATGCGGGAGACGAGCTGCGCCGCCGGGGCGGCGACCGGGGCGAGTTCGGCGCCACCACCGGCCGGCCCCGCCGGGTGGGCTGGTTTGACGCCGTGGCCACCAAGTACGGCTGCATGGTCCAGGGAGCCACCCAGGTGGCCCTCACCTGCCTGGACGTGCTGGGCTACCTGGACGAGATTCAGGTCTGCACCGGCTATGAGATTGACGGCGAGGTCACGGATGTCTTCCCCGTCACCCCCCGCCTGCTGCGGGCCAAGCCCGTGTTCACCACCCTGCCCGGCTGGAAATGCGACATCCGGGGCTGCAGGGACTACAACGCCCTGCCCCAGCAGGCCAGGGACTATGTGGACTTCCTGGAGCAGCGCATTCAGGCCCCCATCACCATGGTCTCCTCCGGCCCCAAGCGGGAGGAGATGACCTACCGCACCTCGAAGCTGTAAGCATACCGCATTGCGCCGGGTGCCGCTTGCGCGGCATCCGGCGCGTTCCCATCTGAATAAGGAGAGCATTTTTCTTATGAAGCATCGTTTTCTCACCGGCCTGCTGTCCGCGGCCCTGGCGGCGGGCCTGTGCGCCATGCCCGCCGCCGCCCTGGAGCCGGACGACCTGCGGACCCTGCTGGAGACCTATTACATCGACGAGATCCCCGAAGAAGTCTGGGAACAGGACTCTGTGGAGGCCATGCTGGAGGCCCTGGACGACCCCTACACCGTCTACATGACCGCCGAAGAGTATCAGTCCTTCCTGAACCGTGTGGACGGGGAGACGGTGGTGGGCATCGGCGTGTCGGCCTCCACCGCCATTGACGGCGGGATGGAGATTCTGTCCGTCCTGGCCGGCTCCCCCGCCCTGGAGGCCGGCCTGTCCGCCGGCGACCGCATCCTGGCGGTGGACGGCGTGACCCTGGAGCCTGGCATGGACGCCGTCTCCCTCATCCGGGGCGAGGCGGGCACATCCGTCACCCTCACCGTCCGCCTGCACGGCAGCGGCCAGGTCCGGGACTTCACCCTGGAGCGCCGGGCGGTGTCCATCCCCATCGTCACCTACCGGCTGGAGGACGGGGACGCAGGCTATATCATCTGCGACAGCTTCGGCGCCTCCACCGCCGACACCGTGGAGAAGGCCCTGACGGAGCTGGGAGACGGCGCCCACCTCTGGGTTATGGACCTGCGCTCCAACCCCGGCGGCACGGACCGCGCGGTGACGCTGACGGCGGGCAAGTTCACCAACGGCGTCATGGTCTATATGATGGGCCGGGACGGCCTGGCCTACTACCGCGCCATCAAGCCCACGGCCACGGACTTCACCGACGTGCCCGTGGTGGTGCTCACCAGCGCCTACAGCGCCAGCGGCGCGGAGATGTTCACCGCCGCCGTCCGGGCCCACGGCCTGGGCATTGCCATCGGACAGCGCACCTACGGCAAGGGCGTGGCCCAGCTGGTGCTGGATAAGGACTCCTCCAATCCCGACGCCGCCCGGCTCTTTGACGGGGACTGCCTGAAGCTCACCACCTACCGCTTCTACGCCCCGGACGGCGCCACCAACGACGCGGTGGGAGTCATTCCCACCCTGCTGATCTCCTCCTCCAACGCAAAGCGGGCGGCGCTGCTCCTCCGGGCCAACGAGCCCGCCCTCGCCAACGGGTACTATAAGCTGGAGCTGGCCGGCCTTACCTTCTATATCCGCCAGTCCGACGCCCGCCGGGCGGACAACCGGGCCGCCTTCACCGAGCTGCTGGAGGCCCTGCCCCCCGACGCCCGGCTGTATGTGGGCTTCAGCGGGTCCACCTGGACGCAGACCGCCCCGGCGGAGCTGGCCGCGGACCTGGGTCTGGACTTCCAGAGCCGCATGTTCTCCGACGTGTCCGCCTCCCCCTTCGCTGAGGCCATCAACACCCTGGCCGTGTACGGCCTGGTAAGCGGCTATGAGGACGGCTCCTTCCGCCCGGAGGAGACGGTCACCCGGGCGGAGTTTGCCGCCATGGTTGCCTCCGCCCTGGACCTGCGGACGCCGGAGCAGAATTATTTCTCCGACGTGCCGGAGGACGCCTGGTACGCCGGCGGGGTGAACGCCATGGCGGCCAAGGGCTTTTTTGCGGGGGACGGCTCCGCCTTCCGCCCCGGCGACACCATCACCTATGAGGAGATGGTGACGGTGCTCTCCTCCGTGGCCGCCTGGGCCAGCCTGGACGGCTATGACCTCGCCCAGCAGAACCTCTCCGCGGAGGAGTGGATTGACTACTATGAATACTCTCCCTGGGCCCAGACCGCCGCCCGGAATCTGGAGGCGCTGGGGGCCCTGGCGGGGAACCAGCAGCCCCAGGACCCCGGTACCCGGGAGACCGCCGCCGCCCTGCTGTGCGCCCTGATGGAGGCCACCCACCTGATCTGGGGGTAAACGTTCCGCAGGGGCGTCCGAAGGCCGCCCGCATATCCCTATTTCAGCCTTCCCCCTTCCAGGGGGAAGGTGGCACGGCCGAAGGCCGTGACGGATGAGGGTGAGCCGGTCCCCCGCACGCACGCCCCCTCATCCGCCCCCTGCGGGGGCGCCTTCCCCCCAGCGGGTGGAAGGCTAAAATCCCGTTTATCTTTATCTTTGGAAAGGATCTGACATACCATGACCCAAATTGACATCATCTCCGGCTTCCTGGGGGCCGGCAAGACCACCCTCATCAAAAAGCTCCTGAAGGAGGCCTTCCAGGGCCAGAAGAACGTGCTCATTGAGAACGAGTTCGGCGAAATCGGCATTGACGGCGGCTTTTTGAAGGACGCCGGGGTGGAGATCACCGAGATGAATTCCGGCTGTATCTGCTGCTCTCTGGTGGGCGATTTCGGCGCGGCCCTGAAGCAGGTGCTGGCCGGCTACGCCCCCGACCGCATCATCATCGAGCCCTCCGGGGTGGGCAAGCTCTCCGACGTCATCGCCGCCGTGGAGCGGGTGCAGAAGGAGGCCCCGGAGCTTCAGCTCCACAGCTTCGTCACCGTGGTGGACGCCGCCAAGGCCCGCATCTATATGAAGAATTTCGGCGAGTTCTTCAACAACCAGGTGGAGCACGCCTCCGCCATCCTCCTCTCCCGCACCCAGAACATGGACCAGGGCAAGCTGAACGCCGCCGTGAAGCTGCTGCGGGAGAAAAATCAGAAGGCCGCCATCCTCACCACTCCCTGGGACCAGCTCACCGGGGCCCAGATTGTCTCCGCCATGGAGGGCGGCCACTCCCTGGCCGAGGAGCTGATGGAGGAGATTGGCCGGGAGCACGCCCACGACGACGGCCACAACCACGCGCATCACCACCATCACGACCACGACCATGACCACGAGCACGGCCATGACCATCATCACGATCATGAGCATGACCATGACCACGAGCACCACGACCACGGGGAGGAGTGCGGCGCCTGCTGCTGCGGCCACGACCATCACCACCACGGCCACGACGCCGACGAGATCTTCATCTCCTGGGGCCGGGAGACGCCCCGGAAGTACAGCCGGGAGGAGCTCCAGGACATCCTGTCCGAGCTGGCCATGGGGGAGAAATACGGCTATATCCTCCGGGCCAAGGGCATGGTCCCCTGCGAGGACGGAAAGACCTGGCTCCACTTCGACCTGGTGCCGGAGGAATTCCAGATTCGGGAGGGTTCTCCCGACTACACCGGCCGCCTGTGCGTCATTGGCTCCGACCTGAAGGAGGACCAGCTGGAGAAGCTGTTCCTGCTGGCCTGACAGGGGGAGGAGACATCATGCCTGATTCCCGCATTCCCCTGTATGTGATCACCGGCTTTCTGGACAGCGGCAAGACCACCCTGCTGCTTGAAACCCTGGACATGGACTACTTCAACGACGGGGAGCGCACAGTGATTCTGCGCTGCGAGGACGGCGAGGAGGAGTACGACCTGGAGAAGCTGTCCAGGCAGAACTGCCGGGTGGTGCCCATCGAGTCCCAGGAGCAGATTACCACCGCCTTCCTGGAGGAGGTGGACCGCCGCTATCAGCCGGAGCGGGTGCTGATGGAGTACAACGGTATGTGGCCCATCCAGATTCTGCGGGATTTGAAGCTCCCCAGGACCTGGGGCCTCTACCAGGCCATCGACGTGGTGGACGGTTCCACCTTCGAGATGTACCGGAACAACATGCAGTCCATGATTATCGACATGGTCACGGAGGCGGACCTGGTCCTCTTCAACCGCTGCACCCCCGATATGCCTCTGGCCGGGTGGAAGCGCTCCGTCCGGGCGGCCAACCGCATGTGCGAGGTGGTCTTTGAGGACGAACAGGGAGAGGAGCTGGAGGTGGAGGACATCCTCCCCTACTCCCTGGAGGCCGGCCACATCGACCTGGAGGACGACGACTACGGCATCTGGTACCTGGACATCCAGGACCACCCGGACCGGTATGTGGGCAAGACCATCACCCTCAAGGCCCAGGCCATGACCAGTCCGAAGCTCCCCAGGGGGACCTTTATCCCCGGCCGCAACGCCATGACCTGCTGTGTGGAGGACATCCGGTTCTTTGGATTTCTGTGTAAGTACGACCGGGCCCGCTCCCTGCGCAAGGGGGAGTGGGTCACTGTCCACGCCACTATCCAATGGGAACACGCCAACGTCTATGAGGGCGAGGGCGTGGTCCTCTACGCCGATCAGGTGGAGAAGGCCCAGGCCCCGGAGGACCCCCTGGTATATTTCCGGTAACTTCTAAACTTTATGAAAACGCAAGGACGGAGGCCCAGTTGGGCCTCCGTCCTTGCGTTCAGTCTGTCGAGATGGGGTCGAAGATTTCTCCGACCCCATCTCGCTGCATATTATC
>CALXGC010000111.1 GCA_944387755.1 uncultured Oscillospiraceae bacterium | reverse complement strand
GCCCAGAAGATGTCATTATTGGCAGGGAGGAACTGAGAGAGCGTCTGGATGCTCTGAAGGGCCAGTTATCTGAGTTCGAAGCAAAAATTTTGCCCCCTTATCTATGCGGTCTGTCCTGTGGGGAGATTGCAAAGGGGATGGGCTGTTCTGCCAAGTCTGTGGACAATGCAGTGCAGCGCATCCGCAGAAAGGTGGCAAAGCAATCCAAGTCTGGCGCATCCAGCGAGAGCTGATCGCAAATATTACAACCGCCTGTCCAGTCCCCTGGGCGGGCAACGAGTCAAAGAGAGGGAAACCAAATGTACGAAGACAAGATCCTGGTATGCAAGGAGTGCGGCAAGGAGTTCACCTTCACCGCCGGTGAGCAGGAGTTCTACGCCGAGCGGGGCTTCCAGAACGAGCCCCAGCGCTGCAAGGCCTGCCGTGACGCCCGGAAGAACGCCGCCCGCGGCCCCCGTGAGTACTTCACCGCCGTGTGCGCCGCCTGCGGCGGCGAGGCCCGCGTCCCCTTCGAGCCCAAGTCCGACCGCCCCGTCTACTGCAGCGAGTGCTTCGCCAAGATGAAGGAGCAGGGCCGCTGAGACCAGTGCATGAAAAAAGGACGCCCAGCCGGGCGTCCTTTTTTGCGGACATTTTGAAATTTTCCATTGAAAAAGCGAAAAAGTTCGGCTATACTACACTCGTAATCCCAAAAGAACGGAGGAGATTCCCATGACCATCACCAAGGACACCATCATCGGTGATATTCTGACCATCGCCCCCCAGACTGCCCCCCTGTTCCTGAACATCGGAATGCACTGCCTGGGCTGCCCCGCCTCCCGCGGCGAGACGGTGGAGGAGGCCTGCATGGTCCACGGCGTGGACCCGGACGAGCTGCTGGCGCAGGTCAACGCCATGATTGCCGCCGGCGAGTGAGACCGGAGACGGACCGGGGCGGAGCAATCCGCCCCGGTTTTTTTGGTGAGAAAAATGAGACATGCCATTGAACTTACGCCGCGCCTGCGCACGGCGGCGGAGCTGGTCCCCGCCGGGGCCCGGCTGGCGGATGTGGGCACGGACCACGCCTATCTGCCCGCCGCCCTGCTGCTGGAGGGGAAAATCCCCTCCGCCATTGCCGCCGACCTGCGGCGCGGCCCTCTGCTCCGGGCAAAGGAGACGGCGGCCCGGTACGGCTGCGGAGACAGGATGTCCTTCCGCCTGTGTGACGGCCTGCAGGGCGTCCGGCCGGAGGAGGCGGACGCGGTGGCCATTGCCGGAATGGGCGGCGAGACCATTGCGCAGATTCTGGCGGCCGCCCCCTGGACGCGGGAGCGGAGAACGCCCCTGGTGCTGCAGCCCATGAGCTCCCTGCCCGACCTGCGGAAGTGGCTCCAGGAGAACGGCTATCAAATTCTGGAGGAGCGCCTGGCCAGAGAAGAGGACGCCCTCTATGTGGTCCTGTCCGTCCGGGGCGGGGAGATGGCCCCTCTGACCACGGCGGAGCTGTGGGCCGGGCGTCAGAGCCGGGACCCCCTCCGGGGCCTCTATCTGGAGGGGCTGCTCCGCCGGCTGGACCGGGCCGCCGCCGGTCTGGAGCAGGCCCGCGAGGGCCGGGGAGAGGCCAAAAAACAGGAGCTGGAGCAGGTGCGGCAGGGCCTGCTGCATATGAAAAAGGAGTGGGACGCATGGCAGCGGTGACAGTGCGGGAAATTTTTGAGCGGCTGGACCAGTGGGCTCCCTTTGAGACCCAGATGGATTTTGACAACGCCGGATTTCTGGTGGGCCATGGAGACCGGGAGGTGGAAAAAATCCTGGTCGCCCTGGACATCACAGAGGCGGTGGCCGAAGAGGCGGCGGAGTGGGGCGCCAATCTGATCGTCTCCCACCACCCGGTGATTTTTCACCCGGTGAAGCGCCTGACGGACGAGACCCCCACCGGGTCTGTGCTGCTGAAGCTGGCGGAGCGGGGCGTCGCCGCCGTGTGCGCCCACACCAATCTGGACGCGGCCCAGGGGGGCGTCAACGTCTGCCTGGCCCGCGCGCTGAAGCTGCGGGACCTGGAGCAGCTCCACCAGGACGGGGTGGACCGCAACGGCCAGCCCTACGGCGTGGGCCGGGTGGGGATCAGCCACCAGAGCGGCCTGTCCGCCCAGGCGTACGCCGCCTTTGTGAAGGAACAGCTCCAGGCCGCCGGCGTGCGCTTTGTGGACGGCGGAAAGCCGGTGGAGCGGGTGGCGGTGGGCGGCGGCGCCTGCGCCTCCATGCTCGCCGACGCGCTGGCCGCCGGGTGCGACACCTTTGTCACCTCCGATGTGAAGTACGACCAGTTCCTGGAGGCCAAGGCGCTGGGACTGTCTTTGATGGACGCGGGGCACTACGCCACGGAAAACGTGGTCTGCCCCAAGCTGGTCCAGTACCTGTCCATGAATTTCCCCGGCGTTCCCATCCGCCTCTCTCAGGTCCACCAGGAGGCGTACCGCTGCGTTTGAGCCCGGAGGGGACGAAGTCCCTTTTCAAGATAAGTAGTGATGGCTTAAACTCCGTCGGTTTCACGAAACACGGATGGCTAAGGCGCTGGCCTTGTAGGTAGCATATAGATATGATAAGTTAAAATGAAAAAATTTTATGGCGG
>CALXGC010000110.1 GCA_944387755.1 uncultured Oscillospiraceae bacterium | reverse complement strand
CAAACGTGGGCGTGGGGCGCGACGGCCCCGGCGCGCCCGCCGTCTCGGAATCCCCCCGCCCCCTTTCACAAGGGGGGGCGGGCGGCCGCCAGGGCCGCCCCTACGCAAACAACGGCCGTCGCGCGCTCCAAAGCCTCCCCCTCCGGGGGAGGTGCCGAGCGAAGCGAGGCGGAAGGGGTAAAAACGACGGCCCCGGCGCGCCCGTCCTTGTAGGGGCGCACATTGTGCGCCCGCTCACCGGAAGGGTTTCCCCTCCGCGTCCAGGACCTCGCGGCGGTGGAAGGTGACGAAATCGGGGACCAGGTCGGGGTAAGCCTGACAGAAGGCGGCGCGGATGAGCTCCGGGTTGAGGCCGGGGTTTTGCGCCTGGACCACGGCGTCCAGGGTGAGGGTGTCGCTCTGGCAGTCCAGGTTAAAGCTGTGGATGAGGGGGATGAGGTCCACCTGGGTAAAGCCGCTCTTGGCCTTGCTGCTCTTTTTCTGGATGACCAGGCTGTCCCGGCGGAGGAGCTCCAGCATAGCGGGCTCGGACGCCTGGGGGCGGCCCTCGGAGTACTCGAAGTTCATGATGTAATTGAGATACGTCAGCTCCTTGAGCTTTCGCTGGGCGGGGTAGCACTGGTGGACGGCAATGCCCTCCGGCATGGCGGCGGTCAGCCGTCTGGGGACCTCCTCATAGGAGGCGCCCCCCAGCAGGCCGAACTCCAGAATTTCGCATTGGCTGGAGTAGCCCACGGACAGGGGCAGGGCGATGGACACGAAGGGGTGCCGGTGGAAGCCCTCGGTGTGTTTGATGGAGATTCCGGCGCGGGCGAAGGCCCGCTGGAAGGTGCGCATAAGGTCCAGATGGGAGATATATTTCGCCCGGCCGGTTTTGGAAAACAGCAGGCGGTCAGCCATTGCACACCCCTCCCTTCAGCAGTCGGTTGGCTCCGCAGCCGGAGCACTGGGTGCGGCAGTCCGGGGTGGTCTGGGACTGGTAGCACTTCTCCCGCTCCCGCCACAGGAAGGCGGGCGTCACCATGGGGTCAATGCGGCACCAGGGGAAGACCTCGTCTCTGGGCCGCTCCCGGTGGGCATAGAAGTCCCCGTCCACCCCGCAGGCGGCCAGGGCGTCCTTCCAGCGCTGAAAATCAAAGTACTCGCTCCAGGAGTCCATCTTGGCCCCGTGCTGCCAGGCGTACTCCAGCACGTTGGCCAGCCGCCGGTCCCCGCGGGAGAAGACGGCCTCCAGATAGCTGGTCTCCGGGTCGTGCCAGTTGTAGGTGATGGACCGGTCCCGCTTCAGGGCGTCCCGGAGAAGGTTGACCCGGCGCTGGTACTCCTCTCTGGTGATCTGCGCCTCCCACTGGAAGGCGGTGTGGGGTTTTGGGACGAACCAGGAGGTGGACACGGTAATCCGGACCCCTCTGGCCTTGTTGGGGGAGCACTCCCGCCAGGCGAAGTAGACCTTGCGGGCCAGGTCGGCAATGCCCAGCACGTCCTCGTCGGTCTCGGTGGGCAGGCCCAGCATGAAATAGAGCTTCACGCCGCTCCAGCCGCCGGAGAAGGCCGTGCGGACGGATTGCAGCAGGTCCTCTTCCCGCAGGTTCTTGTTGATGGCGTCCCGCAGGCGCTGGGTGCCCGCCTCCGGGGCGAAGGTGAGCCCTCCCTTGCGCACCCGCTGGAGGCGCTCCATCAGGTTCATGGAGAAGGTATCCGCCCGCAGGGAGGGCAGGGACAGGCCGATGTCCCTGGGGGCGCAGTAGTCCAGCAGCTCGTCGCACAGCTCCATCAGGCAGGGGTAGTCGGTGGAGGACAGGGAGGAGAGGGTCATCTCCTGATAGCCGGAGTCCTCGCAGGCGGCCTTGCCGTACTGGGCCAGCAGCTTGGGGTTCCGGCTGCGCACCGGGCGGTAGACGTACCCCGCCTGACAGAAGCGGCAGCCCCGGATACAGCCCCGAAACAGTTCCAGCATGACCCGGTCGTGGACAATCTCCGTGGAGGGAATGATGGTTTTTACGGGGAAATAGGACTGGTCCATGTCCTCCACCACGCGCTTGCGCACCGTCTCGCGGGCGCCGGAGCCCTCCTTTACCCGCATTTCGGCCAGGGTGCCGTCGGCGTTGTAGACGGGCTCGTAAAACGAGGGGACGTAAATGCCCTCAATCTGGGCGGCCTCCTGAAGGAACTCCTCCTTGGACCAGCACTCCTCCTTGGCCTGGCGGTAGAGCTGGATGTACTCCAGAGTCACGTCCTCCCCCTCGCCCAGGACGAAGAAGTCGATAAAGGGGGCCAGAGGCTCCGGGTTATAGGCGCAGGTTCCCCCCGCCACAACCAGGGGGGACAGCTCCGTCCGCTCCTCCGACCGCAGGGGCAGGCCGGCCAGGTCCAGCATGTTCAGCACGTTGGAGTAGGCCATCTCATACCCCAGGGAGAAGCCGATGATGTCAAAGTCAGAAATGGGGTCCCCGCTCTCCAGACCGTAAAGCAGCAGACCCTCCCGGCGCATTTCCTCCTCCATGTCCCCCCAGGGGGCGTAGCAGCGCTCGCACCACACGCCCTCCTGCTGGTTCATCAGGCCGTACAGAATCCGGCAGCCTAAATTCGACATGCCGATCTCATAGGTGTCCGGGAAGCAAAGGGCGTACCGGACGTCCACCGTCCTGCGGTCCTTCACCACGTCGTTGTATTCCCCGCCCGTGTAGCGGGCCGGTTTCTGGACCTTTGACAGAATGTGTTCCAGCGTCCGATTCATGTCGTTCCCTCTTCTCTCTAAACAAGTGGTAAAGCCTATTTTAACTGTTTCCAGCCCATCTGACAACCCCTTTTTCCGGGCAAATCAAATTTCGCAAAAATTTCCCGCATACGGCCGCTGTTTTTACCCCATTCCGCCTCACTTTGCCCGGCGCCTCCCCCCCAAGGTGGGGGGCTTTGGAGCACCCAACGTCCGTTTCTGTAGGGGCGGGTCCAAGACCCGCCCGCCCCCCTTGTGAAACGAAGGGAGCGGGGGGATTCCAAACCGGCGGGCGCGCCGGGGGCGCTGCGCCCCACGCATACGTTTGTCCCCTCATCCGGCGCTTCGCGCCGCCTTCCCCCTGTGGGGGGAAGGCTTTGGCGGGCGCGCCGGGGTCGCTGCGCCCCACGCATACGTTTGCCCCCTCATCCGGCGCTTTGCGCCGCCTTCCCCTCTGTGGGGGGAAGGCTTTGGCGGGCGCGCCGGGGGCGCCGCGCCCCACGGATACGTCCGCCGGTTTGGTCCCGTCCGGCGGTGGGAAGGCTCAGACGGCGATTGAATTTTTCGTTTTGCTATGGTAAGATACACAGCAGAAACCCAGGGAACCCTATGGAAGGAGGGGGACGGCATGTCCACCATTCAAGCGTATTTATCGGAGCTCAGCGGCCGGCCTGTGACGGTCATCGGCATGGGAGTAAGCAACGTGCCGCTGATTAAAATGCTGCTGCGGGCCGGAGTAGAGGTGACGGTCCGGGACAAGGCGGACCGCCGGCGCGTGGCCGAGCAGGCCCAGGAGCTGGAGAGCCTTGGAGCCCGGCTGATTTTGGGGGAGAACTACCTTCAGGACCTGAACGAGGCGGTGATTTTCCGCACCCCCGGCCTGAGCCCCAACACCCCGGAGCTCCAGCAGGCGGTGCAGAACGGCGCGCTGCTCAGCTCTGAGATGGAGGTGTTTTTCCAGACCTGCCCCAGCCATCTTGTGGGCGTCACCGGCAGCGACGGCAAGACCACCACCACAACCATCATTGCCGAGTGCCTGAAGGAGGCCGGGAAAAACGTCTACGTGGGGGGGAACATCGGCAAGCCCCTTCTCCCCGACGTGCCCGACATGGTGGAGGAGGACTATGCCGTGCTGGAGCTGTCCTCCTTCCAGCTGATGACCATGGAGCAGAGCCCCCAGACCGCCGTCGTCACCAATCTGAGTCCCAACCACCTGGACTACCACCACACCATGGAGGAGTATACCAGAGCGAAAAAGAACATCTTCCTCCACCAGAACCCCGGCGACCGGCTGGTGCTCAACTATGACAGCCCCGGCACGCGGGCGATGGCGGCGGAGGCCGTCTGCCCCGTCACCTGGTTCAGCCGGAAGGAGCGCCTGAAGGAGGGCGTCTATCTCCGGGACGGGGCCATCTGGCTGACCAACCGGGAGGAGAGCCGGGAGGTGCTCCCCCTGGAGCTGATTCAGCTCCCCGGCGTCCACAACATTGAAAACTATATGGCCGCCATCGCCGCCGTGGACGGCGTGGTTCCGGACAGCTGTATCCGGGCGGTGGCAAGGCGCTTCAAAGGCGTGGAGCACCGCATTGAGTTCGTCCGGGAACTGGACGGCGTGCGCTGGTACAACGACTCCATCGGCACCAGCCCCACCCGCACCACCGCCTGTCTGGAGTCCTTCCCGCAAAAAATCATTCTCATTGCCGGCGGATACGACAAGGGAATTCCCTTTACGCAGCTCGGCCTGGAAATTGCCGACCACGTCAAAACCCTGATTCTCACCGGAGATACCTCCCCCGCCATCCGCCAGGCGGTGGAGGCCGCCCCCAACTACGCTCCCAACTGCCCCAAAATCCTCATGGCCGGGGATTTGGCCGGCGCTGTGAAAGAGGCAAAGGCCGCCGCCCAGCCGGGCGACGTGGTGGTGCTGTCCCCCGCCTGCGCCGCCTTCGACCGCTTCAAAAACTTTATGGAGCGGGGCAGAGTCTTTAAACAGCTCGTGCAGGAGCTGTAATCCAGAGGCGCGCCCCACGGATATGTCCGCCATTCGCCCCCTTTTGAAAGGGGGCGCCGGGCCGCCGCGCCCCACGCATACGTTTGCCCCGTCCGGCGGGCGCACAATGTGCGCCCCTACAGGGACAGGTAACGTCCGTTGCTGCCGTAGGGGCGGCCTGTGGCCGCCCGTGAACCAAGCGGGTTTCAATCATTTGCCGCCCCCTCATCCGGCGCTTTGCGCCGCCTCCCACCCTGTGGGGGAAGGCTTTGGCGGCCGCGCCTTACGCATACGAAAGAGAAGAAAGGAATGTTGTTTTGAACTATTCAGAGACGTTAAAAGCCCTGTGTGCAGTTCCGGCGCCCAGCGGATTTGAGGCCCCCGCGGCCCATGCGGCGCTGGAGCTGCTCCGTCCGCTGGCGGACGAGGCTTGGATTGACCCCATGGGCAGCGTAATCGGGGTGCGCCGCTGCGGGAAGGCGGGGGCGAAGAAGCTGCTGCTGGACGCCCATCTGGACGAGATCGGCTTTCTTGTCACCGGCCACGCGGACGGCTTTCTCCGCTTTGCGCCCCTGGGCGGCGTGGACCCCCGAATGCTTCCCGACCGGGAGCTGGTTCTGCTCACAGACCCGCCCCTGTACGGCGTGGCGGCCTGTCTGCCGCCCCACATCCAGAGCCGTTCGGATATGGACAAGGCCATCCCCATGGAGGAGCTGTATCTGGACGTGGGCCTCTCCCAGGAGGAGGCCCTGCGCCGGGTTCCTGTGGGCACCCCCGCCGTCTACCGGGCGGGCTGCGCCCCTCTGGGGGAGAGGCTGCTGTGCGGCAAGGCCCTGGACGACCGCTCCTGCTTTGCGGTGCTGCTGGACGCGGCGGAGCGCCTGCGGGACGCGGAACTGGACGTGGATTTGTACTTCCTGGGCAGCACCCAGGAGGAGACCTACAGCGTGGGGGCCAAGACGGCGGCCTTTTCCATCGCCCCGGACTTCTGCGTGGCGGTGGACGTGACCCACGGGGACTCCCCGGACGCCCCCAGGGACGAGACGTTCCCCCTGGGGAAGGGGCCGGTCATCGGCCTGGGCCCCAACTGTACAAAGTGGATGGCCCGGCGGCTGGAGCGCACGGCCCAGGCTCTGGACATGCCGGTGCAGTACGAGGTCATGGCCGGCAATTCCGGCACCAACGGCTGGCCCATACAGATTGTCCGGGAGGGAATCGCCACGGCGGTGCTGTCCGTCCCGCTGCGGTATATGCACACCCCCATTGAGACGGTCCACACCGGCGACCTGGAGAACGCCGCCCGGCTGCTGGACGCCTTTGTGCGGGGAATCGGAGAGGAGGCGGACAGCCTGTGAGCGAGAGACTGATTGACACGCTGAAGACCCTGTGCGCCCTCAACGGGGTGTCCGGAGACGAGGACGCGGTGCGGGACTTTCTCCGCAGCCAGGCCCAGCCCTATGCCTGCCAGCTCCGGACAGACCCGCTGGGCAATCTGATTGTCCGCAAGCAGGGAAGAAAACCGGCGGAAAACAAGCTGCTCCTGTGCGCCCATATGGACGAGGTGGGTCTGATTGTCACCCGTGCGACGGACAGCGGCTTTTTAAAATTTGACTTTGTGGGCGGCGTGGACCGGCGGGTGGCCCTGGGGAAGCCGGTGGAGCTGGGCCCGGACCGCGTGCCTGGGGTCATCGGCATGAAGGCCATCCATCTGCTGTCCGCCGAGGAGCGGAAGAAGGTCCCCAAGACCAGCGCCCTGTATATCGACATCGGGGCGTCCGGCAGGGAGGAGGCCCTGAAAAAAGTTCCCCTGGGGACCTACGGGTCCTTTGTGGGACCACCGGAGGAGCTGGGCGGCGGCTTTTTGAAGGCCAAGGCCATCGACGACCGGATTGGCTGCGCCGTGCTGCTGGAGCTGCTCCGGGAGGAGCTGCCCATGGACGTCACCTTCGCCTTTACCGCCCAGGAGGAGACGGGCACACGGGGCGTCTTCGGCGCGGCCTTCTCCGTCATGCCGGAGATTGCCCTGGTGCTGGAGACCACCACCGCCGCCGACCTGCCCGGCATTGCGGGCGCGCGCCGGGTGTGCGCCCCCGGCATGGGGCCCGTCCTCTCCTATGTGGACGGCAGCAGCATTTACGACCGCGCTCTCTTTGAGACCCTGCGCCGCCTGGCCCAGGAACACCGCATTCCCTGGCAGATGAAACAGTTCATCTCCGGCGGCACAGACGCCCGCGCCCTCCAGCGCACCAAATCCGGCGTGCGGGTGGCGGGACTGTCCGCCCCCGTGCGCTATCTCCACGCCCCTGCCAGCGTGGGCAGCCTGGCCGACTTCCAAAATATGCTGGCGCTGGCCCGCCTGTTTATCCAGAAGACGGCGGAATCCCTCTGACCGCCGGTTTAACCCCTTGACGGCGGGCGCGCCGGGTCGTCGCGCCCTACACACGTCCGTTGTTTGCGTAGGGGCGGCCCTTGCGGCCGCCCGCGGACCAACCGCCGTCCGTCCCCTCTCGTGAAAGGCGGCGGGGAATTCCGAGACGGCGGGTGCGCCGGGGTCGTCGCGCCCTACACACACGTCCGTTGTTTGCGTAGGGGCGGCCCTTGCGGCCGCCCGCGGACCAACTGCCGTCCGTCCCCTCTCATGAAAGGCGGCGGGGGATTCTGAGGCGGCGGGCGCGCCGGGGTCGTCGCGCCCTACACACACGTCCGTTGTTTTCGTAGGGGCGGCCCTTGCGGCCGTCCGCGGACCAACTGCCGTCCGCCCACCTCGTGAAAGGCGGCGGGGGATTGCAAAACAGTGGGCGCACAATGTGCGCCCCTACAGCTTGAAGAAACCAAAAAGGAGCAAGTTCCAAATGGATGTTACGAAATTATCGGATTTCATTGAACGTTTGACCGCCGCCCACGGTCCCTCCGGGGACGAGGGGGAGGTCCGGGAGGCCATTATGCGCCTGGCGGCCCCCTATGGGGGGGAGGTCTCTGTGGATGTGATGGGCAACCTGACCATCCACAAGCCGGGGCCCGGTCCGCGGGTCATGCTGTGCGCCCACATGGACACCATCGGGTTTCTTGTCACCCACATAGAGGACAACGGCTTCCTGCGGGTGGGCAAGCTGGGCGGCGTGTCTCCCCAGGAGAGCCTGTACACCCCCGTGCGCTTCCGGAACGGCGTGCGGGGCGTCCTTGTGAAGGAGGAGAAGGCCGGGTTTGAGAAGCTGAAGCTGGACGGGTGCTATGTGGACGCCGGCGTCCGGGATAGGGAAGAGGCCCTCCGCCTGGTTCAGCCCGGCGACGCCGCCGTCTTCTCCGCCCCCTTCTGTTCCCTGGGGGAGACGGTGGTCTCTCCCGGTCTGGACAACCGGGTCTCCTGCGCGGCGCTGCTTCAGGTGCTGGCCAGTCTGCCGGAGGACCACCCCAACGACCTGTACTTTGTCTTCTCCGTCCAGGAGGAGGTGGGCCTGCGGGGGGCGAAGACCGCCGCCTGGTCGGCGGAGCCCAGCTATGCCCTGGCGGTGGACGTGACGGACGTGGACGACACCCCCGGCACAGAGCGCTGCGGCACCGCGCGCCTGGGCAAGGGCGCGGCCATCAAGCGCATGGACCACTCCGTCATCTGCCATCCGGAGATGGTGAAGCTTCTGGAGCAGACCGCCGCGGAGCGCGGCATTCCGGTGCAGCAGGACATCCTCCGGGAGGGGGGCACCGACGCCGGGGTCATCCAGGTCAGCCGCGCCGGGGTGAAAACCGGCGGCGTGTCCATCCCCTGCCGGTATATCCACACCCCCACAGAGATGGTCAGCCTGGCGGACGTGCAGGCCTGCATAGACCTGGTCTCCGCCTTTCTCCAGAGAGAGCTGCCTTAACTTCCCTCTACGGGGGAGGTTTGGCGGCGGGGGCAAGCCCCCGCCCTACGAGGGAGGCTTTGAGGGGCGGAAGCTTGCCCAGCCGAAAAGGCCCCCTCTTTGAGAGGGCTCCTGTATTCTCCCTCCGTCACGGCTTCGCCGTGACACCTCCCTCTAAGAGGGAGGCTTTGTAGGGCGGGGGCTTTCCCCGCCGCAAAGGCCTCCTCTTTGAGGGGGCTCCTGCATTCTCCCTCCGTCACGGCTTTGCCGTGACACCTCCCTCTAAGAGGGAGCCTTTGTCGCGTGGACGCTTTCCCCACCGCAAAGGCCCCCTCTTTGAGGGGGCTCCCGGCGAAGCCGGGTGGGGGAGCTGTGTCCTCCCTCCACCGCCTTCGGCGTTCCCTCTCTCTCTTTGGCGGTGGGGGCAAGCCCCCGCCCTACAAGGAAGGCTTTTGTGGGGCGGAAGCTTGCCCCGCCGCAAAGGCCCCCTCTCTGAGGGGGCTCCCGGCGAAGCCGGGTGGGGGAGCGCATTCCCATCCCCCGGAAAACAAAAAATAAGAGGAAGTAACCAAAATTATGAGTTTACAAATCAGCGAACGTGTAAAAGCCCTGGGCCGGCAGGCGCAGGAGGAGTTAACGGAACAGTTTGCCCGCATTGACGCCGCGGCCCAGGAGAACACGGCGCGGGTGCTGGAGGCCTTCCAGACCCACCGTGTGGCGGAGGGGTACTTCGCCGGGACCACCGGCTACGGCTACGACGACCTGGGCCGGGACAAGCTGGACGAGATTTACGCCCAGATTTTCGGCACAGAGGCTGCCCTGGTGCGGATTCAGTTTGTTAACGGCACCCACGCCATCGCCGCCGCTCTGTACGGCTGCCTGAAGGCCGGGGACGTGCTTGTCTCCGCTGTGGGAGCCCCCTATGATACGCTGCTCGGCGTCATCGGGGCGGTGGACAAGGGCCGCGGGTCCCTGAAGGACTATGGAATCGAGTACCGGCAGGTGGAGCTGCGGGACAACAAGCCCGACCTGGAGGGCATGGCCCTGGCCGCCGCCGGCCCCAGGGTGAAGGCGGTGCTCATCCAGCGCTCCAAGGGATACTCCACCCGCGCCTCCCTGTCGGTGGCGGAGATTGGGGAGATGTGCCGGGTCATCCGGGCCGCCAACCCCAAGGCCGCCATCCTGGTGGACAACTGCTACGGGGAGTTTGTGGAGACCCTGGAGCCCACCCATGTGGGGGCCGACCTGTGCGTGGGCTCCCTGATTAAAAATCCCGGCGGCGGCCTGGCCCCCACCGGCGGCTATATCGCCGGGCGGCGGGACCTGGTGGAGGGAGCGGCAATGCGCCTCACCGTCCCCGGCATTGGGGCGGAGTGCGGCTCCACCCTGGGGCAGAACCGCCTGCTGTACCAGGGGCTGTTCCTGGCCCCCCACACGGTGGCCCAGGCCCTGAAGACCGCCGTATTTGCCGCCAAGGTCATGGAGCTGCTGGGCTATGAGACTGAGCCCCGCTCCAGCCAAATCCGCCATGACATCATTCAAATGATCCATATGCGGGAGCCGGAGGCCCTGAAGAAATTTTGCAGGGGGATTCAGTTCGGCGCGCCGGTGGACTCCTACGTCACTCCGGAGCCCTGGGACATGCCCGGCTACGACTGCCCGGTGATTATGGCGGCGGGGGCCTTTATCCAGGGAGCCTCCATCGAGCTGTCCGCCGACGCCCCCATGCGGGAGCCCTACACCGTCTACCTCCAGGGCGGATTGACCTTCGAGTCCGGCCGCCTGGGCGTTCTGCTGGCGGTGGAGGAACTGCTGCGGTAAAAAACGGGCGCGCCGGGTCGCCGGTTAAACCCCTTCCAAAATGACGGCGCGCCGGGTCGTCGCGCCCTACACGGCGGGCGCACAAGGGCCGGGGGGATTCCAAAATGACGGCGCGCCGGGCCGCCGCGCCCCACGCAGACGTCCGCCCCCCTCATCCGGCGCTTCGCGCCGCCTTCCCCCCTGCGGGGGGGAAAGGCTTCGCCGTATCGTCCAGGCCCATCTGCGCATATACTCTCCCGACAGGGGGGAGGGGCATGGATATTCGCAGAGAATTCCGGCGGCGCTGGCGGAACCGGCGGGGGAGGGGAGGCTGGCTGCTTACCCTGGCGGCGGGCCTGCTGGTGTTCTTCCTGCTGACAGGCTTTCTGGAGGCCCGTCTCCGGCCCATTGTGGAGGCTGCGGCCCAGGCGCAGGTGCAGAACCAGATGTCCGCCATTGTGGAGCACGCCATTCTGGAGCGCCTGGGGGAGGAGGGCGTCTCCTACGCCGATTTTATTTCCATTCAGCGGGACGGGGCGGGGGAGATTACGGCGCTGACCACCGACACCGCCGCCCTGAACCGCCTTCGGGCGGAGCTGATGGCCGTGGCCCTGGAGGCGCTGAGCGGGGTGGACGTATCTCAGATTCGGATTCCCTTGGGCAGCCTGCTGGATTTTGACCTGATTTGGGGACTGGGTCCCACCCTGAAGGTCCACGCCATGGCGGTGGGCACGGTGGAGGGGGAGTTTCACAGCGAATTCTCCTCCGCCGGGGTCAACCAGACCCTGCACAAAATTGACCTGGACCTGTCCATTCCCCTGACGCTGCTGCTCCCCGGCGGGACGGCGGAGGCGGTGTGCCGCACCCGCGTGCCCATCGCCGAGACGGTCATCGTGGGGCAGACGCCCCAGGTCTTTTTACAGAATGCGGGCTTCTAGCCTGAACCCGGTAGGGGAGGGGCTTGCCCCTCCCGCCGACCTGCGGGCGCGCAGTGCGCGCCCTTACAAAAGATCCAGGAGGAACGTTCATGGACATTCAACAGGAGATCCAGGCCCTTCGCCGGGAGCTGGAGCAGGCCAACTACGCGTACTATGTGCTGGACAACCCAACCATGTCCGACTACGACTATGCCCACAAGCTCCGCCGTCTGGAGGAGCTGGAGGGGGCGCACCCGGAGCTCATCACCCCCGACTCCCCCACCCAGCGGGTGGGGGGCCAGGCCCTGGAGTCTTTTGCCCAGGTGGTCCACAAGGTCCCCCTGGAGTCCCTCCAGGATGTGTTCGACTACGACGAGCTGCGCCAGTTCGGCCAGCGGGTGCACAGCGCGGTCCCGGAGGCCAGCTATGACGTGGAGCCCAAGGTGGACGGCCTGTCCGTGGCCCTGGAGTACCAGGACGGCCTGTTTGTCCGGGGAGCCACCCGGGGAGACGGCCAGGTGGGGGAGGATGTGACGGAAAATCTGCGCACAGTGAAGTCCATCCCCCTGCGGATTCCCGACGCGCCGGGCCAGCTTATCGTCCGGGGGGAGGTCTATATGCCCAAGCGGGTGTTCCACGCCCTCAACGAGGAGCGGGAGAGGCGGGGAGAGGCCCTCTTTGCCAATCCCCGGAACGCCGCCGCCGGCTCCCTGCGGCAGCTGGACCCGAAAATTGCCGCCCAGCGGCGGCTGGCCATTGCGGTGTTCAACATCCAGTGGGCGGAGGGGGAGACCTTCCAGACGCACCTGGAGACCCTGGACTATCTGCAAAAAAAGGGATTTAAGGTGATTCCCCACTGGTCCGCCGCCGGGATTGAGGAGGCTGTGGCCCATGTGGCGGACATCGGCGAGAACCGGGAGCGCTTCCCCTTCGACATCGACGGGGCGGTCATCAAGGTCAACAGCCTGAGCCAGCGGGAGATTTTGGGCAGTACGGCAAAATTCCCCCGCTGGGCGGCGGCCTACAAATACCCCCCGGAGGTCAAGCCCTCCAGGGTGCTGGACATTGTCATCCAGGTGGGCCGCACAGGGGTGCTCACCCCCAAGGCCGTGCTGGAGCCGGTGCGCCTGGCGGGGACCACCGTCACCAACGCCACCCTCCACAACCAGGATTTTATCGCCGAGAAGGACGTGCGCGTCGGCGACACGGTGCTGGTGCGCAAAGCGGGGGAGATTATCCCGGAGATTCTGTCCGTGGTCATGGAGAAGCGGCCGGAGGACGCCGTTCCCTATCTGTTCCCGGAAAAATGTCCCGTGTGCGGCGCCCCTGTGGAGCGGGACGCGGATGGGGCCCACATCCGCTGCACCGGCGCCGAGTGCCCCGCCCAGCTGCTGCGGAACCTGGCCCACTTCGCCAGCCGGGACGCCATGGACATCGAGGGCCTGGGCATTGCGGTGATGGAAAATCTGGTGAACGCCGGCCTGGTCAAGACCCCCGGAGACCTGTATTTCCTGAAGGCGGAGGAGGTGGCCCAGCTGGAGCGCATGGGCAAAAAGTCCGCCCAGAATCTGATTGCCGCCATCGAGCGCTCCAAGGCGCAGGACCTGTCCCGGCTGCTGTACGCCTTCGGAATCCGGCAGGTGGGGCAGAAGGCGGGAAAAATTCTGGCTGCCCGGTTCCGCACCCTGGACGCCCTCCAGCGCGCCTCCCTGGAGGAGCTCACCGCCGTGGACGACGTGGGCGGCATTACCGCCCAGTATATTCTGGAGTGGTTTGCCAGCCCCCAGAGCCAGCACCTGATTGCCCGCCTGAGAGAGGCCGGGGTGAACATGACCGCCGCAGAGCAGGGGAGCGACCAGCGCTTCGCCGGGATGACCTTCGTCCTCACCGGGGCTCTGACGCGCTTCACCAGAGACCAGGCCGCCGCCCTCATTGAGGCGCGGGGAGGAAAAGCCGCCTCCTCCGTGTCTAAGAAGACCACCTATGTGGTGGCAGGGGAGGCGGCGGGCTCCAAGCTGCGGAAGGCGCAGGAGCTGGGAGTCCCCGTACTGTCCGAGGAGGAGTTCCAGGCTATGCTGGAGCCGTAGGGGCGCACATTGTGCGCCCGCCGTTTTACAATCCCCCGCCGCCTTCTGGGTACAAGGGGGGCGGATCCTTTGGCACGCTCCAGTCCTTACGGCCCCCTTGTGAAAGGGGGCTCCCGGTAATCGAAATATTTTCAGTCAACGCAATCCCCCGCCGCCTTCGGCGGCACCCCCTTTCAAAAGGGGGCGGGCGGCCACAGGCCGCCCCTACGACAACAACGTCCGCCGCCGCTCCAAAGCCTTCCTCCCACCGGGGGGAAGGTGGCCCGAAGGGCCGGATGAGGGGGCGATCGTGGGCGTGGGGCGCGGCGGCCCCGGCGTGTCCGCCGTTTCGCAGTCCCCCGCCGCCTTTGGGTCCCCCTTTTCAGGGGGGACGGGCGGGTCTTGGACCCGCCCCTACGGCGGCGGACGTTACACGCGCTCCAAAGCCTCCCCCCTTGGGGGAGGTGCCGAGCGCAGCGAGGCGGAAGGGGTAAAAATGGCGGAAGGGTCCAAAACAGCAGCACGAAAAAGAGAGGAGAGAGAACCATGAATCGCGGGTACATATTTATTGCCATTGCAACCCTCATGTTCGGCACATTTGAGGTGGCGCTCAAATACATTGCCGGGGAGGTCAACTCCGTCCAGCTCACCTTTGCGCGGTTTTTTATTGGATTTTTGTTTCTGACACCCCTGGCCTGGCGGGCGCTGAAGAAGCGTGGCCTGTCGGTGAGCGGGCGGGACCTGAGCTATTTCGCCCTGCTGGGTCTGGTGGGCATTGCCCTGTGTATGCCCATTTACCAGCTCTCGGTAAACTACACCGACTCCGGGGTGGTGGCGGTGCTGTTCAGCTGCAACCCGGTGTTCGTCACCTTCCTGGCCTTTTTGTTTCTGGGGGAGCCCATACGGGGACGGCACATCGCCGCCCTGGTGCTGGAGGTGGCGGGGACCATCGCCATCATCGCCCCCTGGGAGACCCGGCTGAACATGACCGGCGTGGCGCTGACGCTGGCCGCCACCATTCTGTTCGCCATCTACGGCGTGATGGGGAAGAAGAAGGTGGCCAAATTCGGCGGTCCGGTGGTGACGTGCTTCGGCTTTCTGTTTGGCAGCCTGATTATCCTGGCCTTCATCGGCGTGACCCACATTCCGGCGGTGGCGGAGGCCATTCTCAGCGCCGGTCTGCCCGCCTTTGCCAACGTCCCCCTGATTTCCGGCTATACCCTGGAAAATCTGCCGGTGGTGCTGTATGTCTCCGCCGGTGTGGCGGGAATCGGCTTCTGCGCCTATTTTATGGCCATGGAGTACCAGCCGGCCAGCATTGTCTCCCTGGTGTATTTCTTCAAGCCCGCCCTGTCGCCTGTGCTGGCCTGGGCCCTCCACGGGGAGGAGATTCCCTTCAATATGCTGGTGGGCATTGTGCTGATTGTGGGCGGTTCCTTCTGCGCCATTGTGCCGGGGGCCATCGAGGCCAAGAAGGGCATTGCGTTCCAGCGCTTTTAAGACTCAGCGTCAGAAGAAGAGGGAGGCTCCGGCTTCCCTCTTTTTTTTACGCCGCTGAGGGGATTGGCCCGCGCGGCAATCCGCAGGTCCTCGCTGTCCACGTGGGTGTAGATCTGGGTGGTGTTCAGATGGTCGTGGCCCAGCACCTCCTGAAGGGTGCGCACGTCCACGCCGTTCTGGAGCATGAGGGTGGCCGCCGTGTGGCGCAGCTTGTGAGCGGAGTACTGGGCGGTATCCAGGCCGGCGGCGGCCAGGTGCTTTTTGACCAGCTTGTGGACGGCGGCGCGGGAGATTCTCCGCCGGTTCTGAAGGGTGACAAACAGGGCGTTCTGGTCCGTCAGGGTGAGCATACTCCGCTGGGTCAGCCAGTCCTCCAGGGCGCTCTGGCAGGCCTCGTTGAGAAAGAGCATACGCTCCTTGCCGCCCTTGCCCAGCACCCGGAGCTGGCCGTCCCGCACGTCGGCCACGTTCAGGCCGATGAGCTCGGAGATGCGCAGGCCGCAGTTCAGAAAGAGGGTCAGAATGCAGTAGTCCCTGGCCTGATTGGCCCCGTCCACATGGTCCAGAAGGCTGACGCTCTCCTCCAAATTCAGATAGTGGGGCAGATTTTTCCGCAGGTGTGGGGCGTCCAGGTTCTGCATAGGGTTTTCTTCCAGCAGCTTCGCCTTGCCGGAGAGATATTTGTAAAAAGACCGGATGGCGGCGGCTTTTCTGGCCCGCGCCGCGGCGGACAGGCCCGTGCGGGCGTCCGGGCTGTTGGGATGAACAACCCGGTCGCGGGACAGGTAATTCATATAGGCGTATACGTCGCTGAGGGTCACGGACCGGACCAGGTCCAAATCCACGTCGTCAATGCCGACCTGGTCCAGCGGCGTGTCCCTGGGCACGCGGCCGCGGTCCAGCTTCAGAAAGCGGAAAAAATTCCGCAGGTCCAGAAAATATTCGTCCACAGTCCTGCGGGAGTGGCCCTGAATGGTCTCGTGATACACAAGAAAATCCCGCAGAAGCGGCGGCGCTTCCAAACGATAATCTGTCATGGCTGCCTGAAACGCTGTCCAGACGGCGGGGACCAAAACCCGCCGGAGCCCCGGAGGGAGGCAGTTTTGCCTCCTCTCAGGTCAACAAAATTTTTATTTTGTTGACCTAAGCGCGGGGGGATTTTCTGGACGGCTCTTCTCCTTCCCTGTTGTTTTGTCATGTCTGTTTTCTGTATATACAATTTGTTTTTATATCAGGGGTTGCGGCGCGTCCGCGTCTCTGCAAGGACAGCGGGCGCCGCGCGCCCCATATTCTTCATTAAATCACAGTGTTTTCCCGTTATACCGGCGTCAAAGCAGGGCGGCCAGGGCCTCACGAATGTTGCCGACCCGGATAAGCGTCAGACCCTCCGGGACCTGGAGCTTTCCCTGTGTACGTTTTGGAATCAGGCATTTTGTAAAGCCCAGCCGCCGCACTTCGGACAGGCGCTGGCCCAGGGCGCTGACGGAGCGCAGCTCGCCGGTGAGGCCAACCTCTCCGATGGCGGTGAGGTCGGCGGGCACGGGCCGGTCCCGGAAGCTGGAGGCCAGGGCCAGCACGGCGGCCAGATCGGCGGCGGGCTCGTCCAGGGACAGGCCGCCGATGACGTTTAAATAGGCGTCGCAGTTTCCAAGCAGCAGCCCGCCCCGCTTCTCCAGCACCGCCAGCAGCAAAACCCCCCGGTTATAGTCGAAGCCGTTGCTCATTCTTCTGGGATTGCCGAAGGCGCTGGGCACCACCAGGGCCTGAATTTCCGCCAGCACTGGCCGCACGCCCTCCATGACGCAGGTGACGCAGGTACCGGGGGCGTTCTCCGGCCGGCCGGCCAGCATGGCCTCCGAGGGGTTGGGCACCTCCGCCAGGCCGGCGTCCTCCATCTCGAACACGCCGATCTCATTGGTGGCGCCGAAGCGGTTCTTGGCCGCCCGGAGAATCCGATAGGCCATGTGGCGCTCCCCTTCAAAGTAGAGCACGCAGTCCACCATGTGTTCCAGCACCTTGGGTCCGGCGATGGAGCCCTCTTTGTTCACATGTCCAATGACAAAGATGGTCAGCCCCTCCCCTTTCGCAAGCTGCATAAGGGCCATGGTACACTCCTTCACCTGGCTGACGCTGCCGGGGGCGGCGGTGATGTCCCCGTGGTACAGCGTCTGGATGGAGTCCACAATGAGCACGTCGGGGGCGGCGGTGTGGACGGCGTCGATGACGTTCTCCAAATTGGTCTCGGACAGGAGGCTCAGCCCCTCCCCTTTCACGTTCAGGCGCTCCGCCCGGAGCTTAATCTGCCGTTCGGACTCCTCCCCGGAGACGTAGAGCACCTTGGCCGTCCGGCACAGGTGGTCGCAGATTTGCAGCATCAGCGTGGACTTTCCGATTCCCGGCGCGCCGCCCACCAGCACCAGAGAGCCCCGCACGGCTCCCCCGCCCAGCACCCGGTCAAGCTCCCCCATCCCGGTGGGAAAACGCAGCTCGTCGGTGGTCTCCACCTCCGCCATGGTCTTCGGCCGATTGACCGCCACGCCCAGCGCGCTCCCCCGCCCTGCCGCCGGGGATTTCTTGGGCGCTTTCTCCGCCGGGCGCTCCACCATGGTGTTCCAGGCCCCGCAGGCGGGACACTGCCCCTGCCACTTGGGCGTCTCATTTCCACACTCCGTACAGAAAAATACGGTTTTCGCTTTCATAGAACTCTCCTCGCTTGCGGATGTATTGTCCCTCTATTGTACCAGTCCGCATGAGAAAAGTAAAGAAACCCCACGCCTGTCCCTTCCGCTTCGCGCCCGGCGTCTCCCCCATTGTTTTTACCCCTTCCGCCTCGCTTCGCTCGGCACCTCCCCCGAAGGGGGAGGCTTTGGAGCGCACAACGTCCGTTGCCGTAGGGGCGGCCTGTGGCCGCCCGCGGACCGACCGCCGTCTGCCCCCCTTGTGAAAGGGGGGTGCCGCCGAAGGCGGCGGGGGGATTCCGAAATAGCAGGCGCGCCGGGTCGTTGCGCCCTACACATACGTTTGCCCCCTCATCCGTCACGGCCTTCGGCCGTGCCACCTTCCCCCCTGCGGGGGGAAGGCTTTTTTGGGGGGAACGCTCCCGGCGGCGGGCGCACAATGTGCGTCCCTACAGCCTCTCCCCTTGCGGGGGAAGGCGGCGTCCGGCGTCTCTCTCAAAGAAGAAGGCAAAAACGGACCCCCAGTCTATGCTGGAGGTCCGTTTTCGTCCTCTTGGCTGAGTAAAAACCGGAAACCGCAGTACATCAGCAGCAGCCCGGCCAGGAGCAGCACGCCGTGAACCGCCACGCCCTGCGCCCAGGAGATGCGGTAGTAGCCCCCGTCCAGCCCCCAGTCAAATCTGACGCCTCCGGAGTTGAGATAGAGAAACAGGGCCGGAAGCTGCGGAAGGACGGAGGGGGGCACAGCCAGCGGCATACGCCACAATTGAAACCGGCTGAAGCAGTGCCCGATACACAGAAGGAGCATGACAAAACCGTAAAGCCTCGGAAGACCCTTTCCAAAGTTTGCAATGCAGTAAAAGACGGCGGTGGACAACAGAAGCAAGGTATAGAAGAAGAACAAAATATCAAATATCTTGTTTTTCATGGCACACCTCATTTCGCGGCAAAGCCTTCGTCCTCTACAGGATAGCACGGCCTCTCTTTTTTGTCAATATTCGTTTACTCTCCCGTTTTTTTCCGCCTTTTGTGCGCGGTCTGAATCCGCTTCCAGCACTTCTGAGAGCGCTCGTCCCCGGCCTCGGCCCCTTTCCGGTACCATTCAGCGGCCTCTTTTTTGTCCAGCGGGACGCCCTCGCCGTGCTCATAGCACCAGGCCAGATTGCCCATAGCCTGGCAGTCTCCCCCGCCGGCGGCCTTCCGGTACCACTGCGCGGCCTCTTCCCAGCTCTGGGGGACGCCGCAGCCCCGCTCATAGCACCAGCCCAGGCAGCACATGGCGTGGGGGTCGCCCAGTCCGGCGGCTTTTCGGAACCACTCCGCCGCCTTTCCCTCGTCTGCCTTCACGCCCCTGCCGTCCATACAGCACCAGCCCAGGGCGTACATGGCGTGGGCGTCGCCCTCCTTCGCGGCCTTCCGGAGCCAGCTCACCCCCTGCCGCTGATTCTGTTTGACGCCGCCGCCCTCCAGAAGCTTCAGACCGTAGCAGCACATACACCGGCGGTTTCCGGCCTCCGCGCCCTTCCGGTACCAACCGGCGGCCTGGGCCGGGTCCCGCTGCGTCCCGACGCCGTTTTCATAGCAGAGGCCCATGTGGTACATGGCCTCCGGATAGCCCCGCTCCGCCGCCCGGCGGTACCAGAGCAGCGCCTGTTCCAGGTCCGTAGCCGCCCCCTCCCCGCACTCGCAGCAGTACGCGCAGCAGACCATGGCGCGCACGTCTCCGGCCTCCGCCCCCCGCCGGTACCAGCGGGCGGCCTCCTTCTGGCTGGGCTCCACGCCCTTTCCGTTCTCATAGCACCAGGCCAGGTTGCCCATGGCCTGTCCGCTGCCCCCCTCCGCCGCCCTGCGATACCAGTGGACAGCTGTTTCCCAGTTCTGCTCCACACCCTGCCCCTGCTCATAGCATAGGCCCAGGCAGCACATCACATCCGGGCTTCCGTTCTCCGCGCCCCGCTCATAGCACCGCACGGCCAGGGCCGGGTCCACCGGCACGCCGGTTCCGTGGAGCAGGCACTCGGCTATCAGGATAATGCCCCGGCTGTGTCCCTGTTTGGCGGACTCCAGATAGAGCTTGGCCGCCGCCTCCGGGTCCTTATCCACCCACTTGCCGTGCTCCAGCAGCCAGCCCAGGCAGCACTGCCCCTCCGGGTCGCCGCTCTCCGCGGCCCGCCGGTACCAGGAGACGGCCAGCTCCGGGTCCTGCTCCGTGCCAAGGCCGAACTCATAGTGCTTGCCCAGAATGGTCTGGCTCGCCGGGTCCCCCTGGAGGGCGGCCATGCGCAGCCAATGAAAGCCCTGTTCCAGGTCCCGCTCCATGCCGGTCCCCGCCTCGCAGCACCGGGCCAGCAGCCGCTGGGCCCGCGTGGAGCCGAACTCCGCCGCCCTGCGGTAGAGCTCCACGGCCCGCCGGGGGTCGGCCGGGGTCCCCACGCCGTCCTCATAGCACACCCCCAGATTGCACAGGGCGGACAGACTGCCCATCTCCGCCGCCTGCTGATAGAGCCAGAAGGCCTGCCGGGGGTCGGCCTCCACGCCGATTCCCTGCTCCAGGCACACGCCCATATTGCACACTCCCCAGCTGCTGCCCAGGGCGGCGGCCCGGCGGAAGCACTCCAGGGCCCGCTTTTCGTGGCCGTCCTGCTCCACCCAGAACGCTCCCAGGGCGGCCCAGTTGTGGCCGGAGAGCTCTTTCTCCTCCGCCTGAACCAGGGCCCCGCCGCATTTGGGGCATTTCTCCGGAAGGGTCTCCCCCTCTCCCCAAAAGAGGCATTGCTTTTCGACACAGTGGTAGATCACCGGCTTCTCTCCTCTCTTCCCGTATGCGGCGCTCCGTCACACGCCCTGTTCCAAAATCCGGTAGACGGCGGGCATATCCAGGCTCGCCCGCAGGGCGGCGGCCAGCTTGTCGTACTGCCGCTCTTTATAGCTGTGCAGGTCCTCCGCCGGCTGGCAGTCCTCCAGCCCCTTCTCCCGCAGCAGCAGGGAGACCAGCCCCTGGAGCAGGGGGGCGGAGTCCAGCAGGCCGTGGAGATAGGTCCCCAGCACCCGGTCCCGGACGGAGAACAGTCCGCCGCCGGCCCCCATGTGAATCTCATATCCCTCAAAGGGCGCGCCGGACAGGCTCTGATAGAAGCCGCTCCAGACGGGCAGGCAGCCCGCCGTCCGGGCGCGGGTCTTCTCCCGCCGGAACACGGTGGACACGTCCAGCAGGCCCATGCCGGCCATCTGTCCGCCCCCCTCCGCGCCCTCCGGGTCCTCCAGCCGCTGCCCCAGCATTTGATAGCCGCCGCAGATTCCAATCACCGGCGTCCCGGCGGCGGCCAGCTTCTGAACGGCAGCCTCCAGGCCGATCTGGCGCAGCCAGCGCAGGTCGGCCATGGTGCTCTTGGTGCCGGGGAGAAGAATCAAATCGGGCCGGCCCAGCTCCTCCGGCCGCGCAATATACCGCACCCCCACCGCCGGGTGGCGTTCCAGGGGGGCGAAGTCGGTGAAGTTGGAGATACGGGGCAGGCGGATGACGGCGGCGTCCAGGGGCTTTCCCGCCCGCCGGACAGAGAAGCGGGCGGTTAAGCTGTCCTCCTCGTCCAGGTCCAGGTCCAGCCAGGCGACCACCCCCAGCACCGGTACCCCGGTGAGGGCCTCCAGCTGGGACAGGCCGGGCCGTAAAATCTCCGCGTCCCCCCGGAATTTGTTGATGACGGTCCCCCGGACCAGGGCCCGCTCCTCCGTCTCCAGCAGGGCGACGGTCCCGTACAGCGCGGCGAACACCCCGCCCCGGTCAATGTCCCCCGCCAGCAGCACCGGGGCCTTGGCCAGCCTGGCCATCCCCATGTTCACAATGTCGTCCGCCTTCAGATTGATCTCCGCCGGACTGCCCGCCCCCTCCAGAACAATGACGTCGTACTCCGCCGCCAGGGACTGATAGGCCTCCATAATCTGGGGAACCAGCCGCTTTTTGTACCGGAAATAGTCCGCCGCCCCCATGTTTCCCAGCACCTCGCCGTTGACGATGACCTGACTGCCCGTGTCGCTGTTGGGCTTGAGCAGAATGGGGTTCATCCGCACAGAGGGCTCCGTCCCCGCGGCCTCCGCCTGCATGACCTGGGCGCGGCCCATCTCAAGCCCCTCTCTGGTGATGAAGCTGTTCAGCGCCATGTTCTGGCTCTTAAACGGGGCCACAGACAGGCCGTCCTGCCGGAAAATCCGGCACAGGCCCGCCGCCAGCACGCTCTTGCCCGCGTTGGACATGGTACCCTGTATCATAATGGATTTGGCCGGCATGGAACGCGCTCCTTTCCGATTTTCATTGGTTGACGTGGACGGCGGTTGGTCCGCGGGCGGCCGCAAGGGCCGCCCCTACGCAAACAACGGACGTGTGTGTAGGGCGCGACGACCCGGCGCGCCTGTCCTTGCAGGGGCGCACATTGTGCGCCCGCCATTGAGGCGGAAGGGGTAAAATGATTATATCAAAAGCTCCCCCAGCGCCTGAAGCAGGCGGGAGTTATCCTCCTCCCGCCGCAGGCCGATTCGGTACCAGCCGGAGCCGGACAGGCCCCGGTAGTTGCCGCAGTCCCGCAGCAGGACGCCCTTCTCCTCCAGCAGCCGGGTACCCAGGGTTTCCGGGCCCTGGAACAGCAAAAAGTTGGCGTCGCTGCGGCACACCCAGAGGCCCAGGCGGCCCAGCTCCCAGGTGAGGCGCTCCCGCTCTTTGGAGAGAAGGGGGAGGCAGCGCCGGGGCCAGTCGGGGAACTCGGTCAGGGCGGTCTCCCCCGCCGCCTGGGCGGGGACGGACACGGGCCAGGGCGGGCCCAGCCGCTCCATCGCCTCCAGCAGCCCCCGGTCTCCGCACAGGCAGAAGCCCAGGCGCAGCCCCGCCAGGGCGTAGCTCTTGGTGAGGGCGCGGAACAGCACAAGGCCGTCCCGCCCGGTCTCCCGCACCAGGGCGTCGGGATGTTCGGCGGACAGCTCCAAAAAGCACTGGTCCACCGCCAGCACGGCCCCGGCGGCGCGGCACCGGTCCAGGACCTCCCGGAGCAGCCCCTGGTCCATCCGCCGCCCGGTGGGGTTGTTGGGGTCGCAGAGAAACACCAGCTCCACTCCGGGCCGGATGGCGTCCAGCAGCCCGTCGGTGGCCGCAAACCCCTTCTCCCGCACAAGCCGGTGCTCCTGGACCTGGCACCCCAGGTTCTCCAGCACCCGGCGGTACTCTGAGAAAGTGGGGGCAAGTAAGATTGCTTTACACGGGCGCAGGGCATGTAAAAAGCGGTCAATGAGGTCGGAGGCCCCGCTCCCGAAGAGCAGCGCCTCCTCCGGCACGCCGTACCGGCGGGCGGCGGCCCGCTTCAGCCCCCGGCACTGGGGGTCCGGATAGCGGTCCCAGTCCAGAACGGCCTCTCTGGCCGCCTCCAGGACCTTTCTGGGGGGGCCGTTGGGATTGAGGCTGATGGAGAAGTCCAGTACAGGCCGGTCTGAGCCGTACACGTCCCCCCCGTGGTCGTATTGCTCCATAGTGTTCCTCCTTTTAAAGTAAAAGCGCCGTCCCAAAGACCGCCGCCAGCAGCAGCAGAGCGAGCAGCTCCGCGGCGTACATCAGGCGGCAGGCCCTGGGGATGTCCTCCGGCTCCGCCGGGCGGATGGGGTCCCCCAGGGCGGGCTTCCGGACCAATTTTCCAAAGTAGAAGGCGTCCCCCGCCAGCTGGAGGTTCAGCGCCCCGGCGCAGGCGGCCTCTCCGTGGGCGGAATTGGGCGAGGGGTGCTTCCGCCGGTCCCGGAGAAAGATTTTTAGGGCGTTCCGCCCGGAAAAGCCTGGGAGCAGCGCCGCCCCCAGGCACATCAGCCCGCCGGACAGCCGGGCGGGGAGAAAATTCAGCACGTCGTCCAGCCGGGCGGCGGCCCAGCCGAAATATTGGTACCGCTCCGTGCGGTAGCCCACCATGGAGTCCAGGGTGCTGACCGCTTTGAAGGCCATCCCCAGAGGCAGGCCCCCCAGGGAGAGGAAGAGCAGGGCGGCGACGACGCCGTCGCCTGTGTTCTCCGCCACCGTCTTCACCGCCGCGCGGGCGACGCCGCCTCCGTCCAGGGCCGCCGTGTCCCGGCCCACAATCCGGCCCACCATGGTCCGGGCCAGGGGCAGGTCCCCCGCCTTCAGAGGGGCGTACACCGCCATGCTCTCAATTTGCAGGTCCCGCGCGGACAGGAGCTGGTAAGAAAACCACACCGACGCGGCCCAGGCCAGCCAGGGGGAAACCGCCCGGCAGGCGGCCAGCAGCAGGGCGCTCCCCCCGGCGGAGAGCAGAAGCATGAGAAGCACCAGGCATATCCCCGCCGCCCGCTCCCCCGCCGGGGTTTTGGGAAATATGGAGCGGAGCGCCGGCTCCAGGCCGGCGATACACCGGCCCATCCACCGCACGGGGTGGGGCAGCCGGGGCGGGTCCCCCAGCAGCCAGTCCAGCGCCGCCGCCGGAAGCACCACTGTGAAGAAGTGCTGGGCCGTCATAGCTCCTCCAGCAGGCGCAGCTCCAGGGAGTCTCCCACCTCCACCCGGAAGCCGCCGCAGTTTTTCGCCTGCCACTGGTAGAAGGACCGCTCCGGCCGGCCCAGGGAGTCCAGCGCCGCCATCCAGGTCCCCCCGTGGGCCACCACCGCTCCCCGGCGGATTCCCAGGCGGCGGGCCTGCGCCGCCACCTGCTCCATCCCCCTGCGGCAGCGGGCGCAGAAGTTTTGAAGGGACTCCCCGCCGGGGAGGGCGGCGGCTGGGTCGCGGAGCCAGCGCTCATAGGCCGGCTGGCTGTGAATTTCCTTCCAGGTCTTTTCCTCATAGTCCCCAAAATCGCACTCCCGCAGGTCGGGGACCTCCACCGGCGCCAGGTCCGGGAAGAGGATGGCCGCCGTCTGCCTGCACCGGAGCATGGGGGACACCCACAGGGCCTCCGCCGGGGGCAGGGTCCCCCGCCGCTCCTGGGCCAGGGCCACTCCCTCCGGGGCCAGGGGCTGGTCCGTGGAGCCGATGTACTGTTTTTTCAAATTGCCCGGCGTAATGCTGTGCCGGATGAGAAGCAGTTCCATAGTCAAATTCCTTGCTCAAAAATTTTTCTGCGCCCCCGTCCCCCTTCGGAACAGGAGCCTGTCTATTTCAGCCGCATGGGAATCCCGCAGGTCAGGCGGTATACGGCCTCCGCCTGGGCGGCCAGAGCGCAGCACAGCCGGCCCACGGCCTCCCGCCGGTCCCGCTCCGCCCGGTCCATGGGGACCACGCCGCAGCCCACCTCCCGGCAGACCACCACCTCCCGCCGGAGCAGGTCCTCCAGAGGCGGGAGGGGGTCCAGGGCCTCCAGGCCGAGGAGCGCCGGGGTGTTCCGCTCCCAGACCGGGGAGAGCTGCTCCGGGGCGTACCCCAGGGTCTTCTCCACAAATTCCCGCTTTCCGGCCCCCCGGCCTCCTGTCACAAAAATCACCAGAATTCCCCCCTTTGGGCCCAATCTCATCTTGCAGGGGCGCACATTGTGCGCCCGCCGTTTTGCAATCCCCCGCCGCCCGCTGGGCGGCACCCCCTTTCAAAAGGGGGCAAATGGCGGGCGTGTGTAGGGCACGACGGCCCCGGCGCGCCCGCTATTTTGGAATCCCCCCGCCGCCTTCGGCGGCACTTCCCCTTTCAAAAAGGGGGTCAAACCGGCGGTCGTATCCGTGGGGCGCGACGACCCCGGCGCGCCCAAAAGGAGCGGAAGGGGTAAAAACAATTGCGCGCCCATCATGATTGTCCCTGGGCCAGCGCCAGGCCAGCCAGGGTCCAGAGCTCGCACCGGGTCAAAAACCACCCGGACAGGTCCCCTGTGGTCCCACCGAACTCCCGTTTTGCCGTGCGTACATAGTGGGCGAAGGTCAGATACCCCGCCGCCGGAGCCAGCAGAAGCCTGACCTCCGCCGCCCCCAGAAGGGCGGCGCACAGGGCGCTCCCCAGAAGCAGGGCCCACCTGCCCGCCCTGTCCCCCGTCACTGAGGCCAGCATACCCTCCCCTCTGGCATTGGGCAGGGAGAGGGCCCCGAAGGCGGCCAGGCACCGGCGGAACACCGGCAGCACCGCCGCGGGCCACACCGGCCCCGCCAGCTGGCTCCACACGCCGCAGGACAGCAGCAGCAGCAGCACGCAGTGTATCACCGCAAAGGCCCCCACGTTGGAGTCCTTCAAAATCTTCAGCTTTTCCGCCCGGCTCCGGCAGGAGGCGCGGGCGTCCCACACGTCGCAGAAGCCGTCCAGGTGAATGCCCCCCGTCGCCCAGATGGGGACGGCGGTGAGCAGCGCCCCGGCCAGCAGTCCGTTGAGGCCGAGTACGCGGGTCAGGTACAGCGCGGCCGCCTCCAGCCCTCCCACCGCCAGTCCCACCAGGGGAAAGGCGTAGAGCACAAAGTTCCGGCTCCGGCTCTCCCAGTTCATCTCCGGCATGGGGAGCCGGGAGTACAGGGCAAAGGCCATCCCCACCGCCCGGAGGGCCGTCATACCGCCGCCCCCTTCCAGACGACGGGCAGGCCGCACACCACTTCAACCACCAGGTCCGCCTGGGCGGCCATGGCCCGGAGGAGCCGGGCCGTCAGGTCCAGATAGGCCGCCGTCTCCGGCGGGTAGTCCGCCCCGTCCCGGTACAGGTCCCCGCCGACGGCCACCAGGTGGTCCGCCCGGCGGCGCGCCTGCTGAAGGCCCTCGAAAATCCGCGCAAAGGCCAGGTCCGGACTGGTAAACTGGGGGGTAAACAGCTCGTTGGCCGCCAGGTTGTCCAAATCCTCCAGCAGAACGGCGCTCCCGGCGGGGAGGGGACAGCCGGCCAGGCCGCGGGGGCGCTCCACAGTCACAAAACCCTTTCCGGCCCGGAGCGCCCTGTGCCGCCGGATGCGCTCCCCCCCGCCGCTCAGGGGGTCCATGGAGGCCAGATAGACCAGCGGTCCCCGCCGGGGCAGCCTGCAAATCAGGTCCTCTGCGTATGCGCTCTTTCCGCTGGCCGCTCCGCCGAAAATCAGGGCGGTCATAGCGCCTCCGGCCCGGAGCGGGCGACGTTCTCTCCGTCCGGGCGGTAGGCCCCAATGCCCATCCCCCCGAAGGTGGCCATATCCCGATAGACCGCCAGGGCCATATCCAGCAGGGGCATGAGGGCGGCGGCCCCCGTCCCCTCCCCCAGGTGGAAGCCCCCGTCCAGGATGGGGTCCAGCCCCAGGGCGGCCAGCAGCGCCTGACCGCAGGGCTCCGAGGGGCGGTGGCTGGGCAGCAGGACCTTCTCCCCGTTGGGGCACAGCCGCACCGCCAGCAGGGCGGCGGCGGCGGAGATGGCCCCGTCCAGAATCACCGGGGTCCTCCGGGCGGCGCAGCCCAGATAAAAGCCGGTCATGGCGGCAATGTCAAGTCCTCCCACTTTACACAAAATGTCCAGCGGGTCGCTCCGGTCCGGCCGGTTTACCGCCAGGGCGGTCCGGATGGCCTGCCGCTTCCGGGCCAGGCCCCCGTCGGACAGGCCGGCCCCCCGGCCCGCCGCCGTATCCGGGTCCAGGTCCAGCAGGGCGCAGGCCACCGCCGCCGCGGTGGTGGTGTTGCCGATTCCCATCTCCCCGGCGGCCAGCAGGCGGAAGCCGGATTGGGACAGCTCCTCCGCCAGGCCAAAGCCCGTCAGGAGGGCCGTCTCCGCCGTCTCCCGCGCCATAGCCGGCCCCTGGGTGATGTCCCAGGTTCCGCTCATGGCGCTGCGGGGCAGCAGTCCGGGGATGGGCGGATGGGGGGCCATCCCCACGTCCACCGGGACCACCGCCGCGCCGGCGATTTTGGCCATGCGGCACACGGAGGAGCGCCCCTCCACCATGGCCTGGGCCACCGCCGCCGTCACCTCCTGCCCCGTCTGGGCGACGCCCTGGGCAACCACGCCGTTGTCGGCGCAGAACACCGCCAGCGCCTTTTTGGAAAAATCCAGCTCCGGCGTGCCCGCCCCGCCGGCGGCCCGCACCAGCAGGTCCTCCAGCCTGCCCAGGCCGTGGAGGGGCTTTGCAACGGCGTCCCAGCGCCGCCGGGCCAGGTCCATTGCGGTCCGGTCCGCCGGTGTGACGGCGGAGAGAATCTGTTCCAGCTTACTCATGCAAAAACCTCCTCCCGGTACCGGCGGCAGGCCGCCGCAAACCGGGGCGCAAATTCAGGGTTGGAGGGGAAGTACAGGTGGGGAAATCCGGCCAGCAGCGCGCCCCTCTGCACCGTGCAGTCCCAGCCCGCTCCCCCGGCGGGGCGCTCCGCCCGGAAGTAGTCCCCCTCCGGACAGTCCCAGCGGTGGAACTCGTGGGCGGCAATCCGCTCCCCCCGCCGGAGGTAGAGGGAGTCCCGCCGGGCGGTCAGGGCGGCGTAGCCGAACCGCTGGAGCCGGGGCGTCCTTCTGCCCGCCCCCTCCAGAACCCCCGCCATGGGCCAGCTCCGGCCCTCCGGGTCCTCCAGGGTCTCCTGCAGGTACAAAAATCCGCCGCACTCTGCTAAAATGGGCATATTGCGCCGGAAGGCGGCCTGCACCGCCCGCCGCATGGAGGCGTTTTCGCTCAGCGCCTGGGCGTGCAGCTCCGGGTAGCCCCCCACCAGATAGAGCCCGCAGGCCTCCGGGGGCGGCGCCCCGTCCCGGAGGGGAGAAAAAAAGACCGGTCTTGTCCCCGCCCGGCGCAGCTCGTCCAGGTTGTCCTCATAGCAGAAGCAGAACGCCTCGTCCCGCGCTACGGCGACCGCCGGCCCGGCGGGGTCCTCCCGGACGGGGGCGGGCGCCTCCCCCTCCAGGGGCGGGGCGGAGCGGGCCAGGGCGAAAATCCGGTCCAGCGCCGCCGTCTGTTCCAGCTGGTCCGCCAGGCGCTCCAGCTTGTCCCGCAGGCCGGCAATCTCTCCGGGGGTGAACAGGCCCAGATGGCGGCTGGGCAGGGCGCACTCCGGCATATGGGGCAGAAAGCCCAGTACCGGCAGTCCGGCCTCCCGCTCCAGCGCCGGGCCCAGGCGGCGGGCCAGGGCCTCGGAGCAGCCGTTGAGGAGCACACCGGCAATCCGGCTGGGGGAGCGGAACGCCGCCAAACCCCGGAGCTGGGCCGCCAGGGTGAGGGCGGTCCCCTGGGGGCGGACCACCAGCAGGACGGGGGCCTCCACAGCCTCCGCCACATGCCAGCTGCTGGCCCGGTCCGTCATGCCGATTCCGTCGTAAAACCCCATGACGCCCTCCAGCACCGCCAGGCCGCTGCCCTGGGCGGCCAGCAGGCGCGCGCGGGCCTGCTCCTCTCCGCAGAAGAACAAATCCAGGTTCCGGCTGGGCGTCCCCAGAACCGCCCGGTGGAACATGGGGTCGATATAGTCCGGCCCGCACTTGAACGCGCAGGGCGAAAGCCCCCGCCGCCGGGCCGCCCACAGCAGGGCGCAGGTCACGGTGGTCTTGCCGCTGCCGCTGGCCGGGGCGGCCAGCAGCAGCCGGGGAATGGTATCTCTCTGAGTCATAGCCGTCCTCCTGTCACAGCTATTATACTGGAACCGCCGGAAAAAAGCAACGCGGCAAAAAACAGGGGCGCAGACCCTGCGCCCCTGTCCCAGTCAGAGAATGATACAGATCAGCCCGCCGGAGCCCTCGTTGATAATCCGCTGGAGGGTCTCCCGGAGCTTCTCCCTGGCGTCCTCCGGCATACGCTTCACCTTGGCGTTCAGGTCCTCCCCCACCAGCTCGTGGAAGGACTTGCCGAAGATGTTGGACTGCCAGATCTTGGCCGTGTCCCCCTCGAACTCCTGGAGGAGGTAGTGAATCATCTCCTCGCTCTGCTTTTCGCTGCCCACGATGGGGGAGACCTCCGTCTCGATGTCCGCCCGGATCATATGGATGGACGGGGCGCTGGCCTTCAGCCGGACCCCATAGCGCCCGCCCTGCCGGACAATCTCCGGCTCCTCCAGCTTCAGGGAGTCGATGGAGGGCGCCACAATGCCATAGCCGGTCTCCTCCACCTCCTTCAGGGCGTCCGCCACCTTGTCATAGGCGGTCTTCACCTGGGCCAGCTCGGTGAGCAGGGCCATCAGGTCCCCGTCGTCCCCAATCTGGAAGCCGGACTGCTGGGAGATGGTGTCGTAGAACAGGGACCGGGGCAGCTCCAGCACGGCGGAGGCCAGGCCGGAGCCCAGGGCGATGCCGGTGACGCGGGCCTCGCTCACCTGTCCGCAGGCCCGCATGGCCCCCACCGCCCCCTCCACGTCCCGAATGCGGCGCAGCTGCTCCGCCCCCTGGCGGATGGCCTCATAGAGGGCGGCCTTGATGGGGTGCTCCTGGGGGAGGGCGTCCACCCACGGGGGCAGAAACAGGTCCAGCTCCTTCAGGGGGAACTCGTAGAGCACCTGCTTTAAAATGCCGGTGATGTCCTCCTCCCGCAGCTCCAGGCAGTTGCAGGCCACGCAGGCCACCTGATACCGCTGGACGATGTCCGCCCGGATGGCCTTCGCCCGGTCGGAGTCGGGGTAGGCGGAGTTGAGCACCACCAAAAAGGGCTTGCCCAGCTCCTTCAGCTCGGAGATGACCCGCTCCTCCGCCTCCAGATAGTCCTCCCTGGGGATGTCGGTAATGCTCCCGTCGGTGGTGATGACGATGGCGATGGTGGAGTGCTCGGCCACCACCTTTCGGGTGCCGGTCTCCGCCGCCTCGGACATGGGAATCTCGTGGTCGAACCAGGGAGTCGTCACCATCCGCTGCTGCTCCCCCTCCAGCTGGCCCACCGCGCCGCTGACCATGTACCCCACGCAGTCGATCAGCCGCACCTGAAAGGACCCGCCTCCCTCCATGGAGATGGTGACGGCCTCCTCCGGGACGAACTTGGGCTCCGCCGTCATAATCGTCCGCCCGGAGCCGCTCTGGGGCAGCTCGTCCCTGGCCCGCTCCCGGCGGTAGACGTTGTCAATGTTGGGAATCACCAGCGTCTCCATAAACCGCTTGATAAAGGTGGATTTTCCCGTGCGTACCGGCCCCACCACGCCGATGTAGATGTCGCCCTCGGTCCGAAGCGCGATATCCTCGTAGATTTTGCGGTCTTCCACTTGAATTCCTCCTTCGGCCTGCGGGCCGGTCATTTCCGTACACTATATGGGGATAAGCTGTGGGATATGACTTGGAGAAATTGCCTTCCCTGGCGGGGGGCGGAAGGGGCAAAAACAACGGACGTGTGTGGGGCGCGGCGGCCCGGCGCGCCCGCCGGTTCGGAATCCCCCCTTCGGGCCACTTCCCTTTCACAAGGGGGGCGGGCGGCCGCAAGGGCCCCTACAACAACGAACGTACCGGCGCTTTTCCTATCACCGGCAGGCGGCCAGGGAACGTTCAAAGGGCGGGCGGCAGATTCCCTTTTCGGTGATAATGGCGGTAATCAGGCTGTGGTCTGTGACGTCGAAGGCGGGATTATAGCACTTCACCCCCGCCGGGGCCATGGGTTCCCGGTACCAGAGGGAGCGGATCTCCTCTCCATCCCGCTGTTCGATGGGGATGTGGTCCCCGTCCGGGCAGTTCAGGTCGATGGTGGAGGTGGGTCCCAGCACATAGAAGGGAATTTTGTAGTGCTTTGCCAGGATGGCCACGGCGCTGGTGCCGATTTTATTGGCGGCGTCCCCGTTGGCGGCCACCCGGTCGCAGCCCACGAAGCAGGCCTGCACCCACCCGTTCCGCATCACCGCGGAGGCCATATTGTCGCAGATGAGGGTGACGTCCACCCCCGCCTGCTGAAGCTCCCAGGCGGTGAGCCGCGCCCCCTGGAGGAGGGGCCTGGTCTCGTCCGCGTATACCTTCAGCGGGACGCCCCGCTCCTGCGCCAGCAGGATGGGACCCAGGGCTGTGCCGTATTTTGACGTGGCCAGCGGCCCGGCGTTGCAGTGGGTCAGAATTCCGTCCCCGGCCTTTACCAGGGACAGGCCGTAAGCCGCGATTTTTTGGCACATGGCCTCGTCCTCCCGGCGGATGGCCCGGCACTCCTCCCCCAGCGCGCTGACAATCTCCGCCGCCGGCGCGCCGGCCATACCGGCCGCCCGCCCCATCATGCGCTCCGCCGCCCAGGCCAGATTGACCGCCGTGGGCCGGGCGCCGGCCAGCACATCTTTCTGCCGCTCCAGCTCCGCCAGAAGGGCGGGGCCCTCCAGGCCCTGGGCCTCCAGCGCTCTGGCCAGGACGTACAGGCAGTACCCGGCGAAAATTCCAATGGCCGGAGCCCCCCGCACCCGCAGGGTCCGGATGGCCTCCGTCATCTCCTCCAGGGTGGCGGCCGTCCGGTAGACCACCCGGTTGGGCAGCTCCGTCTGGTCCAGCAGCACCACGCCGCCGTCCCCCAGGCGGAGGTTGACCGCCTCAGTTGGATTCATCAGGCTCCTCCTCTCCCGCCGCCAGCCTCACCAGGCGCGCCTGCTGCTCCGGCGTCAGCGGCACGCCGCCTCCCAGCAGCTCCATGTACAGGCTGGTTTTGGCGGTGTGCTCCAAAATTTCCATGTTGTCAAAGGCCTCCCACAGGTCCCGCCCCCAGGTCAGCGCCCCGTGGTTGGCCAGGAGCACTGCCCTGCGGTCCCGGACAAAGGGGCGGATACTCTCCGGCACCTCCTGGGTGGAGGGCGCGGCATAGGGGGCCACAGGGATCTCCCCCAGGCCGAGGACCGTCTCGATGAGGCAGCCGGACTTCACCGGCCTCCGGCAGGCGGCGAAGGCGGTGGCCGCGGGGGGATGGGCGTGGACCACCCCGTGAATGTCGGGGCGCTCCCGGTACACCAGCAGGTGCATGGGGGTCTCCGACGAGGGGGAGCCCGCCAGCACCGCCCCCTCCAGGCTGCACAGCGCCAGCATATCCGGCTCCACCCGGCCCTTGCACACCCCGGCGGGGGTGATGAGAATCCGGTCCTCCCCCGCCCGGACGGACACGTTGCCGTCGTGGCCCGCCGCAAATCCCCGGCTGTACAGCAGGCGGCACACCCGGCACAGCGCCCGGCGCAGGACTTCTTCGTTTTCTGTCATAGCTTCAGCCTCCCGTCTTATTCCCTTCGGACGCCGGGGCGCGGAAGTACCGGGCCGCCAGCCGTCCGCTGTACAGAACCATGGCCGTCCAGCCCACGAAGGTCCCCAGGCACACCGCCCGGACCCCCAGCGTTCCCACCAGCAGGTAGGTGACGGCCACCCGCAGGGAGATCTGCAGCACGGAGTTCTGAATGGTGACGTTCAGCCGCCCCAGCCCCCGGAACAGCGCCTGGAGCATTTGAGTCACGGAGGCCAGCAGATAGAACACCACCACATACCGCAGATAGGTGACGCCGGCGGCCTCCGCCGCCGGGCTGTCCAGGCGGAACAGGTGCAGCAGAGCGGGGGACAGCAGCCAGACGGCCAGGCTGATTGTCACATTGTAGAGGGCGCTCAGCTTCAGGCCGGAGAAGAAGCCGTCCCGCACCCCGGCCCGGTCCTCCGCCCCCACCCGCTTGGCCATAAAGCTGGCCGAGGCGGAGGCCACCCCCTCCATGGGCACCAGAATCATGGACTCAATGCGGGTGGCGGCGGTGTAGCCGGCAATGACGCTGACGTCCAGGGGATTCACCGCCCCCTGGACCAGCAGCCGGCCGCCGTAGAGCACCGTCTGCTGCAGGGCGGAGGCGCTGGAGTAGGACGCCAGGTCGCGCAGGCAGCTCCGGTCCACCCGCAGCTCCCTCCAGTGGAAGGAGAGCTCCGGCCGGCGCAGGTACACATAGGTCAGGCACAGCGCCGAGGACGTCCCCTGTGCCAGAACCGTAGCCAGGGCCGCGCCGCCCACCCCCATCCCCAGCGGGCCCACAAAGAGGACGTCCAGGACCACGTTGAGCACCGACGACACGGCCAGGGCAAAAAACGGCGTCCTGGAGTCCCCAATGGCCATCAGCGCGGCGGAGTGGTAGTTGTACAAAAAGGTAAAAACCAGCCCGCAGATGACAATCCGCAGGTAGAGCGCCGCGTCCTCCAGCACCTCCGGCGGCGTACGGGTCAGAATCAGCACCGGCTCCGCCAGCAGAAGGCAGACCAGGGTCAGGGGAATGCAGAACAGGCACCCCCCGGTGAGGGCGGAGGCCGCGGTTCTCCGGAAGGCCTCCAGGTCTCCCCCGCCCCGGCGCTTGGCCAGCAGCACCGTCATGCCCAGGCCCACGCCGAACAGGAAAAAGACCAGCAGAGACATAATCGGGCTGGCCACGCCCACCGCGGCCAGCCCATGCTCCCCCACATAGCGCCCCACAATCACAGAGTCCAGAGTGTTGTACATCTGCTGCAGCACGCTGCCCCCCATAATGGGCAGGGCAAAGCGCAGAAGATAGCCCATCGTTCCGCTGTCTCTCATACGGCGCTCCTTTCACAGCGGGGGCGGCTCCGAAGAGCCGCCCCCAGGTTGCATTCAGACAAAGATCTCGCTGGGGGCGCGCCGTCCGGCGTACTGGTCCTCCAGCTCGTGCTGGTGGTACAGATAGCCCCCGTGGTCGAAGTATTTGGCGCCCATGGGGCACTTCTTCACACAGGCGCAGCACTTAATGCACTTGCCCACCACCTGGGACACGTCGTTGGGGTCGATGGCCCCCATGGGGCACAGCCGGGCGCACAGGCCGCACTTGACGCACTTGTCCGGGTCTGTCACCGGCTTGGCCTTCAGGAAGTCCTTGATGGGCTCCCCATGGCGGTCCCGCGGGGTGTAATAGGGCCGGATGGGGTCGCAGCCGTTGACGGCCACCGCCTCGCCGGGGACCGCCGTCAGGGCCTTGATCTTCTCCGCCGCCTTCTCCCCCAGCTCCGCCGCCAGGGCCATATCCGCCCCGTCGGGGCGGCCGGCGCCCAGAATTTTGGAGAAGGAGTGCTCTCCCACAAAGGCGCCCCCGGCCACGGGCATAATGCCGTTGTCCCGCATCAGGTTGCGCAGCTCCATCAGGCCGTCGTCATAGTTCCGGTTGCCATAGAGCACCACCGCCACGCCCAGGGTTCCGCTGCCCTTGATGTGGTCCCGGATGTAGGGCATCAGCAGGTTGGGCACCCGCCCGGCATACACGGGGGTGCCCAGCACCACCAGGTCCTCCGGCCCGAAGGCCAGGTCCTTCTCTCTGGCCTGGGGCAGGTTGAAGCAATAGCTCTCATACCCGGCGTTCAGGCGCTGGGCCAGGTCCTTGGCCAGGGTGACGGCCACCTTCTCGGTGGTTCCGGTGCCGCTGAAATAGACGGCCCAGACTGTTTTGACGTTCATTGGAATCTCCTCCTCACAAATTGTACCGCCCTGGGGCGGGATGGCTCAGTCCTCGGTGTCCAGGGAGACGGCGCGGGTTTCGGTGATGTACTGCGGCTTCAGCTCCGCCAGCCGGGCCATGTTGGGCCCGGCGATGTGGACCTTCTGGGCCTGGGCGTCGGTCCACCGCTCCGCCAGGAGCAGGGTGTTGTCCTCCTCCTCCGGCAGGTAGTAGGCGTAGTGCAGGCACCCGGGCTCCTTCCGGATGGCGTCCAGAATGCCGGCGCTGCGGACCGCCTGCAAAAAGGCGTCCCGCTTTCCGGGAATCATGGTGTAAGTGACATAAAACAGCGTCATGGCAGCGTCCCTCTTTCTCATTCTGTTGCGGCTGTGTGCGTCCGGCGGAAGGTGAGGTAGCCCTCCAGAATCAGGGAGGCGGCCACCGCGTCCACCGTCTTCTTCCGCTTTTTTCCGTTCTTTCCCGCGTCAAGCAAAATCCGGTGGGCGTCGATGGTGGTGCGCCGCTCGTCCCAGAGAACCGGCCTGAGGCCGGTGGCCTCCTCCAGCTTTTGGGCGAACTCCCGGTACAGCGCCGCCCTGGGCCCCTCCGTGCCGTCCATGTTCCGGGGGAAGCCCAGCACCAGCTCCTCCGCCCGGCACGCCTCCGCCAGCTGCTTCAGCTCCGCCAGCACCGTCTCCTGGTTCCGGCTGTGGATGGTGCGGGCCGTCCCCGCCAGCAGGCCGGTGGGGTCTGAGATGGCCACACCGGTGTGGGCGTCCCCGTAGTCGATGGCCATAATCCGCATGACATTCCTCCTTCCGGCTTTGGTTTCGTCAACCTGTCCGTCTTCTTCCTCTCACTATACAGGAATTTTGGGAGAAATACAAGAGGAGAAATCCACAAAAGGGCGGCCCGCCGGTCAAACGGCTACTTCAGGGCGTCGGACACCCGGAGCATGAGGTCCTCGTGGGTGCGGTCCACCAGGTGGGTGTAGATCCGTCCGGTGGTGGCGGGGGTGGAGTGGCCCAGGGCCTTCCCGATGTCGAAGAGGGAGGCCCCCTGGCAGGAGGCGATGGTGGCGAAGGTGTGCCGCAGGCCGTGGAAGGTGAGGTGGGGCAGCTCGTTTTTCTTCACAAAGCGGGTGAAGGCCAGGGAGAGGGCGTTGGGGGAGTATGGCGCCCCCTTGTGGTCCAGCACCACGTGGTCGCTGGGGTTATACGCCGCCCCCAGGCGGCAGCGCTCGCTCTGCTGTCTGGCCTGCTCCTGCTCCAGGAGGAGGAACACCTCGTCGGGCAGGTAGAGGGTGCGCACAGAGGCGCGGTTTTTGGTCTCTTTCTGGATGATGGTGGCGCCGTAGGCGGTGCGGGCCTCCCGGATAATCGCCAGGCGGCGCTGGAAGTCCACGTTGTCCCACTTCAGGCCGCAGATCTCCTCCCGGCGCATCCCCAGGCTCCCGGCCAGCTTGACGGGCAGCTCCAGAATGTGGCCCTCAATTTTCTGATAGAGGAGCTTGAGCTCCTGGTTGTCGTAGAACGAGGTCTCTCTGGAGCGGACTCTGGGGGGCTCCACCCGCTCCATGGGGGAGGCGGGAATCACATCCTGCCGCACGGCGGAGCGCAGGGCGCTGGAGAGCAGGTCGTGGTGCCGGCGCATGGTGTTGGAGGACAGCCCCGCCGTCCGCTGGGTCTCCGTGTAGTACTGCTGGATGAGCTTCGGGGTGAGCTTCCCCAGGGGAACGTCCCCCAGAGCGGGGACGATGTGGTTGTCGATGATCTTCTGATAGGCGTACACGGTGGTCTCCGCCCGGTTGGGCCGGACGATGGCGTCCATCCAGTACTCCAGCCAGTGGGACAGGTCCATCTCCCGGACCTCCGGCTCCGGTTCCGCGTCCCGCCCCCTCTCCCGCTCCTGGGCGGCGTGAAAGTCCTTCAGGCCGTTCCGGGCGGACGCCAGGGTGGGATAGGTCCGGTACTGCTTGATCCGCTTTCCGTTCTCATCCCGGCCCAGCTCCATGCTCACATAGTAGAGCTGACGCTTGTCGTCATATGAGATGTTCCGTTCCACTGTTTTTCTGGACATAAGCGCTTCCTCCTTGTCTTCCTGTCTGCTCTATAGAATGGACCTGCGGCGGGAAAAAAACCGCGGATTGCCAATCTTTATTTTAACAGAGAATATTTCCGGGAGAAAGACGCAAAAAGCGTCCCTGAGGGCAATCAGGGACGCTTTTGACCGGTAATTTTTTCCGCCCTCCGGCGGGAGAGCCACCCGCAGGCCGGACAGAGGACCAAATAGAAGGCGAACAGGATGGCGGCGGGCCCCGCCTCCATGGCCGCCAGGGGCACGCTGGAGGCGATGGACCAGGGAATCAGGGCGGGGACCGGAATGGCCGTGTTGCCCAAATCCTGTCCCAGCTCCGCCCCGCCCAGACCCCGGCGGCGGTAGCCCGCCTCCATCATCTGCCCGGTGAGCACCAGGGCGATGGACTGGTTGCACAGCAGGGCGGCGGAGGCCAGGGCCACGGACAGGGTGCTGCAATACAGGTCCGTCCGCTCCGTCAGGCGCTCCAGCTTCTCCCGCAGGGGGTCCAGCATGTGGGTTTTGTTGAGGACGCCGGAGGAGGCGCAGGAGAACAGCACGATACACATCCCGTTGACCATGGACAGCACGCCGCCGCCGGATAAAACCCCGGCCAGCTCCCCCTCCGCCTGCCAGCCCAGCAGGCAGGCGCGGGCCAGCTCCGGCCAGGCGCTCCCCTGGAGGGCCGCCGCCAGCAGGGCCGAGGCGGCGCAGCTGGCCAGAATGGCCCACACCGCCTTCACCCGGAAAAAGGGCAGGGCCAGCAGCACCGCGGCGGGCAGCACCCCGTGCCAGGACAGGCGGAAGCTCCCCTCCAGGGCGGTGAGGATGGCCGGGTCCACCCGCTGGATGGGGAACAGGGCGGACAAAATGCCGTACAGCGCCAGGGAGAGCGCCAGAGGCGCCGGGGTGGTGCGCCACAGCCGCCTCTGGAGGGTGTTCTGGTCCGTCCCCGCCATAGCCGCCGCCAGGGCGGCCGAGGAGGAGGCCGGACTCAGCCGCTCCCCCAGATAGGCCCCGGAGAGCACCGCCCCCGCCGTCATGGTCAGGCTGGCCCCGCCGGTGCGGGCCATCACCGCCAGAATCACCCCCGCCGTCCCCGCCACGCCGAAGGCGCTCCCGAAGGTCAGGGACAGCACGGCGGAGAGCAGAAAGGCGGCCAGCAGGAAGGCGTGGGGGGTAATCCAGCTCAGCCCCGTGTGGACAAACAGGGCGATGGTCCCGCTGGCCCGCCACAGGGCGGTGAGGCAGCCGATGAGGGCCAGCACCCGCAGCACCACCAGGGAGGTGCGGGCCCCCTCCCCCGCCATGCCCAGCAGCGCCCTCCAGGAGAAGCCCCTCCGCCGGCCCGCCAGGGCGAAGCACAGCAGGCCGAAGGCCAGCCCCAGGGCCAGGGACCAGCCCAGGGCCATGCACAGGAAAATGCCGCAGAGAAACAGCGCGGCAGCAGCGCCGAAGGACATTTTTACACCTCAAACATCAGGTCGCCGTAGGTGGGCACCGGCCAGACCGCCTTGTCCACCATCAGCTCCAGCTGGTCGATGGGACAGCGCAGGGCGTCCATGGCGGGCACCACCGCGGTGTGATAGGCCAGGGCCATCTCCTTCACGTCCTGGATGGCGTCCACCCGGTCCATCAGGGGCTTGAGCTGCTCCAGGGCGCAGGAGGCCTCGGCCAGATGGAGGCTCACCTCCTTGAGCATACGGCGCTGGACGGACAGGTCGGCCTCCGGGCAGGCGGAGGCCACCGAGGTGATGGACTGGGCCAGCCGGGTGGTATAGGTGATGATGGCGGGGATATAGTGCTTGGCCGCCATGTGGATCATGGTGTTGGCCTCAATTTTGATGACCTTCACATAGGTCTCGTACATAATCTCCGCCCTGGCCTCCAGCTCCAGGGGGGTGTAGATTCCAAACCTGGTGAACAGCTTCACCGCCTTCTCCGTGGTGAGGGCGGGCACCGCGTCCACCAGGGAGGGCAGGTTGGGCAGCCCCCGCCGGGCGGCCTCCTCCACCCACGCCTCGGAGTAGCTGTTGCCGTTGAAGATAATCCGCTGGTGCTGGGCCAGGTTGTCGTGGATGAGCCTGGAGCAGGCGGCGTTGAAGTCCACGGCCTGCTCCAGCACGTCGGCGGCGTCGCTGAAGGCCTCAGCCACAATGGCGTTGAGGGTGGTGTTGGCGTCGGCGATGGAGTCGGAGGAGCCCACCATGCGGAACTCAAACTTGTTGCCGGTGAAGGCGAAGGGGGTGGTGCGGTTGCGGTCGGTGGCGTCCTTGCTGAGGACGGGGACGGTGGACACGCCGGTGTCCAACTTGCCGGAGGCCAGCAGCTTGATGGAGTTGGCGTTGGAGATGATCTGCTCCACCACGTTCTCAAGCTGGTCCCCCAGGAAGATGGAGATGATGGCGGGAGGGGCCTCCTGGCCGCCCAGGCGGTGCTCGTTGCCCACGCAGGAGGCGGACTGGCGCAGCAGGTCGGCGTGGATGTCCACCGCCTTTAAAATGCAGGAGAGCACCAGCAGAAACTGCAGGTTCTCATTGGGGGTGTCCCCGGGGTCCAGAAGGTTCTCCCCGGTGTCTGTGCCCAGGGACCAGTTGTTGTGCTTGCCGGAGCCGTTGACCCCCGCGTAGGGCTTCTCGTGGAGGAGGCACACCAGGCCGTGGCGGGTGGCCACCCGCTTCATGGTCTCCATGGTGAGCTGGTTCTGGTCCACGGCCAGGTTGCAGGTGGTGTAGATGGGGGCCATCTCATGCTGGGCGGGGGCCACCTCGTTGTGCTGCGTGGTGGCGGGAATGCCCAGCTTCCACAGCTCCTGGTTCAGGTCGGACATAAACGCCCCCACCCGGTCCCGGATGACGCCGAAGTACTGGTCCTCC
>CALXGC010000109.1 GCA_944387755.1 uncultured Oscillospiraceae bacterium | reverse complement strand
CCCAGGTCATCGGCACCGACACCCGCACCATGCCCATCGAGCTGTCTCCCACCCTGGAGAACGCCGACGGCGTGACGGAGGCCCAAGTGACCATCACGGTGGAGGGGCTGGAGACCCGGTCCTTTGACGTGACGGACATCCAGGTGGTCAACGTGCCCGCCCCCTACCATGCGGAGCTTGTCACCACCACCCGGACCGTGGTGGTCCGGGGCAGCGCCAGCGTGCTGGACCAGATTGACGCCAGCCAGCTCTGGATTACCGCGGACCTGTCCGATGTGGCGGGCACGGGAATCCGGTCGGTCCCCGCCCAGGTGTACCTCAACGCCAGCAGCGAGGTGGGGGTCATCGGCGCATATACCATCAGCGTCAACATCACTCAATAGCGTGTTCCCCCGGCGGGGGAGCGCATCAAGTTTTGCAATGTAACGGAGGCGTATTCGTCCTATGATTCAGAGCGCAATCGTCAAGAAACAGGTGCGGGAGGGCGTCGTGGAGGTCTCCCTGCTGCGCCAGGTGGAGTGCGGCCTGAGCTGCGGCGGCAACTGTGCCGGCTGTATGCAGAAGCCCCAGGGGGAGCTGCTGGCTCTGGCCAGCGACCCCATCGGCACAAAGCCCGGAGAGCGGGTGGAGGTGGAGCCCTCCGCGGGCCACTCCATCGGACTGTCCATGCTGGTCTTCGCCCTGCCCTGCGTCTTCCTGGTGCTGGGCTATGTGGTGGGCAGCGCTTTGGGCCTGGGGGAGCTCCCCTCGGTGGGCACGGCGGCCATCGGCCTTGTGGTGGGCTTTCTGCCCGCCGTGTGGGTCAACCGGCTGATTACCAGAAGCCAGAAGCCGGAATTTGTGATTCTGAAGCACCTGACCTAAGGCGGTGAGGGAGTGTTCGGCTATGTCCGGCCTGTCCGGGATGAGCTGAAATGCCGGGATTTTGACCTGTACCGGGCCACCTACTGCGGCCTGTGCCGGTGTATGCGCCGGCGGTACGGCCTTTTGGCTCCCATGTTTCTCAACTACGACTTTACTTTTCTGGCCCTCCTGCTGGAGGCGCCGGAGGAGCGCTTCACCCCCTGCCGGGGCCGGTGTCACGCCAACCCCCTCCTGAAAAAGCCCATGTGCCAGGACTCCCCGGCGCTGGAGGCGGCGGCGGATGAGAGTGTGATTCTTACCTGGTGGCAGCTTCGGGACAAGGTGGCGGACAGCGGACTGTGGAGGGGGCTCCCGGCCCGGATTCTGGCCGGGCTGCTGGGGCCGGCCCGCCGGAAGGCGGCCCGCCGCCGTCCGGCGTTTGACCGGGCCGCGGCGGAAAACCTGGCCCGGCTGGCCGCTCTGGAGAGGGAGAACTGCCCCTCCATTGACCGGACGGCAGACGCCTTTGCCCTGCTGCTTCAAAGCGCGGCCCCGGAGAGCGGGGACGCGGACCGGGACCGGGTGCTGGGACAGCTCCTCTATCACCTGGGGCGCTGGATCTATTTGATTGACGCCCAGGACGACCTGGCCGGGGACCGGGAGAGCGGAAATTACAACGCCGTGGCCGCCCGCTTCGGCCCCCAGGGGGACGACGGGGCCATGGAGCGCACCCTGAGCCACTCCCTGAATCTGATGGGCGCGGCGGCACAGCTGGCAGACTTCGGCTGCCGCAGGGCGCTGATTGAAAACGTCCTGTTCCTGGGCCTCCCGCTGGTGCAGCGGGCCGTCTTTGACGGAAGCTGGAAGCAGATCCAAAAACAAAAGAAGATATGGAGACACGACACATGAACGATCCGTACAGCGTACTGGGCGTCAGCCCCAACGCCAGCGACCAGGAGGTCAAAAAGGCCTACCGGGAGCTGGCCCGCAAGTACCACCCAGACAACTATGTGGACAACCCCCTGGCCGACCTGGCCGAGGAGAAGATGAAGGAGGTCAACGAGGCCTACGAAGCCATCCAGAAGCAGCGCAGCGGCGGGGGCGGCTACAGCCAGTCCTCGTCCTCCTCCAGCTCCGGCGGCTATCAGTACGGCTATCAGCAGCGCCAGTCCTACGGGGGCGGCAACCCCACCTATGCCCGCGTCCGGAATTGCATCAACATGGGCGACCTGAACGCCGCCGAGCGGCTGCTGCAGGAGGTGCCCCAGAAAAACGGAGAGTGGTATTTCCTCATGGGCAGCATTGCCTACCGCCGTGGGTGGCTGGACGAGGCCATGCAGAACTACAACCTGGCCGTGCAGATGGACCCCGGCAACATGGAGTACCGGCAGGCTCTGGCCATGATGCAGCGCAGCGGACCGGTCTACCGCACCTATGGAAACAGCGGCACGGCGGACGCCATGGACTGCTGCACCACCATGCTGTGCCTGAACTGCCTGTGCAACGGGTGCAACTGAGATGGGCGGATCCAAAGCGTGGCGGATTGCCCTGGGGGGCGTGCTGGCGGCGGGCAGCCTGGCCGTTTTGTGGCTGGCCTGCGTGGTCCCCACCGGACAGGCGGGGGTGACGGCGGCGGCGGGGCTGTTCCCGGTGGGAGCGGTGCTCCTGGCCGGGCGGGGCGCCGGACTGCTGTGCTGGGCGGCGGCGTCCATTCTGGGACTGCTGCTGCTGCCCGACAAAGGGGTGGCCCTGATGTACCTGTGCTTTCTGGGCCTCTACCCGGTGGTCAAGAGCCGTCTGGAGCAGCTGAGAAGCCGGAGCGCCGAGTGGGCGGGAAAGCTGCTGTGCTTCAATGCCGCCCTGAGCCTGCTGTGGCTGGTTTTCCGGCAGCTGTTTCTGCCCGCCCTCCCGGCGTGGATGACCGCCCAGGCCGGATTGCTCTATCTGGCGGGCAACCTTATTTTTATCGCCTATGACATCGCCCTGTCCCGGCTCATCGGCGGGCTGGCGGCCCGGCTGCGGCTGGGCGGGCGGAGGTAGGCGCGGCCAATTGATACGTGGATAAGGAGTGACCGGATTTGGTCAAAAGTATGACGGGATACGGCCGGGCGGAGGACGTCTTCGAGGGCTGTACCATTACGGTGGAGCTGCGGTCGGTGAACAACCGGTATCTGGACTGCAATGTGCGCCTGCCCCGGCTGTATCTGTTCGCGGAGGAGACCATCAAGTCCCATGTGCAGGGGGTCATCTCCAGAGGAAAGGTGGACGTGTTTGTCACCCTGGACAGCGCCGGAGCGGACCAGGTCCGGGTGCTGGTCAACCGCCCCGCCGCCGACGGCTACTGCGCCGCCCTGCGGGAGCTGGCGGAGACCTACCATCTGCCCCAGGAGATCTCTGTGTCCCTGCTGTCCCGGTTCCCCGACGTGCTCCTGGCGGAGAAGACGGAGGAGAATCTGGAGGGCCGGGCGGGGGCCATCTATGCCGTGCTGGACCGGGCGCTGGCCGACTTCGACCGGATGCGCACCCTGGAGGGCGGCCGGCTTGAGGCGGACATTCTCTCCCGCGGGGCGGCCATCGAGGACCTGCTGGCTAAGGTGGAGGCGCGCTCCCCCCAGACGGTGGCGGAGTACCGCGCCAAGCTGGAGGCCAGAATGCAGGAGGTGCTGGCCAACGTCCAGCTGGATCCCGCCCGCATTCTCACCGAGGCGGCAATCTTTGCCGACAAGGTCGCCGTGGACGAGGAGACCGTCCGCCTGCGCAGCCACATCGCCCAGCTTCGGACCATGCTGGAGCAGGGCGGCGCTGTGGGCCGGAAGCTGGACTTCCTGATTCAGGAGTTCAACCGGGAGGCCAACACCATCGGCTCCAAGTGCAGCGACCTGGAGATTGCCCGGCATGTGGTGGACATCAAGGCGGAGATTGAAAAGATTCGGGAACAGGTACAGAACATCGAGTGAGGAGGTCCGGCTTGAAGCTCATTAACATCGGATTTGGCAATATGATCTCCGCCGGCCGGCTGATCGCCATCGTCAGCCCGGACTCCGCCCCCATCAAGCGGATGATTCAGGAGGCCAGGGAGCGGGGCGTGCTCATTGACGCCAGCTACGGCCGCCGGACGCGGGCGGTGCTGGTGATGGACAACGACCACCTGGTGCTCTCCGCCCTTCAGCCGGAGACGGTGGCCGGCCGGATGGGCGAGGAGAAAGAACCGGAGGAGGAAGACACATGACGCGGAAAAAAGAGCGGGGACAACTGATTGTCCTCTCCGGGCCCTCCGGAGTGGGGAAGAGCACCGTCATCGCCGAGCTGCTGGGACAGCGGAAGAACATCTTCTTCTCCGTCTCCTACACCACCCGGCAGCCCAGAGTGGGGGAGCAGGACGGCGTCAACTATAACTTCGTCTCCCGTCAGGAGTTTGAGCGGATGATTGGGGCGGGGGAGCTGCTGGAGTTTGCCGAATATGTGGGCAACTACTACGGCACGTCCCTGAAGGTCATTCAGGAGAAGCTGGCGGCGGGCATCGACGTGCTGCTGGACATTGAGGTCCAGGGGGCGGCCAAGGTCCGGGCAAGCTGCCCCGACGCCCTGCTGATTTTTATCATTCCCCCCTCCTTCGAGGAGCTCTCCCGGCGGCTCCACGGGCGGCACACCGACTCTGAGGAGGTCATCGCCGGGCGGCTGGAGAAGGCCCGGCAGGAGTTCCAGGAGATTCCCCACTACGACTATCTGGTCATCAACGACAAGGTGTCCAACGCGGTGGAGGAGATCGCCTCCATTCTCACCGCGGCGGAGTGCCGGGTGGCCAACCGCAGCCATATTTTAGCCCAGTTTGCATAAATTTTCCTGCCCCCGCCTGGGGCGCAGAGCTTGAAAAAGGAGTTTTGCCCTATGATGCTGTATCCCGCAATGAAAGACCTGCTGAAGAAGGTGCCCAGCCGCTATATGCTGGTGAACGTGGTGGCCCACCGGGCCAGAGAGATTGCCAGCGAGGCGGAGCAGGCCAGAGAGCCCCTGGACGAGAAGCCGGTGAGCCTTGCCATCCAGGAGGGGGCGGACGGCAAGCTGGACGAGCAGCTGGCCCAGCAGTAAGCGATAAAAGCGGATGGGACGGACCGCAAGCGTGGCGGTGTCCAGGGCGATTTACGCCATTGATAAGCCCTACGACTACCGCGTTCCCCAGGAGCTGGAGGAGCGCCTGCGCCCCGGAATGCGGGTGCTGGTCCCCTTCGGCGGAGGAAACCGGGCCTCAGAGGGAATCGTGCTGGCTCTGGGTCCGGAGCGGCGGGAGGAGAGGCTGAAGACCATCCTGGCCGCCCTGGACGCCCAGCCGGTGCTGGATGAAAAACAGCTTCAGCTCGCCCTCTGGATGCGGGAGCAGTGCTTCTGCACCGCCTATGACGCGGTGAAGGCCATGCTCCCGGCGGGGCTGTACTACGCCCTGCGGGACTGTGTCGCCCTCCGGCAGGGGGTGGACCGGGGAGCGGCTCTGGCCGCCGCCGGGACGTCCCCCGCCGCCCAGCTGCTGGCGGAGCTGCTGCTGGCCTGGGGCGGCCGGGGGGATATGGAACAGATCCGCACCGCTTTCGGCGCAAAGGACCCGGAGGGGGCCATCCGCACCCTTGTGGAGCGGGGCGCGGCGGAGCGCATCACCAGCGCCCAGAGGGGCGTAGGCGACAAAAAAGAGAAGCTGGCGGTGCTGGCCATGCCGGCGGAGGAGGCGATGGCCCAGGTGACTCCCCGCCGCGGGACGGCGCCGCTGCGTTTTGCCGTCACGGAGCTGCTGTGCCAGCTGGGCGCCGCCCCGGCAAAGGAGCTGTGCTACTTTACCGGCGCCTCCGCCCAGACCCTGCGCTCCCTGGAGAAGAGCGGAATCCTCACCCTGGAGGAACAGGAGGTCTTTCGCCGCCCGCCCCTGGAGGCGGTGGAGCCGGCGGGCCCCATTGCGCTCAACGAAGAGCAGGAGGCGGCCTTTCAGGGGCTGGACCAGCTCTGCCGGAGGGGGGAGGCCGCCGCGGCCCTGCTCTATGGCGTGACGGGCAGCGGAAAGACCCAGGTGTACCTGCGCCTGATTCAGGAGACGCTGAAGCGGGGAAAGACGGCCCTCTTTCTGGTGCCGGAGATTGCCCTCACCCCCCAATTGCTGCGGATTTTCGCCGCCCACTTCGGCGAGCAGGTGGCGGTGCTCCACAGCTCCCTGCGCACGGGGGAGCGCTATGACGAGTGGAAGCGCATCCGCCGGGGCGAGGCCCCGGTGGTCATCGGCACGCGCTCGGCGGTGTTCGCCCCCCTGAAAAATCTGGGCCTCATTGTCCTGGACGAGGAGCAGGAGGCCAGCTATAAGTCGGAAAATAACCCCCGCTACCACGCACGGGACGTGGCCAAGTACCGCTGCGTGCAGGAGAAGGCCCTGCTGCTGCTGGGCTCGGCCACTCCGGCGGTGGAGAGTATGTACAGCGCGGAGACCGGCCGCTACCGCCTGTTTGCGCTGCGGGAGCGGTACAATCAGAAGGCCCTTCCGGAGGTGCGGATTATAGACCTGAAGGAGGAGCTGCGGGCGGGAAACGGTTCCTCCGTCAGCCGGGCCCTCCGGGCGGAGCTGGAGGAGAATCTGGTCCGGGGGGAGCAGGCGATTTTGTTTCTCAACCGCCGGGGGGCCAGCCGGATGGTTTCCTGCGGGGAGTGCGGTTTTGTGCCGGAGTGTCCCCGCTGTTCGGCGAAGCTCACCTATCACTCGGCCAACCGCCGGCTGATGTGCCACTACTGCGGCTACTCCGAGGCGCTGCCTCCGGCCTGTCCCAAGTGCGGCGGCGGCCTCAACTTCATCGGCGTGGGCACCCAGAAGGTCCAGGAGGAGCTCCAGGAGCTGTTTCCCCAGACGCCGGTGCTGCGGATGGATGCGGACACTGTGACGGCCTCCCGCTCCCACGAGGTCATTCTGGAGGAGTTCCGGCGAAACAACGTGCCCATTCTGGTGGGGACGCAGATGGTGGCCAAGGGGCTGGATTTTGAAAACGTTACCCTGGTGGGGGTGATTTTGGCGGACCAATCCCTGTTTGTAGACGATTTCCGGGCGGGGGAGCGCACCTTCTCCCTGCTCACCCAGGTGGTGGGCCGGGCCGGACGGGGGGAGAAGACGGGCAGGGCCCTGATTCAGACTTTTACCCCGGAGCACGACGTGGTCCGCTTCTCCGCCCGGCAGGACTATGACAACTTTTACCGGGCGGAGATCCAAATGCGCCGCCTGCGGCGGGACCCGCCCTTTGGGGACCGGTTTCTCCTCACCGCCTCCGGGACCAACGAGTCCAACGTGCTGCGGGCCTGCGTCCGCTTCCGGCAGGCTCTGGAGGAGGCCCTGGGCCGCAGCGGCCAGGCGTGGCAGCTTCTGGGGCCGGCCCCGGCTCCGGTGGTGAAGGTGAACAACCGCTACCGGTACCGGCTGACGCTGACGGCCCAGAATACCCACGCCCTGCGGATGCTGCTGGGCGGCCTGCTGGGGGCGGCCCAGAAGGAAAAAGAAAACCGGGGAATTTCCCTGTATATCGACAGAAATCCATATTAAATTTCCAAGTTCAATTTGTGTTCCCGCCCCCGCAGGGGGCGGAGACACACAAATGTCCCAGACAGAAAGGAGCACAAAAAATTGGCAATCAGAGCGATTTTGACCCAGGGAGACGCGGCCCTGGAGAAGGTCTGCCATCCGGTGACAAAGTTTGACCAGAAGCTGTGGGACCTGCTGGACGACCTGAAGGAGACCCTGGAGGACGCCCACGGGGCCGGGCTTGCGGCCCCCCAGGTAGGAATTCTGCGCCGGGCGGTTATTGTCATGGACGAAAACTTTCAGCCCATGGAGCTGGTGAACCCGGAGATCATCGCCCAGAAGGGGGAGCAGAACGGCCTGGAGGGCTGCCTGTCCGTCCCCGGCATGTGGGGCTATGTGACGCGGCCGGAGTGGGTGAAGGTCCGGGCCTTCGACCGGAACGGCCGGGCCTTTGAGGTGGAGGGCGCCGGAATGACCGCCCGGTGCTTCTGCCACGAGCTGTCCCACCTGGACGGCCATCTGTATACGGAGCTCACGGACCGGCTGTACACCACCGAGGAGCTGGACGAGCTGGAGGAGAACCAGGCCCAGGAGGATGAGGAATGAGAATTGTCTTCATGGGTACGCCGGACTTCGCCGTCCCCTCCCTGGAGGGACTGATTGCGGCGGGGCACCAGGTGTGCGGCGTGTTCTGCCAGCCGGACAAGCCGGTGGGGCGGCACCAGAATAAGATCCAGGCGCCCCCGGTGAAGCGGGCCGCTTTGGCCCATGAAATTCCGGTGTTTCAGCCTGTCAAGCTTCGGGACGGGACCGCTCTGGCCCAGCTCAGGGAGCTGGACCCGGAGCTCATCGTCGTGGCCGCCTACGGCCGCATTCTGCCCGACGACATTTTGAACCTGCCCCCCAAGGGGTGCATCAACGTCCACTCCTCCCTGCTGCCCAAGTACCGGGGGGCCGCCCCCATCAACTGGGCCATCCTCAACGGAGAGCGGGAGACCGGCGTGACCATCATGTATATGGCCACTGAGCTGGACGCGGGGGACATCAGCCTCCAGCGGGCCACGCCCATCGGCCCGGAGGAGGACGCCGCCGCCCTCTACAGCCGCCTGGCGGCCATGGGAGGGGAGCTGGCGGTGGAGGCGGTGTCCGCCATCCAGAGCGGGACGGCGGGCCGCACGCCCCAGGACCACGGGGCCCACACCCTGGCCCCCATGCTGTCCAAGGCCCTCTCCCCGGTGGACTGGAACCGGAGCGCCCAGGAGATCTATAACCAGATTCGCGGACTGATCCCCTGGCCGGCGGCCTCCACCGACGCCATCACCGGGGAGCCGGTGAAGCTGTGGCGGGCCCAGGCGCTGGAGAAGCCCACCGCGGCCCGGCCGGGGACCATCCTGGCCGCCGGACCCAAGGGGATTGACGTGGCCTGCGGCGACGGGCTGACGCTGCGCATTTTGGAGCTTCAGGCGCCGGGGTCCCGCCGTATGGCGGCGGCGGACTATCTGCGGGGACACCCGATTTCAGTCTAACAGATCTAAAGAGAGGGGAGAAACGCCATGGACGCACGGGAGGCGGCTCTGCTGGCCCTGAACGCCTGCGAACGGCAGGGGGGATGGTCGGACGGCGTGCTGAAGAGACAGATTGCCGCCGGGGGGCTGGACAGCCGGGATGCGGGCCTGGCCACGCAGCTCTGCTTCGGCGTGCTGCAGAACAGAATGCTTCTGGACTTCTATCTGTCCAAGTATTCCAACATCCCCCTGGGGCGGCTGGAGGGGAAGGTGCTGCAGGCGCTGCGCATCGGCCTTTATCAGATGCTGTTTCTCACCCGCGTGCCAAACAGCGCGGCGGTGGACCGGGCGGTGGCGCTGACCCGCGCCCACTGCAAAAATCCCAGGGCGCCGGGGATGGTGAACGCCATCCTCCGAAACCTGGAGCGGAATCTGGACCGGCTGCCCACCATCCCGGAGGACGACCCTGTGACCTACTGCGCCACCCTGTACAGCCACCCCGCCTGGCTGGTGGAGGAGCTGCTGAACCGGCTGGGCCGGGAGGAGACGGCGGCCTTTCTCCAGGCGGACAACAGCCAGCCGCCCATTACGGCGATGGTGAACACCCTCCGGACCACCCAGCGGGAGTGCGCCCAGGCCCTGGGGGAGGAGGGGGTAGAGGCGCTGCCCCACCCGTGGCTGAGGGACTGCCTGACCCTGTCCCGCAGCGGCAATCTGGAGGGGCTGGAGGCCTTCCGGCGTGGGATGTTCTATGTGCAGGACCCGGCCTCCCGGCTGGCGGTGCTGGCTTTGGACCCCAAACCGGGGGAGAAAGTGCTGGACGTGTGCGCCGCCCCCGGCGGAAAGTCCTTTGCCGCCGGGCTTCAGATGAACAACCAGGGGGAGATCTGGTCCTGCGACCTGCACCCCCACAAAAAGACGCTGATTCAGAAGGGCGCCCAGAGGCTGGGCCTCACCTGCATTCAGGCCAAAACCGCCGACGGAAAGGTCTTTCTCCCGGCGTGGGAGGAGGCCTTTGACCGGGTGCTGGTGGACGCCCCCTGCTCCGGCCTGGGCGTCATCCGGAAAAAGCCGGACATCCGCTATAAAGCTCCGGAGCCCCTGGCGGGGCTGCCGGAAATTCAAACGGCGATTTTGAACAACGCCGCCCGGTATGTGCGCCCCGGCGGGGCGCTGGTCTACTCCACCTGCACCATTTTGGACCGGGAGAACCAGGGCGTGACGGACGCATTTTTGGAGTCCCACCGGGAATTTTGCCGGGAGAGCTTCACCCTGCCCGGCCCGGCGGGGGAGGTCCCGGAGGGACAGATTACCCTGTGGCCCCAGGTCCACGGGATGGACGGATTTTACATCTGTAAGCTGAGAAAGGACGGCCGGCGGTGATTGACATCAAATCCATGACCCTGGAGGAGCTGGCCGCCTGGCTCCGGGAGCTGGGGGAGCCCGCCTTCCGGGCCAAACAGGTCTTCCGCTGGCTGAGCCGGGGGGCCGCCTCCTTTGAAGAGATGACGGACCTGTCCAAGGCCCTGCGGGAGAAGCTGGGCCGGGAGGCCTTTCTCACGCCCCCCTCTGTGGCCCGGAAGCAGGTGTCCCGGCTGGACGGCACCGTCAAGTACTTATGGAGGCTCTCCGACGGCAACTGTGTGGAGTCGGTGCTCATGCGCTACCAGCACGGGAACACGGTGTGTATCTCCTGTCAGGTGGGCTGCCGCATGGGGTGCGCCTTCTGCGCCTCCACCATCGCCGGAAAGGTCCGGGACCTGACCCCCGCGGAGATGCTGGACCAGGTGCTGTTTACCCAAAAGGACAGCGGCGTCCCCATCTCCAACATTGTGCTCATGGGCATTGGGGAGCCCCTGGACAACTTTGACACGGTGATGAAGTTTCTCACCCTGGTCAACTGTCCGGAGGGGCTGAACATTGGAATGCGGCACATCTCCCTGTCCACCTGCGGACTGGTGGACAAAATTGACAAGCTGGCCCAGTGTGGGTTACAATTGACATTATCTGTCTCCCTCCACGCCCCGGACGACGAGACCCGGTCCAAAATTATGCCGGTGAACCGCTCTGTGGGAGTGGAGAAGCTGATGGAGACCTGCCGGCGGTATTTTGAGACCACCGGCCGGCGCATCTCCTATGAGTACGCCATGATTGACGGGGTAAACGACGCGGACTGGCAGGCGGACCGCCTGGCCCAGCTTCTGAAGGGGACGCCGGGGCATGTGAACCTGATCCCCCTCAACGACGTGGAGGAGAGCCCCCTGAAGCCCAGCCGCCGGGTGGCCGCCTTTCAGAAGCGCCTGGAGCGCCGCGGCGTCACCGTCACGGTGCGGCGGAAGCTGGGAGGGGACATCGACGCCTCCTGCGGCCAGCTCCGGCGGAAGGCCATGAGAGACGGCGGACGCGCCGCCCAAACCACCAATCAGGAAGGGGACGAAGTGCCATGAATGTATGGGGTATTACCGACCGCGGAAAAATCCGGGAGCAGAATCAGGACGCCTTCGCCCACCAGATCCTGCCCGACGGGCGGGTGATTGCCCTGGTCTGCGACGGCATGGGCGGCGCCAGGGCGGGCAACATCGCCAGCACCATGGCGGTGGACCTATTTATGGCGGAATTCCTCCGGGAGGACCGGGAGGCGGACGGCCTGGAGCGCATGGAGCGGGCCGCGGACCTGGCCAACCGGCAGGTGTTTCAAAGGGCGGAGACGGATGCGCGCTGCGTGGGGATGGGCACCACCCTGGTGGCCGCCCTGGCCGGTCCGGAGGAGGCCCTGATTCTCAACGAAGGGGACAGCCGGGCCTACCATATCTCGGAGGAGGGCGGCATTCTCCAGGTGACGCGGGACCACTCCCTGGTGGAGGACCTGGTGGAGCGGGGAGAGCTCACCCGGGACCAGGCCAGGGTCCACCCCCACAAGAATTTGATTACCAGAGCCCTCGGCTCCGACCCGGAGCTGAAGACCGACGTATTCCGCCGGGGGCTGACCCAGGGGGATTTTCTGCTGCTGTGCAGCGACGGGCTGAGCAACGTGGTCTCGGAACAGGAGATTCTCTATGAAGTGGTCCACGGGGGCGAGGCGTGCACCTGCTGCCGCCGCCTGCTGGACATCGCCCTTCAGCGGGGCGCGCCGGACAACGTGACGGCCGTCCTGATCCAGTGCTGAGCCGCCGGAGCGGACGCCCAGGAAAACCTGCAAAGGAGGAGATTTACCGTGGAGCAATATATAGGTAAATTACTCGACAACCGATATGAGATTCTGGAGCAGATCGGCATGGGCGGCATGGCGCGGGTGTTCCGCGCCCTGGACCACCGCCTCAACCGGCAGGTGGCGGTGAAGATCCTCCGGGAGGACCTGGCGGAAGACGCGGAGCTGCGCCGCCGCTTTCACGAGGAGTCTCAGGCCGTGGCCATGCTCTCCAATCCCAACATCGTGGCTGTCTACGATGTGAGCCGCTCCGCGGATTTGGAGTATATCGTCATGGAGCTGATTGACGGCGTTACCCTGAAGCAGTACATGCAGAGAAAGGGCAACAAGCTCAATTGGCGGGAGGCGCTGCACTTCATCACCCAGATTGTCAAGGCCCTGGGCCACGCCCACGGCCGGGGCATTATTCACCGGGACATCAAGCCCCACAATATTATGGTCCTCCGGGACGGGAGCGTAAAGGTGGCCGACTTCGGCATTGCCAGGGTGGTGTCCGGCGGGCACAGCACCCTCACCCAGGAGGCCCTGGGCTCCGTCCCCTATATCTCGCCGGAGCAGGCCCAGGGCAGCCGCATCGACGCCCGCTCCGACCTGTACTCCGCCGGAGTAGTGCTGTACGAGATGATCACCGGCCGCCTGCCCTTCGAGGGGGATACCCCGGTGGCGGTGGCCATCCAGCACATCAACTCCATCCCCCTCTCCCCCAGGGAGATCGACCCCTCCATTCCGGAGGCCCTGGAGGCCATCACCATGAAGGCCATGGCCCCCAACCCGGACAACCGGTATGCCTCCGCCGATGAGATGCTGGCAGATTTGGAGGAGTTCCGCAAAAATCCGGACATCAGCTTTGACTATAACATCAGCGGTTTTCAGGAGGAGACGGACGACACGGACAAGACCCAGGTGCTGCCCACGGCGGACTCCCTCTCCAAGGTGGGGGGAAGCTCTCACACCGGCCGCGTGCGGACCCCTCCCCCCGACAGACAGTGGGAGGAGGAGGACGAGCCCCGCCGCCCCAACTGGCCCATCATCGGCGCGGTGGCGGCCATCCTGGTCTTTGTGGCCGCCCTGGTGTATATCATGTTCACCACCGCCCTCACCGGGACGTGGAATCCCCAGAACGGGATGGTCTCCGTGCCCTCCGTCACCGGCCGGCTGTTCTCTGAGGCCCAGGCGGATACCGAACTGCTCAACGGGTTTACCCTGGTCCAGGTGGGCGAGGCGGAGAGCTCCCAGCCGGCAGGCACCATTCTCCGCCAGGACCCCGCCGGGAACAGCCAGATCAGCGGGGACAACAGGACCATCCAGGTGACGGTCAGCGCCGGCGAGGCGGAGGAGATCGCCATGCCGGACCTGAAGGGCAAGACCCTGACCCAGGCGCTGGGCGCGCTGGAGGGCCTGGACCTGAACCTGGACCTGGACTACAGCTCCCGCAGCGACTACCACGACACCATTCCCAAGGACTCCGTCATCGCCACCTATCCGGAGGAGGGCGCCGTGCTGTCCCAGGGCCAGCATGTGATTCTGGTCATGAGCCTGGGCCCGGAGGAGGAGCCGGTCATCATGCCCCCTCTGGTGGGGATGGACGAGGCCACCGCCCTGGATACCATCACCCAGCTGGGCCTGGCCGTGGGCCGGGTGGAGCGGTCCGCCAGCGACGAGCAGCCGGAGGGCTGCGTCTGGTACCAGTCCATTGCAGTCACGACCCCCGTGCCCGCCGGTACGGCGGTGGACATCTTCATCAGCACCGGTCCCGCCTCCTCCGGGGAGGACCAGACGCCCGTCACCAAGACCGTCTGCTTCGACCTGCCGGACACCGGCGGCGTGGTCAGCGTCCAGCTTGTGGACAGCGCGGGCAACACGGTCTTCTCCCAGGAGTACGACACCAATCTGACCACCGCCACCGACGACATCCCCGTCACCGGCACCGGCCAGGAGACCTATGTGCTGTATGTGGATGGAAGCCGGTACGCGGAGCGCACCGTGGACTTTGAGGCGGACTGATGCAGGGCGTGATTGTGAAGGCCCTCAGCGGCTTCTACTATGTGGACGACGGCCAAACCGTCACCTCCTGCCGGGGGCGGGGAAAGCTCCGCCGGGCGAATGTCTCCCCCCTGGTGGGGGACCGGGTGGAGTTCACCCCCCTGGGGGACGGACAGGGCGCTCTGGAGGCCGTCCTGCCCCGGAGAAACCAATTTCAGCGCCCGGCGGTGGCCAACATCGACCAGCTGATCCTCATTGTATCCCAGGCGCCGCCGGTGACAGACCCCTTCCTTATCGACCGCGTCGCCGCCATCGCCGCGGGAAACGGCTGTGAGAGCGTCATCTGCGTCAACAAGTGCGACTTGGTCCCCGGCGGGGCGCTGGCCGGCATCTACCGGAAGGCCGGCTTTCCCACCGTCCAGGTCAGCGCCGAGACCGGCGAGGGCCTGGAGGAGCTCCGGGCGCTTTTGGCCGGAAAAATTTCCGCCTTCACCGGCAATTCCGGCGTGGGGAAGTCCAGCCTGCTGAACGCCCTGGAGCCGGGAATCGCCCTGGAGACCGGGGCGGTGAGCGAGAAGCTGGGCCGCGGCCGGCACACCACCCGCCACGTGGAGCTCTTCCGCCTGTCCGGCGGGGCGCTGGCGGCGGATACGCCGGGCTTCGCCTCCTTTGAGCCGGAGGAGATCTGCCGGAAGGAGGAGCTGGCCGGCCGCTTCCGGGAGTTTGCCCCCTATCTGGGAAAATGCCGTTTTTTGAACTGCGCCCATGTGAAAGAGAAGGGATGCGCCGTGCTGGAGGCGGTGCGGGCGGGGGAGATCGCCCCCAGCCGCCACGCCAGCTATGTCCGCCTTTATGAGGAGGCCAGCCAGATTCCGGACTGGGCGCGGAAATAACAGGATAACAGGAGGAGCCGCGGGCTCCTCCTGTTTGTCTTGTCCGGCGGTGTCAAAGCGCGCTCCCCGGCCATATACTGGAACAGACTCTGACAGAGGGGAGGCGCGTTGCATGGGTATCGTGGTGGTACGTTCCCCAAAATGCCTGCGGGGGCTGCTGCGCAGGCTCTTTGGCCTGAAGGAATCCGGCTCCGGGCGGACATAATCGCTTCTCCCGGCGCATATAGTGTCCCAAAGCCTGGCCGCGGGGGCGGACACTGATGGAAAAGGGAGAGGAGACGCATGGAACTGGAATTCGACCGGGAGGTCATCCGGGATTTTGAAGTGCTGGCGGAGGAGACCGTCTGCCAGGAGGAGACGCTGGAGACCATTGTGCCGGACGCCTGCCCGGACATTCTGCGCATTGCGGCGGTGTGCGGGCAGGCCTCCCTCAACGGGAAGCAGGTCCGGGACGGTCTGGCGGAGGTCAGCGGAACGGTGCGGGCCGTGGTGCTGTACCAGCCGGAGGAGGGGGGCGGCCTGTGCAGGCTGGAGGCCGCCCTGCCTTTTTCCGTCCAGCTGGAGGTCCCCGGCCTGACCGGACAGGGGGCGGTGCAGGCCTGCGTCCGGCTGCGGAGCGCGGAGGCGCGGGCGCTGAATCCCCGGAAGGTGCTGCTCCGGGCGGACCTGGCGGCGGACCTCACGGTGGTCCGGCCCAGGGAGCAGGTTTTCTGCCAGGGAGTGCTGGAAGCCGGGACCCACGGCGTGCAGGAGAAGGTCATGGAGGGGGAGACCTGCCAGCTCACAGCTGTACAGGAAAAACCCTTTACATTCTCTGACCAGGTCCGGCTCAACGGCGGCGCGGGGGAGCCGGTCCGGCTGATGTGCTGCCGGGCGGTTCCGCTGTGCGGGGAGTGCAAGCTCATCGGGACCAAGCTTATCTTCAAGGGCACGGTGGAGCTTCAGCTTCTGGTGCAGGAGGCGGGGGGCGTGCTGACCTCCTTCCATGAGTCCCTGGCCTTTTCCCAGGTGATGGAGGTTCCCGGCGTGGGGGAGAGCGGCGACTGCCGTCTGGCGGTGGAGCTGACGCAGCTGTCCTGCGAGGCGCTGGGGGAGGACGGGCGGACTTTGGAGCTGACCCTGGACCTGCTGGCCCAGGCCCAGGTCTGGAGCCGCCGGAGCGCCGCCCTGCTGCTGGACCTGTACAGCACCGGCTTCCAGACCCAGGTGGAGCGGGAGGAACAGTCCCTGTGGCAGCTTCTGGAGCTGTCCAACCGGGTGCAGAATGTCCGGGAGCTGCTGGAGACGGGGGCCAGAAACGTGGTGGACAGCTGGGTCTCCCTGGGGGAGCTGCACCGCAGCCAGGAGGGGGAACAGCTTGTCCTGGAGGGAGAGGCACGCGTATCCGTCCTCTATCTGGACGAGGAGGGGGCTGTGCAGACCTTCCAGCGGGCTCTGACGGTGGCCTGCCGCCTGGACGCTCCGGCGGGCGCTGTGTGCCGCTGCCGGATGGCGCCGCCGGGGGAGGTGTTCGCCGCCCCCACCGCCGGCGGCATTGAGGTGCGCTTCTCCGTGGAGTTTCAATGCCTGCTGCTCCGGGAGAAAAAGTATCCGGCGGTGTGCGGGGCCGCCCTGGGAGAGCCCCGGACGAGAGGGGAGGGGGCCCAGCCCTCTGTGGTGCTCCGCCTGGCCGGGCCGGGGGAGGACCTGTGGGAGCTGGCCAAGTCCTGCGGCACCACCACCCAAAAGATCCTTCAGGCCAACGAGCTGGAGGAGGAGGTCCTGCCCGCCGGGCGAATGCTCCTCATTCCCAGCGTCCGCTAGGCGCAGGCGTCCCGCCTGCCCGTTTATCCACAAATTCTCCTTGACAAACCGCCCCTGTCTGGTTAAAATGGAGGGCAGTAAATGCTGAGACGGGAAAAAAGACACAGACAGTCCCCTTCAGAGAGCCGGTGGGCGGTGAGAACCGGCGGGCGGCGTCTGGGTGTATAACTGGTCCCTGAGCAGCCTGTCTGAACCCGATGGACAGTAGGACAGGACGGCTGGCCTCGTTATTGGCCGCGGCCTTGTTGGAGGCTTAGAGGGCTGTCCGGGCAACCGGCGGCTGAACCAGGGTGGTACCGCGTGAGAGATTCCACGCCCCTGACTTGAAAAAGTCGGGGGCGTTTTTGTGCCCCCGCGACCAACATGCAGGAGGTTTTCGACCATGAATCCAGGCTACAAAAAGTACATCCCCTTCCAGCCTCAGAAGATTGCGGGCCGCACCTGGCCCGACAAAGTCATCACCAAGGCCCCCGTCTGGTGCTCCGTGGACCTGCGGGACGGCAACCAGGCCCTGGTGGACCCCATGAACCTTCAGGAGAAGCTGGAGTATTTCCATACCCTTGTGGACATCGGCATCAAAGAGATTGAAATCGGCTTCCCCTCCGCCAGCGAGACGGAGTACGAAATCTGCCGGGAGCTCATCGAGGGGGGCCACATCCCCGACGACGTGACCATCCAGGTGCTGGTTCAGGCCAGAGAGCACCTCATCAAGAAGACCTTTGAGGCCATCCAGGGGGCGAAAAACGTCATCCTTCACTTCTACAACTCCTCCTCCACGCTCCAGCGCAAGGTGGTCTTCCACATGGACACCGACGGCATCACCAAAATTGCCACCGACGCCGCCGACCTCATCTATGAGATGTCCCAGCCCATGATTCAGCAGGGCATGAACCTGCGCTTTGAGTACTCCCCAGAGTCCTTCATGGGCACCGAGATGGACTACGCCGTGGACATCTGTCAGGCGGTGCTGGAGCACCTCCACGCCACCCCGGAGAACAAGGTCATTCTGAACCTGCCCACCACGGTGGAGAACTGTATGCCCAACCAGTTCGCCGACATGCTGGAGTACTTCATCCGCAAGCTCCCCTCCCGGAACAGCGCCATTATCTCCCTGCACCCCCACAACGACCGGGGCACCGGCGTGGCCACCGCTGAGATGGGCCTGCTGGCCGGGGCGGAGCGGGTGGAGGCCACCCTCTTCGGCAACGGCGAGCGCACCGGCAACGTGGACATCGTCACTCTGGCCATGAACATGTACACCCAGGGGGTGGACCCGGAGCTGGACTTCTCCGACATGAATAAGATTAAGGAGATGTACGAGCGCACCACCAAAATGCCCGTGGGCGACCGGCAGCCCTACGCCGGCAAGCTGGTGTTCACCGCCTTCTCCGGCAGCCACCAGGACGCCATCAACAAGGGCACCCAGTATATGAAGTCCTCCAACTCCGACTTCTGGGAGATTCCCTACCTGCCCATCGACCCCGCCGACGTGGGCCGGGAGTACGAGCCCATCATCCGCATCAACTCCCAGTCCGGCAAGGGCGGCGCGGCCTATATCATGGAACACAGCTTCGGCTTCGACCTGCCCAAGGCCATGCACCCGGAGTTCGGCCACATCGTCCAGGTGGAGACCGACAAGGTGGGCAAGGAGATCTCCCCCGAACGCATCAACGAGCTCTTCCACGAGGAGTACATCGACGCCAAAGAGCCCTACAAACTCCTCAAGCACGCCTTTGAGGAGACGGTGGACGCCGGGGGCCACTCCCATGTGGCCTTCAAGGGCACCCTTCAGCACACCGACACCATCTTCGACGTCGCCGGCGAGGGCAACGGCCCCATCGACGCCTTCTTCCACGCCATCCAGGGGGAGCGCATGGACCACTTCACCTTCCTGGACTACAAGTCCCACGCCATCACCGACGGCTCCGACTCCCAGGGCGTGGCCTACATCCTCCTCCAGGACAAGCGGGACGGCAAGAAGTACTGGGGCGTGGGCCTGTCCCACAACATCAACCTGGCCCCCCTCCGGGCCATCCTGTCCGCCATCAACCGCTCCAAGCGGAAGTAATTGAAAGCGCGAAGATCCCCCGCCCCCTTGTGAAAGAGGGCGGGGGATTGCAAAACGGCGGGCGCGCCGGGTCGTCGCGCCCCACGCATACGTCCGCCATTTGCCCCCTTTTGAAAGGGGGCGCCGCCGAAGGCGGCGGGGGATTGCAAAACAGCGGGCGCACAATGTGCGCCCCTACAAATTACCGTTTCGCTTTTCCCGCCGCAATCATGCCGTGGAGGCAGCACAGGGCGTCGGACAGGCCGCCGATCTGGTCAATGAGGCCCAGCTTCACCGCCTCCTCGCCGTAGATGACGCTGCCCACGTCGGCGGCCAGCTCTCCGGTCTGGAGCATCAGCTTCACAAACTCCTCCCGCTTTACCCGGCTGTTGGCGGTGACAAACTGAGTAATCCGCTCCTGAATGCGCTCAAAGTAGTAAAACGTCTGGGGCACGCCGATGACCAGGCCGTTGAGGCGCACCGGATGGATGGTCATGGCGGCGGAGGGGGCGATAAAGGATTTTTGGGCGGACACCGCCAGGGGCACGCCGATGGAGTGTCCCCCGCCCAGCACCAGGGAGACGGTGGGCTTGGACATGCTGGCAATGAGCTCCGCAATGCCAAGGCCGGCCTCGATGTCCCCGCCCACGGTGTTCAGCAGCACCAGCAGGCCGTCGATCTGGTCGCTCTCCTCCACCAGGGCCAGCAGAGGCATGACATGCTCATACTTGGTGCTCTTGCTGCTGGGGGGCAGCACCTGATGGCCCTCCACCTGTCCCACGATGGTCAGCACATAGATGGTCCCCCGCCGGGACTGAATCAGCGTGGAGCCCAGCTCCACAATGGGCTGGCCCTCCCCCTGGTTCTCCGGCGCGGAAAACGGCAGTTCCTCCAATTTGCGCTCCTCCTTTCCGTCGGTACCCGGTTAGGATGGGGCGCTTTGGCCGCTTTTATGCCCACTCTACGCTCCGTAGGTTGCCTTTTTCAGCTCTGCCGGTATAAGATGGGAGGGAAAGAGGGTTTCATGCGGTTCCCCACCACATCTAAACCGTAAATCCATTATACGAGAAGTGATTTGCTTGGACAACGCGCAATTTGGCCGCTTTCTGGCCCAGCTGCGGAAGGAGCGGAATCTGACCCAGCGGGAGCTGGCCGGACGCATCCACGTCACCGACAAGGCGGTGAGCAAGTGGGAGACCGGAGTTTCCCAAAGTTAAAGATACCACATCAATCCCACGCGGACTTTTGCTCAACCGATACAGCCGGAGGGCTGGATAACAAGAAAAGGCGGTATGCGCCCCGTGGAGGGGTAGCGTA
>CALXGC010000108.1 GCA_944387755.1 uncultured Oscillospiraceae bacterium | reverse complement strand
CCGATGTCCATGGAGCCGGTGACATTGATCAGCACGCCCTTGGCGCCGTTGATGGAGGTCTCCAGCAGGGGGCTGGAGATGGCCATCTTGGCGGCCTCCTCCGCCTTGTTCTTGCCGGCGGCCCGGCCCACGCCCATGTGGGCCCGGCCGGCGTCCTTCATGACAGCGGACACGTCGGCAAAGTCCAGGTTAATAAAGCCGGTGTTCTTAATCAGGTCAGAGATGGACTGGACGGCCTGCTGCAGCACGTCGTCGGCAATCTCAAAGGCGTTGACCATGGTGATCTTCTGGTCGGTGGCCAGCTTCAGCCGCTCGTTGGGGATGATGACCAGGGAGTCCACCTTGTTGCGCAGCTCGGCAATGCCTCCCTCGGCCTGCTTCATGCGGCGCATGCCCTCAAACCGGAAGGGCTTGGTGACCACGCCCACGGTGAGGACGCCCAGCTCCTTGGCAATGTCGGCCACAATGGGGGCCGCGCCGGTGCCCGTGCCGCCGCCCATGCCGGCGGTGATGAACACCATGTCCGCGTCCTCCAGGGCCTTGGAGATCTGGGTGCGGTTCTCCTCGGCGGACTTGCGCCCCACCTCCGGATCGGAGCCGGCCCCCTGCCCGTTGGTCAGCTTCTCGCCAATCTGAATCTTGAACGTCGCGCTGGACACCGCCAGCGCCTGCTTATCCGTGTTGACGGCGATGAAATCCACTCCCTTGGTACCCGTTTTTACCATGCGGTTCACCACGTTGTTTCCGCCGCCGCCCACGCCGATTACCTTGATGTTTACCACGCTGTCAGGACCCATATCCAATCCGAAGGCCATTGCTCGCTTCCTCCTATGTAAAAGTGGAACCTTCCCCAAAACAAGGTATTGTGGGGGAAGTTCCGTTGTAAAGTCAATATTTTGTTATATTGTAGCGCTGTTTTCCCGGCAGGTCAAGAGAAATTCTTGCATCCGACCAAAGATTCCACAAATTCCCCTCAATCGGGTGAAAATACCACGTCATACTGCTCCTGGGTCAGATCCATTGTGCCGGAGGACTGCTCCCCGTATTTCTCCGTATTGTCCTCCACCACGGTCTGGAGCAGGCCTAAATTATAGGAAAAATCCTCGTTCAGGGGCATCTTCACGTTATACCGGCCCAGATAACGCAGCTGGATCTGGGTGTCCCCCAGCTCCACGGAGGACACGTCGGAGAGCATCCCCTGCTCCTCCAGGGCCGGCAGAAGCCCCAGCAGGGCCTCCAGCTTGAACTGCTCCTCCTGCGGGACCGCCAGCATGGTTCCCGCCTGGGGCATCAGGGCGGTCAGGCCGGAGACCTCCATGGCCGTGCTGTCCGCCGGCGCGGGCTCCAGCAGCTTTCCGCCCACGCTGATCAGCCAGGACTCCTGCGCGGCGGACTGCTCCTGCTGCTCCCCGCCCGCTTCCTGGTCTTCCCCCTCCCCGGCGGACGTTGTCCCGCCGCCTGAGGCGGGCAGAATCTGTGCCGCCGCGCTCCACTCCGACACGGTGATCAAAATGGTGTTGGGCAGGCTGCGGCGGATATTCACATCCTCGATATAGGGCAGGGACTGCCGCACCTGATCGTAGATTTCATATTTGTTCATGTGAAACAGGTTGTCGCCCAGCTCGATTCCCGTGGCGGCCACCACCTCCTCCTTGGTGTAGCGGCTGTTTCCCGTTACCACCACCGATTCCACCCGGAAGAAAACCGTGGCCCCCATGGTCAGAGCCACCAACACCCCGCCGATGCACAGCAGCTTGAACAGAAAGCCCAGCCGGCTTCTGCCGCGTCTGCGTCTGTGGTTTTTCCTTGCTGATGCCATGGCGTTCCTCTGCCTCGTTTCCTCAGTTTCAGCCGGCGGGGAGCTCCTGAATCCGGGCGCCCAGAGCTGTCAGACAGCGGGGCAGCTCCTCATATCCCCGGCGGATATGCCGCAGGCCGGAGACCCGGGTCACTCCTTCCGCCCCCAGGGCGGCCACAACCAGGGCGGCCCCGCCCCGCAGGTCGGTGCTTTTCACACTGGCCCCGTGAAGCCGTCCCCTGCCGGTGACCACCGCCACCCGGCCGTCGGCCTGGATGTCCGCCCCCATGCGGCGCAGCTCATCCACGTGGTGGTACCGGCTGGCAAACATGTTTTCCACAAACATGGTGGTGCCGGTCCCCCCCGCCAAGGCCGCCATCAAAATGGCCTGCGCGTCGGTGGGAAAGCCGGGATAGGGGGCCGTGCGCACCGGCGCAATCCCGCCCAGCGGGGTATGGCACTCCGCCGCAATCCGGCCCGGCTGTGTCCAAAGGGTGCATCCCGCCTGCTCCAGGCAGGAGAGCACCGCGGTAAGCGTGTCGGGCTCCGCTCCGGTCAGCTCAATCCGTCCGCCCGCGGCGCCCGCCGCGCATAAGTACGTGGCGGCGGCAATCCGATCCCCCATCACCCGGTATTCCGCAGGATGCAGGGGGCGTCCGCCCTGAATGGTGATGACCGAGCTGCCCGCGCCGGACACCTGGGCGCCCATGGCGCGCAGGAAGCCCTGAAGATCCACAATTTCAGGCTCCCGGGCCGCCCCCACCAGAGTGGTCAGCCCGTCGCAGCCGCAGGCGGCCAGCATCACGTTCTCCGTGGCCCCCACGCTGGGCATGGACAGGCACAGCAGCCGTCCCCGCAGGCCCTCCGGCCCGCTGCGGCAGCACAGGCACCCCTGCTCCTCCCGAATCTCCGCCCCCAGATCCCGCAGCGCGGCCAGGTGCAGATCGATGGGACGGGGCCCCAGCTCGCAGCCGCCGGGGTAGCACAGCTCCGCCTCTCCCGTCCGGGCCAGCAGGGCCCCCAGAAAGATGACCGAGGAGCGCATCTCCCGCATCAGGCGTTCCGGGATCCCGCTGCCTGTCAGGGCGGATGCGTCAACGGTGACGGTGTCCCCCTCCCGCTTGGTCCGGCACCCCAGCAGCTCCAGAATGTCCAGGGTGGCCGATACGTCGGACAGCTGGGGGCAGTTGTGCAGGACGCTCTGTCCCGGGGCCAGCAGCGCGGCGGCCAGAATGGGCAGCACGCTGTTCTTGGCCCCCTGGACGGTCAGGCTCCCCTCCAGGGGCCGTCCGCCCAAAATTTCATAACAACTCATGGGATAGCCTCCAAATCCTTATGATTCAGGCCATCCTATGCCAAGCGCCGAGCCGTCGTGAGCAGTGAGCCTGGACCGGAGCGAGGGAGGCAGACCAAGCGCCGCTCCGGCGGCGCTGTCTGCGTCCCAAGACGCAGGGAAGGCGAGCGCCGCGAACAGGCGAGGCGTGCCGCTGCCAAGCGCCGAGTCGTCGTGAGCAGCAAGCCTGGACCGGAGCAAGGGAAGCAGACCGGGCTCTGCTCACTTTTTGCTGATCTCCATCAGCGTCTCATAAATCTTTTCCGCCGCGTCGGGCACTGCCATGGACTGGAGGGCGCGCACCATGGCGTCCCGCCGGTCCCGCTCCCGCAGCAGCAGCATGGCGGTATCATAAAGGGTATTCTCCACACAGTCCTGTTCCCGCAGCA
>CALXGC010000107.1 GCA_944387755.1 uncultured Oscillospiraceae bacterium | reverse complement strand
AAAAAAAAAAAAAAAATAAGCAAAAACCAAACAAAATGCAAGAAGCCGCGGGCAATCGCCTGCGGCTTCTTTTCGGGTATCCGGGATGCGGCGGGGCCGGGAACGCGGGGCCATTTTCGCCCGCCGGCGTCCCGTGGGGAGCCGGGGGCTGCACTGACAGGGTTTTGCAAACCCAAAATAATCCAGAAGGGGTGAGACGCAATTGCGCAGGCGGCATGGGGGAGACAGCGCGGAGGGAACGGGCGGGTCGGCGAGGCTGGCAGAGCGAAGCGGGAATTGTACAAATCAATCTCCATATAAGCCAAAGCTTTCCTAAAAAAGCAAAAATTATGCAGCACTATAGTTCGTCTGCACCTGAACCGGCCGGAGGGTTCCGCGGGTCCGCCGCATCCCGGATACCCGATGGGCCGGAGGCGTCAGTCCTCCGGCTCTCCGCCTGTAAATGCGCAGAAGACCTCGGCGAAGGTCTCGTTGACCTCGAAGGGGGGCTGATAGTCCACCGGGGTGGTGATGAGGGCCACGTCCAGGGCGCTGGAGATCTCCTCCGCCCTGCGGCTCAGGGCGGCGCACATCTTCTGGACCTTGCTGCGGTCGAAGTGGATGGTCGTCACCTTCTTCAGGTCGCAGCGGTAGGACACCTGGTTGCCCTCGTTGTTGAAGCGGTAGCCCACGCCGCCGCCGGGGACGACAACCTCAGAGCTGCGCAGGCCGGCCATATGGCGCAGTACGGCGGCAATCTCCTGGCGCTTCCCGTTGAGGCTCACCTCGCCGTCCAGCCCGGCCGGCAGGTCCAGGCCCGCCTTAGCCCGGTAGATGGCCCCGCTGAGCTTCTCCCGCTCCTCCAGCAGGTACATCAAAAACTCGGCCACTGCGGTAATCTGCTCGCTGTACTCCGTGGAGGGCGCGTCGAAGTTCGTCTCGTCCTTGGCCTCCGGCATTACCTTGTGGAGCAGATAGGTGTTGCGCACCCGGGTGACGTTCTCGTCCGCCCGGAGGATCTCCTTGGCCTCCGACATCAGGTTCTCCAGCTTGTTCTGAAAGCGAAACGCTTCCTTCAGATTCATGGGGGTCATCTCCTTTCTCCGTGCCTATTTTAACACCTCCCCCTCCTCATTGCAACCGCCATGTTGGTTCCGTCGGTTTTACCCCCTCCGCCTCGCTTCGCTCGGCACCTCCCCCGAAGGGGGAGGCTTTGGTGGGTGCGCCGGGTCGTCGCGCCCTACACACACGTCCGTTGCTGCCGTAGGGGCGGCCCTTGCGGCCGCCCGCTGGGTTAACCCCTTCCGCCTCGCTTCGCCCGGCACCTCCCCCGAAGGGGGAGGCTTTTTGGCGCGCCGGGGTCGTCGCGCCCTACACGCACGTCCGTTGCTGCCGTAGGGGCGGCCCTTGCGGCCGCCCGTGAATGCCACGGCGGGCGCGCCGGGGTCGTCGCGCCCCACGGATACATCCACCGTTTGCCCCGTCCGGCAGGCGCACAATGTGCGCCCCTACAGCCGGGGGGGGGAAGGCTTTTGGAATTCTCTCTTGTTCCCGGCCTGGGCATGTGGTATAGTAACCTAGACTTTGTACAGACGAAAGGAGCGCTGTTATGCTGAGCTGGGAAGAGTTGGAACAGCAGTGCCTGACCTGTCAGAAATGCGGTCTGGCGGAGACCCGCACCCATGTGGTGTTTGGCGCCGGGCCCAGGGACGCCGAGGTCATGTGCGTGGGCGAGGGCCCCGGCGAGAACGAGGACAAGCAGGGGGAGCCCTTTGTGGGCCGGGGCGGCCATCTTCTGGACGAAATGCTGGAGCTGATCGACCTGAGCCGGGAGAAGAACGTGTACATCACCAACATGGTCAAGTGCCGTCCCCCCAGGAACCGGGACCCGCTGAACACCGAGCAGGACGCCTGCATGGACTATCTCCGCTGTCAGACCGCCCTGATCCGGCCGAAGATCATCATCTGTCTGGGCCGCATCGCCGCCATGCGGCTGATCAAGCCCGACTTCAAAATCACCAAGGAGCACGGCCAGTGGTTTGAGAAGTCCGGAATCTGTATGACCGCCCTTTTCCACCCGGCGGCCATCCTCCGGGACCCCTCCCGGCGGCCGGAGACCTTTGAGGACCTGAAGAAAATCCAGGCGAAAATCCGCGAAATCTGCACCCGTACCTACTAAAAGCAAAAAAGTCCCGGCGCAGGCCGGGACTTTTCGTCTCTCACATCATCTTTACCGTGTAGTACACCAGCAGGGCGAACAGCCACGCCACCATGGCGAACAGCAGGTAATAGGACACGGCTCCGCCCAGGGCGGCGGCTGCGGCGATGGCCGCCAAACTCACCCCGCAGCTTACGAACATCAGGGCATAGCCGGCCTCCGGAGGCAGCACCCGCTTGACCCCCTCCTTCACCACCAGGCGGCCCTGGTGGGCGCGCATCCACACCAGCGCCGCGGCCAGAAGCACAATGGCCGCCACAGCGCCCAGGGTATAGGGGCTCGCCGCCCCCGCGTGGCGGACAAACCACAGGCCCAGCACCCCCAGTCCGCTGCACACGGCGGACAGGAAAAATTCCTTCTGATAGAGGTAGTAGGCCAGGGCCAGGGCGGCCCAGGCGGGCACAAGCCAGAACAGCATCCGCACGCCCGCGTCCTGGAAGGCCAGAATAATCTGCCCGCAGGCCAGCAGCGTGCCGGACCCGGCGGCCAGCGTCAGGGGCAGGCCGGTCTTCCCGCCCTTTTTCAGCCGCAGCGCCGTCCACACCAGGCAGACGGCCAGCGCCGCCAGGCTGAGCCACCGCAGCACCGTCAGCCCCGCGTTGATGGCCACGGCCAGGTTGATGGCCTCCTCCGTGGTCCGGAAGTTGATATAGTATTTATTGACAAGCACCAGCAGGAACTCCAGGACAATCGCCGCTCCCACCCAGACCAGAGCCCGGTTCAGGTCCCGATCCTCCTGACGCCGCCGCGCCTCTCTCTCGTTGTAGTCCATGTGCTTGATTCTCCTCGTACAATCTGCCGGGGCGCGCGCCCCGGCCTCTCATGCCGCCGGGCGCACCGTACCCGTCCGCAATCCAGTCGGTTTATTATTGTACCAGAACTCCTCCGGTTTTGCAACACAAAAAAAGGAAAAATCAGCGCACAGGGGAAAGCTGGGCACATTTGCCCGGCTTTCCCCTGTTTTTCCGGCGTCTTCAGGCGCGCTTTACGCCCGCTCAGTTGCCGCCGCCAAATTCTGCAAAAAACTTGTCGTGGACCGCCTGCACCGCCCGGTCGGCGTCCCGCTCGTTCACCAGGACGGAGACCTTGATCTCGCTGGTGGAGATCATGTTGATGTTGATGCCCGCGTTATAGAGGGCCTCGAACATCTTGCTGGCCACGCCGAAGTTGTTCACCATGCCAGCCCCTACGATGGACACCTTGGCCACCTGGGTGTTGACCTCGATGCGCTTGAAGCCGATGTACTCCTGGTTCTCCTCCAGGATTTTCCGGGCCTCCTCGGCGTCGCTCCGGGCCACGGTGAAGCTGATGTCCTTGGTCTCGTCCCGGCCGATGGACTGGAGAATGATGTCCACGTTGATCTTCTTCCTGGCCAGGAGAGAGAAAATTTTAAAGGCAATGCCGGGCTCGTCGGCCAGGCCCACCAGGGCCAGGCGGGCCACGTTCTTATCCTGCGCCACGCCGCTTACATGGGTCTTTTCCATGGTTTTGACAACCTCCTTGACTTTTGTGCCGGGATTCCCCGTAAAGCTGGAGAGCACCTCCAGATTGACATTGTAGCGCTTGGCCATCTCCACGGACCGGTTGTGGAGCACCTGGGCGCCCAGGCTGGCCAGCTCCAGCATCTCGTCGAAGGT
>CALXGC010000106.1 GCA_944387755.1 uncultured Oscillospiraceae bacterium | reverse complement strand
GCCTGGGCCCGGCCGTCGTTCACCTGCTGCCAGTCCAGGTCCTTCCGCTTTTGGAGCTCCTTGAGCTCCGAGATGGCCAGGTCGCTGGCCGCCCGGGCCTCCTCAATGATGGACCGGGCCTCCGCCTGAGCTTTCTCCACCACCTTGGCCCGCTCGGCCTCCAGCTTGTCCCGGTACTCCTTGGCCTTGGCGGCGGACTGCTCCATCTCCAGCTTCAGGCGCTTGGCCTCGGTGCGCTCCTTCTCCATCTCCTGGCGCTGCTGGTCCAGCTTGGTGAGCACGTCTTCAAAGCGCACATTCTCCGCGTCCAGCCGGGCGGCGGCTTTTTCGATGATATACTCCGGCAGCCCCAGCCGCCGGGAGATGGCGAAGGCGTTGGACTTGCCGGGAATGCCCAGGATCAGCCGGTAAGTGGGGGCCAAGGTCTCCACGTTGAACTCACAGGAGGCGTTCTCCACCCCAGGGGTGGTCATGGCGTACACCTTCAGCTCGGCGTAGTGGGTGGTGGCCGCCACCAGGGCCCCCAGATTCCGGGCGCTGTCGATGATGGAGGCGGCCAGGGCGGCGCCCTCCACCGGGTCGGTGCCCGCCCCCAGCTCGTCCAGCAGGATGAGGGAGCTGTCGTCCGCCTCCTTTAAAATGCCCACGATGGTGGTCATGTGGGAGGAGAAGGTGGACAGGGACTGGGCGATGGACTGCTCGTCTCCGATGTCGGCCAGCACCCGGCTGAAAACCCGAACGGCGGAGTCCGCCCCGGCGGGGATGTGCAGGCCGCACTGGGCCATGAGGGTCAGCAGGCCGATGGTCTTCAGCGTCACCGTCTTGCCGCCGGTGTTGGGACCGGTGATCATCAGGGTGTCGAACCTGTCCCCCAGCTCCAGGTCGTTGGCCACGGCCTTTTTCTTGTCCAGCAGGGGGTGCCGGGCCTTCTGGAGGCGGATATATTTGTCCGACAGCCTGGGGCTGCTGGCCTCCATATTCAGGGACAGCTTCCCCCGGGCAAAAATCGTGTCCAGCCAGATAAGCAGGTTATAGTCCTCCGAAATATCCTCTTTATGGGCGGCGCACTGGGCGGACATCTCGGCCAGAATGCGCTCAATCTCCTTTTTCTCCTGGGCGGCCAGCTCCCGCAGGTCGTTGTTGGCCTTTACCACCCCCATGGGCTCGATGAAGAAGGTGGAGCCGGAGGAGGACACGTCGTGAACCAGGCCGGGGATGGCGTTTTTAAACTCCGACTTCACCGGCACAACGTACCGGTCGGAGCGGATGGTGATAATAGACTCCTGCAGGTATTTGGACTGGTTGGAGGAGATAATCTTTTGCAGAATGTCCCGGACTTTCGCCTCGGTGGCCCGCATGTGCCGGCGGATGGAGGCCAGCTCGCTGCTGGCCGAGTCAGCCAGCTCGTCCTCCCCCACGATGGAGTTGGTGATGGTGTCCTCCAGGAAGCGGTTGGGGGTGAGGGCCCGGAACAGGTGGGAGATGGGGGTCTTCTCCTCGCTGGAGCCGTACTCCTGGGCGGTGCGGGCGCACCGGAGGACGGCGGCGATCTCCAGCAGCTCCCTTGTGTTCAGGCTGCCCCCCATGTCCGCCCGGTGGAGGCTGGCCGCCACCGGCTTGACGCCGGAGAAGCCGGGGCTCCCCCGCTGGATGAGCATATCCACCGCGGCGGAGGTCTCGTCCAGGGCCCGCTGCACGTCGTCCGGGTCGGTCATGGGCCGCAGGGCCAGGGAGCGCTCCTTCCCCTCCTGGGTGGCGGCGCAGGCGGAGAGCTGCTCCAAGACCTTGGGCAGCTCCAGGGTGGCGATTGATTTTTCAAACAGGTCTGTCATGGTCTCCGTTTCTCCTGTCGTTTATTGGTGCCGTCCCTTGGGACGGGATACTTTCCCCGTTATTTTCTCACACTTTTGTCCGTTTGACAAGAGGACGCGGCGGGGGAGTTTGGAGGGCTTGCGTGAAAAATTCTCTCTGTGATACACTGAAAAGCCGTGGGTTTTGCTCCGCCTGGACGTATATACAGGCAGAACGGCAAACAGAGAAAGGAGGCGCCTGGTATGGACCCAGCCGCATGGATGGCCCGGCTTCAGCAGGGGGACCCGGAGGCCCTGGAAAAACTGCTGGTCCACTTTGACGGAATGCTCCGGTACATCATCCGGGGCATTCTGGAAAACCCCCACGACCGGGAGGACTGCCTGGCCCAGGTGCGGGCAGTTTTGTGGGAGCGCCGGACGCAGTACAATCCGGCGCGCTCCAGTCCCGCCGTCTGGCTCACGGTGCTGTGCCGCAGCGCCGCGCTGGACCAGCTCCGGCGGGCAAAGCGCCGGGAGGCGGAGGAGCTGCCGGAACACCGCCCGGACCCCGCTCCCGGCCCGGAGGAGGTTCTGCTCCAAAAAGAGCGGCAGGAAAATCTGAGAAAAGCGCTGAGCGCCCTGCCGGCCCGGGACCGGAATCTGCTATACCGGAAATACTACTACCTCCAGTCCACCGCCCAGATGGCCGCCGAGCTGGGCCTGACGGAGCGGGCGGTGGAGGGGCGGCTGTACCGCATCCGTCAAAAGCTCCAGAAACAGTTGGGAGGTGAGGTTCTGTGAGCGCCAACGAATTTGACCGCTCCCTGATGGAGAATCTGTCCCAGCTCCCACCCGACCCGGCGGAGGTGCAGAACTATACCCCCTGGCGCTCCGCCATGAGCAAGATTTTGTGGGGCATGGGACTGACCACCTTCAAGTTTGAGTTTTTCTATCTCCAGTATCTCCTGCCCCTGCTGGGGGCCGCCCTGCTGTACCTGGGATACCGGTCCCTGCGGCGGGAGAACCGGTGGTTCCGGCTGTGCTGGGTATTGTCCGGCATTCTGCTGGCTGTCCACATGGCCACGGACATCCTCACCGCCACCCCGGTGATGGGGTGGATTGTGGAAAGCCCCGCCCTCAACTGGGGGCTCACCTGGCCCCTCCTGGGCGCGCATCTGCTGCTGCTCTTCGCCCTGTGGCGGGGGACGCGGAGGGCCTTCGCCCTGACGGGGGAACAGAAACCCAAAGATTGGCTGGCACAGGGGCTTGTCTGCTATCTGCTGGCCCTGGGAATCGCCCTGTGGGGCGAGCTGGTCCCCCTGACGGAGCCGTCCCTCTTCGGACTGGCCATTGTGGACCGGTACCAGTGGCTCTACTACGGACGGGGAATCGCCTTCATCGCGCTGGAGATCCGCCTGCTCGTCTGCATCGCCCGGCAGAGCGGGGCGCTGGCCGGCCGGGGCTATGACATCACCCCCGTCCCTGTGCGGATCTCCGCAAAGCCCTTCCTTCTGGGGGTATTCGGCGCGGTCCTGCTGTCCCTCCCCATCGCCCTGTGGGCGGGCGGACACATCCCCACCGGCCCGGCGGAGACGCCGGCGCCCCTGACGGCGGAGCAGGCCGCAATTCGGGACCGGCTGGTCTCCCTTGGGCTTCCGGAGGACGTCGCCGCCGCCCTGGATGGAGCGGAGCTGGAGCGGTGCGCCCAGGCGGAGCGGGTGGAGGCGGGCCGCACCTATGACATGGACCGCACCGACGGCAGAGAGCCCGTCACCGACGGCCCCGCCGTGCTGGACGCCCTGGGCGGCGGGGAGACGGAGCTGTCCTCCTGGCTCGTCTTCCTGCCTGGGGACGAGGTCCGGCAGATTCACTGGTTCCGCTACCGGACGCTGCCCTCCCTCCATTTGCAGGAGCAGTTCTCCGTGGCCAACTCCGGAAACTACTCCATCGGGGCGTTCTCCGCCCGCCTGCTGCTGGAGCGGGACGGACAGACCCTGGCCATCCAGCCGGAGGTCCATCTGTCCGGCGGGGAGAGCGCGGAGGAGGTGGAGGAGAACCTGGACTACTATATGTTCCCGGAGAGCACCAAAATGGAGCTGGAGCGCCTGGGCCACCTGCGCTACTACCCCTGGATCAAATTCTCCATTCCCAACGGCGCCGACGGGCTGTGGGGCTATCTGGCCTACACCGTGTTTGACCGGGACCGGTTCCCGGAACCCGCCGACATCCACACCGACGACCCGGAGGCCTGGTCCTACGGCGACTTCTGGTATGTGTTCCTCCGCCACCAGGTCCAGTGGCTCCACTACCCCTTCGTCTCCATCGACGCCTACGGCGGCACCCGCTCCGCCCTCACCACCGGCCCCATCCGGGCGGTCTGGGCCCCCTTTGACTACTATCCGCCGGCTTGACAGAAAGCGCCCAATTTCGGGCGCTTTCTTCTTCCCTTTTTTTCAGTTCTCTGCTACAATACAAAAATACGGACAAACGCCGAGAAAGAGGGAATGTCAATGCGTACCATTCAAGCCGCCGTCCTCACCGAGACGGTAGCCAGCCTGTGTATCCAGGCCAACACCCACCTGCCCCCCGACATCGTGGCCGCCCTGGACCGCAGCCGGAAAAATGAGCCCTGGCCCCTGGCGAAGGATACCCTGGGCCTGCTGTGGAAGAACATGGAGCTGGCGGAGAGACAGAATCTGCCCATCTGCCAGGACACGGGCATGGCCTGCGTCTTCGTGGAGCTTGGTCAGGACGTGCACATTGAGGGCAATTTCGAGCAGGCCATTCACGACGGGGTCCGGAAGGGCTACGGAGAGGGTTTTTTGCGCAAATCCATTGTGGGCGACCCCCTGCGCCGGGTCAACACCGGGGACAACACCCCCGCCGCCATCACCGTCCGGCTGACGCCGGGAGACGGATGTAAAATTACCGTGGCCCCCAAGGGCTTCGGCAGCGAAAATATGAGCCGTCTGGGAATGCTCAAGCCCGCCGACGGGGTGGAGGGCGTGAAAAAGTTCGTGGTGGAGACCGCGAAGCTGGCCGGCTCCAACCCCTGCCCCCCCATCGTCCTGGGGGTGGGCATTGGCGGCTCCTTTGATAAGGCGGCCTGTCTGGCCAAGCACGCCCTGCTGCGGCCCATCGACCAGCCCAACCCGGACCCCTTCTACGCGGACCTGGAGCGGGCGCTGCTGGAGAAAATCAACGCCCTGGGCATTGGCCCGCAGGGCTTCGGCGGGCGGACCACCTGTTTGGGCCTGTCCATTGAGACCGCCCCCACCCATGTGGCGGGGCTCCCTGTGGCGGTCAATGTGAGCTGTCACGTCACCCGCCGGGCCTCGGCGGAGCTTTAGGATTCCCGCCCCTGTGGGGGCCGGGGAAAATTTGTGATATTTTAGGCAGGAGGTACCTATGACTGAAGAATTTGCGGATTTGCAGGGCGGCCGTCTCCACGCCGCCATCTGGGGCGATGGGCCGTCCATTTTGGTGCTGCTGTCCGACACCGCCATTTTAATCCCCTCTCTGGAGTACCAGCAGCTGGCCCAGTGCTTTCCGCCGGAGTACACGGTGATCGTCCTCTCCCGGTACGGCTATGGCAAGAGCGACCTCACCAGCGCCCCGCGGGACGTGGACGCCGTGGTGGAGGAGTACCGCGCCGCCCTGGAGGCCCTGGGCTTCCCCGCGCCGGTGTTCCTGGCCGGACACGGCCTGGGCTTTTTCGAGGCCCTGCGCTGGGCCCAGCTCTATCCGGAGGAGACCGCCGCCCTGGTGGGCCTGGACCCCGCCGTGCCGGAGGCCTATGAGCACTTCGACGTGGCGGACACGATTTTGCAGTATAAGCGCCTCAACCGGCCGGAGTGGAAGCGCCGCCTGGCCTTTGGGATGTTCTCCCGCACGCTGCTGGGCCGGTACGGCCTCTCCAAGCGGGAGCAGCGGGCCTATAAAGCCGCCGCCTTTCAGAACTTTTTTAGCCAGGTCTGGATCAACGAGGCCGACTCTCTGGCGGAGAACCGGCTGACCGTGGCCAACGCCGGCGCGCCCGCCGCCATTCCCGCGCTGTTCCTCCTCTCCAACGGGCGGGAGACCCCCCTGCCCAGGGAGGAGTGGCGGACCTGCGCCCTGAACTACCTGGACCAGTTTGAGACCAGCCGGTCCCGGCTCTTTGAACTGCCTCACGACCTGTACCGCTATGCCCCCGACCCCATCGCCTCCGCCATTGCGGCCTTCTGCGCCGACCCCTCCGGGCAGCAGCCAGAGGAACCTGAGGAAGAACCGGACGTGCCGGAGGAGCTTCCGGAGGAAGACGGAGAGGAGGCGCGCTGATATGCAGTACCGTTTGACCACCCCTGTCACCAGGGAGGACCTCGCCCCCCTGCGGGCCGGGGACACCGTCCTGCTCTCCGGCACGGTATATACCGCCCGTGACGCCGCCCACCAGCGGATGATGGCGCTGCTGGACGCCGGCAGCCCCCTGCCCTTCCCCGTGGAGGGCTCCGCGGTCTACTATGTGGGGCCCACGCCGGAGCGCCCCGGCGAGGTCATCGGCTCCGCCGGCCCCACCACCAGCGGACGGATGGACGCCTATTCCCCCCGGCTACTGGACCTGGGCCAGCGGATTATGATCGGCAAAGGAAAGCGGAACCAGGCGGTGAAGGACGCGGTGGTCCGCGACGGGGCCGTCTATCTGGCCGCCCTGGGGGGCGCCGGGGCGCTGATGGCCGCCAGCGTGAAGAAGCTGGAAATTATCTGCTGGGAGGACCTGGGCTGTGAGGCTGTGCGGAAGCTGGAGGTAGAGGACTTCCCCCTCACCGTCATTCTGGACGCCCACGGAGGCGACCTGTACGAGAGCGGCCCCGCCGCCTATCTGGCCAGCCGGGAGGCGGGCTGACCCACGGACTTTCCACGGAAATAAGGAGGAATTTGTATGTTCACCTGCGCACAGTGCGCCATTGAGGCCTGCCGCTCCGGACAGCTGGACAAGCTGCCCAAGAACTGCCCCATGCACGACCGGGCCCTCTTTGAACAGATTTTGACTGAGTATTTTAAGCCGGAAAATCACGATTTCTTCGTGGCCAGCGCCGCCGTGGAGGCCATCGGCTACGGCCGCTGGCCCCGCCTGCGGGAGGTAATGGAGTTCGCCCGGCGCATGGGCTATACCCGACTGGGCCTGGCCTTCTGCGCCGGACTGCACAAGGAGGCCTCCATTGTGGACCGGATTTTCCGGAAAAACGGCTTTGAGGTGGTCTCCGTCATCTGCAAGACGGGGGGCGTCTCCAAGGACAGCGCCGGCATTCCCCCGGCGTTCCGGGTCCATCCCAACTCCTATGAGGCCATGTGCAACCCCATCGCCCAGGCGGAACTGCTCAACCGGGCCGGGACCCAGTTCAACATCTGTCTGGGCCTGTGCGTGGGGCACGCCTCCCTGTTCTACAAATACTCCGACGCCCTGGTGACGACCCTGGTGGCCAAGGACCGGGTGACGGGCAACAACCCCGCTGCCGCCATCTACTGCGCCGACGGGTACCTGAAAAAGCGTCTGGACCTCTCCTCCGATGAAACATAACCTGCTGGGCCGGCCTGTGCGCCGGCCCTTTTGTATGGCTTTGGGGTTGACCTCCCGCCCCCGGTATGCTATAGTTTTTCTGTCTCAAATAAGACACTTTAAAAGGAGGATGGAACCATGGCGGCGGAGCTGACGGAACATGAGCGGGACCTGCTGGGCCGCTGCCCCTTTTTCCGGGGCGCGGAGGAACTGCTGGACCGGATTTTGTCCCTCCCCGCCGTCACCGCCGAGATCTTCTCCCCCGGAGAGACCGTCTATCAGCCCCACCGGTTCCGCCGGTGTCTTGGGTTTCTGCTCTCCGGCCAGGTGCGCGTCACCAATGGGACCCTGGCGGTGAGCGTGCTGGAGGCGGGGGAGCTCTTCGGAGCCGCCGCTCTGTACAACGACCTGCCCGACTACGCCACCACCCTCACCGCCCGCACGGCGTGCCGGATTCTCTTCCTGCCCCAGGAGGAGGTGGACCGCCTGCTGGGAGAGGAACCCCTCCTGCGGCGCAACTACCTCCGGTATCTCTCCGGCCGCATCCGGTTTTTGTCCGGGCGGCTCCAGGCGGTGGCCCAGACTGGGGCCGAGGGCAAGCTGTCCCGCTACCTCCTCTCCGGCGGAGAGGACGCCGTCCATGCCCCAGCCGCCGATTTGGCCCGGCGGCTGGGCCTGAGCCGGGCCTCCCTGTACCGGGCCTTCGACACCCTGGAGAAGGCCGGCCTCATCCGGCGGGAGGGAAAGACGGTGTGCATTCTGGACCGGAGCGGGCTGGAGGGGGTGCTGTGAGCGGGGGCCGGCCCTGGACGGGACGGGTCTGGCCTGTAGGGGCGCACAGCGTGCGCCCGCCGGTTTAAGGAGCACTTTGAGGAATACGGTGGGACCTTGGGGCTCCCCCACCCGGCTTCGCCGGGAGCCCCCTCAAAGAGGGGGCCTTTGCAGCGGAGGCAAGCTTCCGCCCTACAAAGCCTCCCTCTTAGAGGGAGGTGTCACGGCGAAGCCGTGACGGAGGGCGAACACAGCTCCCCCACCCGGCTTCGCCGGGAGCCCCCTCAAAGAGGGGGCCTTTGCGGCGGGGAAAGCTTCCGCCCCACAAAAGCCTCCCTCTTAGAGGGAGGTGTCACGGCGAAGCCGTGACGGAGGGAGAACACAGCTCCCCCACCCGGCTTCGCCGGGAGCCCCCTCAAAGAGGGGGCCTTTGCGGCGGGGCAAGCTTCCGCCCCACAAAAGCCTCCCTCGTAGGGCGGGGGCTTGCCCCCGCCGCCAAAGAGGGAGGGGGACCGCCGAAGGCGGTGGAGGGAGGACCCATCCCCCTATCCCATTTTTCACAGCAATACATTGGAAAGGAAGATTCAAATGAAACTCAGAAAACAGCTCTCTCTGCTCCTGTGCGGAGCCCTGATGGTCTCCGCCCTGGCCAGCTGTAGCGGCGGCGGCTCCAGCGCCGCCGGAAGCGCCTCGGACGGTTCCGAAAGCGTCTCCGGCTCCCAGTCTGCCTCCGCCGGCACGGGAGATTCCAGCTCCGACTCCTATGTGTGTCCCAACCTCATGGTGCTCTCCGGCCCCACCGGCGTGGGGGCCGCCAAGCTGATGGCGGACAACGAGAACATTTCCGCTGAGGCGGTAGCCAACGGGGAGATAAATCCCTCCATCAGCTCCGCCGTGGTGGAGGCGGACAACCAGGTGGTGTCCTCCGCCCTCATCAACGGGGACGCGGACATCGCCGCTGTGGCCACCAACGTGGCCGCCAATCTGGTGAACAAGAATCCGGAATCCATTCAGGTGCTGGCGGTGAACACCCTGGGCGTGCTCTACATTCTGGAGAAGGGGGACGCTGTTACCTCCATGGCCGACCTGGCGGGCAAGACCGTCTACGCCACCGGCGAGGGGGCCAACCCCCAGTACGTCCTCAACTACCTGCTCACCGAGAACGGGGTGGACCCGGCCTCTGTGGACATCCAGTGGATGACCGCCCCGGAGGTCTCCTCCCAGATGGCCTCCTCGGAGAGCGGCAT
>CALXGC010000105.1 GCA_944387755.1 uncultured Oscillospiraceae bacterium | reverse complement strand
GGTTGGGCGAGTTAGTCCTCATCACGCCTCGCCTGTTCGCGACGGCTCGGACGCTTGGCTATTGCTCGGCCAACTTGACCCGTCCATCTCTATGACGCGATGGACTGCGGGTACAACAAAGTTGTGCGGACAGGCCTTGGTTTCAGCCTGCCGTCGAGAATCTTACTGTTGTCACGCCTCGCCTGTTCGCGACGGCTCGGACGCATCCTTACAGCTTGATCTCGATCTCCACACCAGCGGGAAGTTCCAGGCTCATCAGGGCCTCCACCGTCTTGGGGGTGGGCTTGACAACATCAATCAAGCGCTTGTGGGTGCGGCGCTCGAACTGCTCACGGCTGTCCTTGTACTTGTGGACGGCGCGCAGGATGGTGACGACTTCCTTCTTGGTGGGCAGGGGAATGGGGCCGGAGACGGTAGCGCCGGTGCGCTTGGCGGTCTCCACGATCTTCTCCGCGCTCTGGTCGATGAGCTGGTGGTCATAGGCCTTCAGACGGATGCGGATCATTTCTTTCTGAGCTGCCATGGGTTGTTTCCTCCTTAATACATACGAAGTGAATTTCTTTGTCCTTCACGCTTCGTACGGTGAAGTTCCGTCCACGTTCTCGTGCGTATCGCTCCGTGGCATGAAAGAAACCGGCGCAGTAAAGCAGGCCGGTTCCATCCAGCCGCGGTCAGCCCGCGTCCGGATCCTTCAGCCGCCCGATTCCAGCTCGGACATACTCCGCGGAAGTTACCTCATTGCTGAGCAATCTCCCGCATCATCGCGTTTGCCCTGTACAGGGACCTTGGTATCATACAGCAGCCGCCCCTGTTGTGTCAAGGGCTTTTTTAAATTTTTTTCGCGGAAAAGTCAAAAATACCGGCGGAGGTATCCGTGGGGCGGGCGGCCCGCCCAAAAGCCTTCCCCCCCACAGGGGGGAAGGCGGCGCGAAGCGCCGGATGAGAGGGCAAACGTATGTGTGGGGCGGGCGGCCAAAGGCCGCCCCTACGCAGACAACGGCCGTTGCCCGCCCCTGTAGGGGCGCGCATTGTGCGCCCGCCGTTTTGCAATCCCCCGCCCGTATTTTTATGACTCCGCTTCCGCGGCCTCCTGGGCGTCGATCTCCGCCTGGACGGCGGTCCGCAGGTCCAGCAGATTCTCATAGAAGGCGGAGGGGTCCAGGGCGTCCAGGGCCTCCGTGGAGGTGGGCGTGCTGGCGTCCAGCCAGCTCTGCCGCAGCTCGGTCATTTTCTGGTCGGTGTAGGCGCTTCGGAAGTCCGCCGGATTCAGGGGCAGGCGGAGCAGGATGTGATACCCGTAGGGGCTCTCCACAATGCCGCTGAGTTCATAGTCCCCCAGGGCCAGGGCGGCCTCCTCGAAGGGGGGGACCATCTGGCCGGGGGCGGCGGTATAGCCCTCGGCGCCGTTGACCGTGCCGTCGGCGGCGGTGTCCTCGCTGTACTCGGTCATCAGCTGGTCAAAGAGGGCCTCCTGGTCCTCCGCCCCCTGGAGCTGCGCCAGCAGCTCTTCGGCCTTGGCCCGCTTCTCGTCCACCACCGCCGGGTCCAGGGGCTCGTACTCCCCGGTGGCGTTGCCGTTCTCGTCGGTGACTGGCTTAGTGGTGTCCACCGTCTTGAGCAGGATGTGCTTCACCCGGTAGTATCCCAGGTCGTCCTGGGCGTAGGAGAGCACCTGGGCGTCGGTGGGCCAGCCCTCGGAGCCCTCGCCGTACAGGGCGTCCTCCAGCTGGCCGTTCATGTCGTTGACCCGGAAGAGCTGGGCGTACAGCTCCCGCGTGAGGCCGTTGCCCCACAGGGCCCGGTCCAGCATCTCCGGCCCGCCGGCGTCCTCCTCCATGGTGGAGAGCAGCTCAGAGATCTGCCCCTCCGACTCCGGGGAGACGGACACGCCCCGGGCCTGGGCCTCGCCGGGCAGAATGGCGTACAGCGCCGCCGTCTCCAGGGCCGCGTCCAGCATACCCGCCTCCAGAGTGAGACCCTCCTCCAGCTCCGTGTCCCAGGGGATGTCCATCCCCATCATGGTGTAGTACTGGGCCTGGGTGTCCACCGAGTAGGCCAGCCAGTAGAGCAGGCTGTCCGCCGTAATCTCCGCATCCCCCGCCGTGGCCACCACCGTGTCCCCCGCCATCCCGGCCAGGGTCAGATAGGGGTCGGTGATTCCCGTCAGGTCCATCAGCTCCGCCTGCGTACCCGCGCTGCTGGAGGCCTCCGGCGCGGAGGCGCTGGCCTCTCCGCCGCCCTGACAGCCGCTCAGAACCGACGCCCCAAGGGCAAGGGTCAGGGTCAGCGCCCCGGCCCGCTTCCATCTCATCTTCATCCGCTGAAATCCTTTCTGCAATGCACAAATTGGCCCGTCTCCGGGCCTTTCCGTATCATAGCATAATCCCCCCGCAGAAACAAGAATCAGAAACAAAATTTGCCGGTTTTGCCCCGTCCGGCGGGCGCACAACGTGCGCCCCTACTCGAAGCCTAATATTACAAATTTTTCCTGCCGTATATGTTAGGATAGCTGTGGGACAAACTATTGCGAAGGAAATTTTCCCCGCCGGACGATTTTTTGGCAGGGAGCGGAGCAAAAACTCCGCCGCGGAAGGGCGTTCCAAATTTTCGCATGGAAGCCGTGGCAGCAGGCCCCTGACGTACCGGCGCTCCGGAGCGTCCATACTGAGACCGGCGGCGCAGCCGTCAAATCACGCAGCGGTCCGCCGGAGGCGGGCGGCTGCCGGGGGGTGAAACTTTTTGAAACAGGAACCAAAGCGCGGAGCGCTCCGCGCCGCCGCCGCTGGGGCGGCTTTGTGCCTGCTGCTGACGGCGGCGCTGGCCGGAGACCGGGCCAGGGCGGCGGAGGCGGAGGCGCGGCTGTCCGTGGGAGACCAGGTTGTTCCCCTGGGCCAGGCGGTGGGGATACAGCTCTTCTCCGACGGCGTGCTGGTGGTGGGGCTGTCCGCCCTGGACACGCCGGAGGGCCCGGCCTCCCCCGGCCGCACCAGCGGCCTGCGGGCGGGGGACGTCATCACCCACATGGACGGCGCGGAGGTGGACACCGTCGAGGAGGTGCAGGCCCGCCTGGAGCAGCGTCCGGGGGAGCGGACCACCCTCCAGGTCCGGCGGGGGGAGGAGTCCCTTCAGCTCACCGCCCAGGCGGTGAAGACCACCGCGGGGCGCTATCAGCTGGGCGTGTGGCTGCGGGACTCCATGGCGGGAATCGGCACGCTCACCTTCTGCGACCCGGACAGCGGCCTCTTCGCCGCCCTGGGCCACGGAATCAACGACGTGGACACCGCCAGGCTCATGCCCCTGGAGTCGGGGAGCATTATGCCGGCCAGCGTCTCCGATGTGAAGAAGGGGACCGCCGGGGAGCCGGGGGTGCTCCACGGGGACTTTGACCTCACCGTCAGTCTGGGAACCCTGTACGCCAACACGGAGCAGGGCATTTTCGGCCGCCTGACCCAGCCCGGCGGGGAGCGGACGGTGGAGCTGGCCGGGCGGGACCAGGTCCGCGCCGGTCCGGCGGTGATTCTCTCCACCGTGGCGGGGGACAGGCCGGAGGAGTACGCCGTGGAGATCACCCACCTCTACCCGGAGGGCAGGGACGGCCGGGACCTGATGCTCCAGGTGACGGACTCCCGCCTTCTGGAGGCCACGGGGGGCATTGTCCAGGGGATGTCCGGCTCCCCCATCCTCCAGGACGGAAGGCTGGTGGGGGCCGTCACCCATGTGCTGGTCAACGACCCCGCCCGGGGCTATGGAATACTGGCGGAGACCATGCTGGCGGCCCAATAGGCCCCAGGACAGGGACACATTCTGTCCCTGTCTTTTTTTCGCCCGCTGTGCTATACTGAGCTGAACTCTATTTGACAGGCAGGAGGATCTGGAATGGATTGCATCACACAGCGGCTCTCCCAGGAGCTGAACCGGCCGGAGGAGCAGGTGGCCAACGTGGTCCGCCTTCTCGACGAGGGGAACACCATCCCCTTCATCGCCCGCTACCGAAAGGAGCTCCACGGCTCCATGGACGACCAGCTGCTGCGGGAGCTGGGGGAGCGGCTGCAGTACCTGCGGAATCTGGAGGGGCGCAAGGAGGAGGTGCGCACCTCCATCGCCGGCCAGGACAAGCTGACGGCGGAGCTGGAGGCGGCCATCGCCGCCGCCCAGACCCTGGCGGAGGTGGAGGACCTGTACCGGCCCTACCGGCCCAAGCGCCGCACAAGGGCCTCCATCGCCCGTGAAAGGGGCCTGGAGCCCCTGGCCCGGCTGCTCTCCGCCGTGGGCGCCCCGGCGGACCCGGAGGCCGCGGCCCAGGCCTATCTGAACCCGGACAAGGGGGTGGAGAGCCTCCAGGACGCCCTCCAGGGGGCCCGGGACATCCTGGCCGAGGAGATCTCCGACGACGCGGCCCTGCGCAGGGAGCTGCGGCAGCTCTGCCTGCGCCGGGGCTTTTTGGTCTCCAGAGGGACGCAGGAGGCCGGGGAGGGCGTCTACCGCCTGTACTGCGATTTCAAATGCCCGGTGAGCCGGGTGCAGGGCTATCAGACCCTGGCGGTCAACCGGGGGGAACGGGAGGGCTTTCTGAAGGTCTCCGTGGAGCTGGACCCGGAGGCCGCCCATGTGGCCGTGCGCCGGGCCTTTGTCCCCGGCCGGGCCTGTATGGACTTTATGCGGGCGGCGGCGGACGACGCCTATGACCGGCTGATTCAGCCCTCCCTGGAGCGGGAGGTCCGCAGCGGCCTCACGCAGCAGGCGGAGGAGGGGGCCATCCGCACCTTCGCCCTGAACTTAAAGCCCCTGCTCCTCCAGCCGCCGGTGAGGGGCAAAGTGACCCTGGGCCTGGACCCCGGCTACCGCATGGGGTGCAAGGCGGCGGTGGTGGACGGCACGGGGAAGGTGCTGGACACGGCGGTGGTCTACCCCACCTATGGGCCGCGGCAGCGGGAGGAGGCCATTGCGGCCCTCTCCAGGCTGGTGAAAAAGCACGGGGTGGAGCGCATCGCCATCGGCAACGGCACGGCCAGCCGGGAGACCGAGGAGATGGCCGCGGAGCTCATCCGCCGCTTGGGGGGCTCCCTCAGCTACATGGTGGTAAGCGAGGCGGGGGCCTCCGTCTACTCCGCCAGCAAGCTGGCCGCGGAGGAGTTTCCCCAGTACGACGTGAACCTGAGAAGCGCCGTGTCCATCGCCCGGCGGCTCCAGGACCCCCTGGCCGAGCTGGTGAAGATCGACCCCAAGGCCATCGGCGTGGGCCAGTACCAGCACGACATGCCCCAGGCCCGCCTGGGGGAGGCCCTGGACGGGGTGGTGGAGGACTGCGTCAACGCCGTGGGGGTGGACGTGAACACCGCCTCCCCCTCCCTGCTGAAGCGGGTGGCGGGCCTGAACGCCGCCACGGCGAAGAACATCGTCCTCTACCGGGAGGAGCACGGCCCCTTCGCCGCCCGGCAGCAGCTTCTGAAGGTGCCCAAGCTGGGCCCCAAGGCCTTCCAGCAGTGCGCCGGCTTTCTGCGGGTTCCGGAGAGCGCCGGCGTGCTGGACCGCACCGGCGTCCACCCGGAGAGCTATGAGGCGGCCAAAAAGCTGCTGGCCGCCTGCGGCTATACCCTGGCGGACGCCGCCGCCGGCAGGCTGGCCGGCCTGAAGGAGCGGGCGGAGCAGATCGGCCTGGACAGGCTGGCGGAGACCTGCGGCGCGGGGGCCCCCACCCTGGCGGACATCATCCGGGAGCTGCGCAAGCCCGGCCGGGACCCCAGAGACGAGCTGCCCCCGCCCCTCCTGCGCACGGGGGCCATGGAGCTGAAGGACTTAAAGCCCGGCATGGAGCTCCAGGGCACGGTGCGCAACGTGGTGGACTTCGGCGCCTTTGTGGACGTGGGCGTCCACCAGGACGGCCTGGTCCACATCAGCAGGCCGCCCCGGCGGGTGAAGCACCCCTCGGTGGTCATCTCCGTGGGGGACGTCGTCACCGTCTGGGTCACGGAGGTGGACGAAAAGCGCAGCCGCATCGGCCTGACCATGAAAAAGCCCTGAGCAATGCAGAGCCCCCGCGCCGTCAGCGCCCGAAACGGGCGGCGGCGCGGGGGCTTTGTGCTTACCGCTCCTCGCGGAAGTAGTTGAGGCCCAGGGCGGCGGGCTGTCCGCTGCCCTTCTGCCGGACGGACGTAACCACCAGCACCACGGCGGTGATCAGGAAGGGCAGGGCCTGGTAGAGCTGGGAGGGCACGGCTCCCAGCCAGCCCAGGGTATCCGGGAAGGCGGCGGCCAGGCTGCCCCCCGACACCCGGAGGGTGTTGAAGAAGCCGAAGACAAACGTGCCCAGAATGGCCAGGGCGGGGTTCCAGTTGGCGAAGATCACCAGGGCCACGGCAATCCAGCCGTAGCCGTTGATCCAGCAGCTGCTGTTGAAGGAGCCGGACATGTTCAGCCCCATGTAATAGCCGCCAATGCCCATAATGCCGCAGCCCAGGCAGATGTGCAGATACTTGTACAGCCTGACGCTGACCCCCACGGAGTCGGCGGCGGCGGGGTTCTCGCCCACCGCCCGCAGGCGCAGGCCGGGGGTGGTGCGGTTCATATACCACCACATGGCCAGGGCGATGGCCACCGCCAGATAGACCAGAACGTTGTGGTGGAACAGGCCCTCTCCCACCACCGGGAGCTGGGACAGGCCGGGGATGGCGACGCCGGCGAAGCCCTCCTTGATGTTGGCATAGTCGTTCATGGCGGGCCAGCTCACGGCCTTCACGCCGTTGCCCACAAAGAAGTAGACGCCCAGGCCGAAGGTGGTCAGGGTCAGGCCGGTGATGTTCTGGTTGGCCTGGAGGGAGACGGTGAGCACGGCGAACACCAGCCCGCACAGGGCTCCCGCCAGAAAGCCGGTGAGAATGCCCACCAGCAGGCTGTTGGTCCAGCACCCCGCCAGATAGCCGAAGATGGCCCCCACGGCCATAATGCCCTCCACGCCCAGGTTCAGGCTGCCGGACTTCTCCACGGTGATCTCCCCCACCGTGCCGTACAGCAGCGGGATGTTATAGACCACAATGCTGTGAAGAAATGTGGTGATAACCCCCAGCTTATCCATTTCCATTGTGCGCTCCCCCTTTCGCAGACGGTACCACCCGGAACCGGGTGAAGAAATCGGCGGCCAGCACCAGGAAGAGGATGGCCCCCTGGAGCATGTCGGCAAAGCTGGAGTCCACCTGGGCGAAGGTCGCCGCCGCCGAGGCGGAGCCGTACTGGAGCACGCCGATGAGGGCGGACACCAGGAAGATGGCCCCGGTGTTCAGCTTGGCCAGCCAGGCCACGATGATGCCCGTCCAGCCCACGTCGTCGGTGATGGCGGTGGAGAGAATCCCGGCGGTGCCCACCTTGAAGGCGGCGGCCAGGCCGATGAGACAGGCGGACAGGAACACCGTGCGCAGCACAATGCGGCCCACCTTCATGCCGGCGTACCGGGCGGTGCCCACGCTGTCCCCCACCACGGCGATCTCATAGCCGTGCTTGGTGTATTTCAGATAGAAGTGGACCAGAATGCCGGCGGCAAAGGCCAGAATCACACAGACGTTCAGGCTGAACTTGCCGATGGACAGGCCGGGGAACTCCGCCCACTGGCTGAAGCTGGCAAAGATGGGCCGGGCGGAGCTCTCGTCCAGGAAGAAGTTCCAGGCGGCCTTGGTCTCCCCCAGGAAGGTCAGGAAGTACAGGGCCACATAGTTGAGCATCAGGGTGAGCAGGGTCTCGCTGGTTCCGAACCTCACTTTAAAAACCGCCGCCAGCACCCCGTACAGCCCGGCGGCCAGCATGGCAGCCAGGCACATCAGCAGCAGCGTCAGCGGCTGGGGCAGCAGGGGCCCGGCCTGAAAGGCCACCGCGGAGGCGGCCACCGCCCCCAGGATGAACTGCCCCTCGCCGCCGATGTTCCAGAAGCGCATTTTGAAGGCCAGAGACAGGGCCACCGCCGTCATGACCAGGGGGACGAAGACCTTCAGATAGTTCTCAAAGGCCCGGTAGGCGATTTTGTTGCCCACCATGCCCATGGTGAACATCCGCCAGTAGTAGTCCGCCGGGTTGACGCCGATGAGGGTCAGCACCACGGCCCCCAGCAGCAGGGCGATGAGCACCGCCCCCACATAGAAGGCGATCCGCTGCCCCAGGGGACATTTGTCCCGCTTGACAATGTGAAAGCGCATTTCTCACCCCTCCTCTCTCTCGTCTTTCCCGCCGTCCCCCTCGGAGACGATGTTGGTGTCTCTGGCAATGCCCGCCGGCTTGTCCTCGTACCGGTTGGACAGGTCCAGGGCCCCGGTCATCATCAGGCCCAGCTCCTCCTTGCTGGTCTTGTGGGCGTGGACCACCCCCATCATCCGCCCGTGGCAAAGGACCATAATCTTATCGCACAGGGCCAGCATGACGTCCAGATCCTCTCCCACGAAGAGAATGCCCACCCCGTCCTTCTTCTGCTGGTTGAGGATGTTATAGATGGCGTAGGAGGAGTTGATGTCCAGCCCCCGGACGGGGTAGGCGGTAATGAGCACGTTGGGTCCGGCCTTAATCTCCCGGCCCAGCAGCACCTTCTGCACGTTGCCGCCGGAGAGCAGCCGCACCGGCGTGTCGGCGGAGGGCGTCACCACCTCCAGCTCCGCAATGACCCGCTCCGCGTCGGCCCGCCCCCGCTTCCGGTCCACCAGGGGGCCCTTGCCGTCCCCATAGCTCTTGAGCAGCATGTTGTCCGTGATGGACAGGGAGGGGGCCAGGCCCATGCCCAGCCGGTCCTCCGGGATGAAGGACATGGAGATGCCCTTGTCCAGGATGGCCTTGGGGCTCAGGCCCACGATGTTGTCCCCCTTGTGGATCATCTGCCCGGACTGGATGGGCCGCAGGCCGGCGATGGCCTCGCACAGCTCCCGCTGGCCGCAGCCGGCAATGCCCGCCACGCCCAAAATCTCGCCGCCCCGGATGTAGAAGTTCACATGGTCGATGGCGGTGGCGCCCTCGTCGTTGAGAATGGTCAGGTCCCGGATCTCCAGCAGGGGCCGGGTCTTCTCCACCGCCGGGCGCTGGATGTTCAGGTCGATCTTCCGGCCCACCATGTACTCGGTGAGCGCCTGCTCGTTGGTGGAGGCGGTGTCCACGGTGCCGATGTACTCCCCCTTCCGGAGGATGGCCACCCGGTCGCTGATCTCCAGCACCTCGTTGAGCTTGTGGGTGATGATGATGATGGAGTGGCCCTCCTCCTTCATCCGCCTCAGCACGCCGAAGAGCTTTTCAATCTCCTGGACGGTGAGCACGGCGGTGGGCTCGTCCAGAATAATCACCTTGGCCCCGTAATAGAGCACTTTAATGATCTCCAGGGTCTGCTTCTCCGACACGGCCATGTTCTCCACCTTTTTCCGGGGGTCCAGATCAAAGCCGAAGCGCTTGGCGGTGTCCGCCACCTCCTGGTACCGGTCCCGGCCCAGCAGGGCCCCGGCCCGGCTTTTGCCCATCCAGATGTTGTCGGCGGCGGAGAACACCTCCACCAGCTTGAAATGCTGGTGGACCATGCCGATGCCCAGCCGCTTGGCGTCCTCCGGGGAGGCGATGGTCACGGGCTTTCCGTCCACCAGAATCTCCCCCTTGTCCGGGGCGTAGATGCCGGAGAGCATGTTCATCAGGGTGGTCTTTCCGGACCCGTTCTCTCCCAGCAGGGCCAGAATCTCCCCCTTCTTCAGGGTCAGATTCACGTCCTTGTTGGCCGTCACGCTGCCGAACGTCTTTGTAATGCCGCGCATTTCCACGGCATAGGACTGCTCTGCCATTGGCCTCACTCCTTTTCTGATTCGCTGCAATCCACACGGGACGGAGGGCAGAGGCGTTTTTCTCTGTCCTCTCTCCTGCGGGGACTGCGTTTCACGCATATGTCCGCTGTTTCAACCCCTTCCGCCTCGCTTCCCCCGAAGGGGGGCTTTGGGGCGCGCCGGGGTCGTCGCGCCCCACGGATACGTCCGCCATTCGCCCCCTTTTGAAAGGGGGTGCCGCCCAATGGGCGGCGGGGGATTGCGCCCCCCCTTGTGAAAGGGGGCGGGGGGATTCCGAACCAGCGGGCGCGCCGGGGTCGTCGCGCCCCACGCATTTGTCCGCCGGGTTTACCCCTTCCGCCTCGCTTCGCCCGGCACCTCCCCCGGAGGGGGCGGCTTTGGAGCACCTGACG
>CALXGC010000104.1 GCA_944387755.1 uncultured Oscillospiraceae bacterium | reverse complement strand
GCCGCGCCGTTCTCCACCGCCCAGGCGGCCTTCACCTTGCCCTGCCGGTGCAGGTCGTGGAAGGCCTCCCATGCCTCCTTCAGGTGCTCTGCGCTGGAGGAGCCGCCGAAGGTGTACACCGGGTGGCCCGCCTCCTTGAACTCGGGGGACAGGACCTCGCCGGCCTTGACGGGGGCGATGGCGAAGGAGATGAGGGTGGGGGGGACGTCCAGGTCGTTGAAAGAGCCGGACATGGAGTCCTTGCCGCCAATGGCCGCCCGGCCGAAGTCCAGCTGGGCCTTCAAGGCGCCCAGCAGAGCGGCGAAGGGCTTGCCCCAGCGCTCCGGCTCATCCCGCAGCTTTTCAAAGAACTCCTGGAAGGTGAGATAGGCCTTTTGATAGTCGCCGCCGGCGGCCACCAGCTTGGCCAGAGAAACCGTTACGGAGTTATACGCGCCCTGGAAGGGGTCCTCCATCATCTGGTCCGGGTCAAAGCCCCAGGCCATGACGCTGGCCTGGTCGGTCTCCTGTCCCGGCAGGACGGGGAGCAGGGCGGCCATGGCCTGGGCGGGGGTCCGCTGGGTCTTGCCGCCGAAGGGCATGAGCACGCTGGCCGCGCCGATGGAGCCGTCGAACCGCTCGGTCAGCCCGCGGCGGGAGGCGCACTTCAGGCTGGAGGCCATCTCCTTCAGGGAGCTAAACTGGGCCTTCCCCAGGGCGGAGCGGTCCCGCCGGTCCACCGACACGGCGGCGTGCTTCACCGCCCCGTTGGTGTTCAAAAACGCCCGGCTGATGTCGGCGATTTTCTGTCCCTTCCAGGTCATGACCATCCGGGGGCTCTCCGTGACCACGGCCACGGGATAGGCCTCCAGGTTCTCGCTCTGAGCGGCGGCGATGAACTTGTCCACGTCCTCCGGGGCGACGACGACGGCCATGCGCTCCTGGGACTCGGAGATGGCCAGCTCGGTGCCGTCCAGGCCCTCGTACTTCTTGCGCACCGCGTCCAGGTTGATGGACAGGCCGTCGGCCAGCTCGCCGATGGCCACGGACACGCCGCCGGCGCCGAAGTCGTTGCAGCGCTTGATGAGGCGGGTGACGTCCCCGCTGCGGAACGGGCGCTGAATCTTCCGCTCCTCCGGGGCGTTGCCCTTCTGTACCTCGCTGGCCATGGTGGTCAGGGACTTCTGGTTGTGGCTCTTGGAGGAGCCGGTGGCCCCGCCGATGCCGTCCCGGCCTGTGCGGCCCCCCAGCAGAATCACCACGTCTCCGGGGGCGGGGCGCTCCCGGCGGACGTTGGCGGCGGGGGCGGCCCCCACCACCGCGCCGCACTCCAGGCGCTTGGCGATGTAGCCCTCGTGGTACACCTCGGCCACGTGGCCGGTGGCCAGGCCGATCTGGTTGCCGTAGGAGGAGTAGCCCGCCGCCGCCGTCACCGCCAGCTTCCGCTGGGGCAGCTTGCCGGGGGTGGTCTGGTCCAGGGGCACCCGGGGGTCGCCGCCGCCGGTGACGCGCATGGCCTGGTGGACGAACACGCGGCCGGACAGGGGGTCCCGGATACAGCCGCCGATGCAGGTGGCCGCGCCGCCGAAGGGCTCAATCTCCGTGGGGTGGTTGTGGGTCTCGTTCTTGAACATGAGCAGCCAGTCCTCCGTCCGCCCGTCCACCTGGGCGGGGACGTGGATGGAGCAGGCGTTGATCTCCTCGCTCTCGTCCAGCTCCGGCAGGTTCCCCCGCTTCTTCAGGGTCTTGGTCCCGATGGTGGCCAGGTCCATGAGGGTCTGGGGCCGCCGGGCGGCCTTCTCCTCCCCATAGACCTCCACGCGGGCCTTCAGATACCGCTCATAGGCGCTTTTCACCGCCGGGTCGGCAATCTCAATCCCGTCCAGATGGGTGGAGAAGGTGGTGTGGCGGCAGTGGTCGGACCAGTAGGTGTCCACCACCCGCACCTCCGTCAGGGTGGGGTCCCGCTTCTCCTCGTCCCGGAAGTAGCCCTGCAGGAACTTCAGGTCGTCCAGGTCCATGGCCAGACCCAGGGAGTCCAGCAGCTTCTTCAGCGCCCCCTCGTCCATGGCGGTGAAGCCCTCCACCGTGGGGACGGAGTCGGGCTCGCCGTGCGCCCGCTCCAGGGTGTCCGGCTTGTCCAGGGAGGCCTCCCGGCTCTCCACGGGGTTGATGAGATAGCGGCGGACCCTGTCCAGCTCCGCCTGGGTCAGCGTCCCCATGAGCAGGTACACCTTGGCGGTGGCGATGAGGGGCCGGTCCACCCCGGACTGAAGCTGAATGCACTGGGCGCAGGAGTCCGCCCGCTGGTCAAACTGGCCGGGCAGGGCCTCCACCGCCAGGACGGCGTGGGCCCCCTGGGGCTCCGGGAAGGTCTCGTCGTACACGTCGTCCACCTGGGGCTCTGAGAAGACCACGTTTTTGGCCGCCTCATACACCTCCGGGGCGATGCGGCCGGCGTCGTACCGGTTCAAAATCCGCACGCCCTCCAGGCCCGTCAGCCCAAGCTGCTCCCGGAGCTGTTTCCACAGGCCCTGGGCCTCCACGTCGAAGCCGGGCTTCTTCTCTGCATAACAGCGAAATACACTCATTGTCTCTCTTCCTCCTTGCCGCTGGGCGGCTCCGGGCTGTCTCCCGGTGAATTTTCTGGTCTTGCGGGCGGGTCTGGGACCCGCCCCTACAGATATATACAGGCGCGTTTGGTCCATGATTTAAGAGATCTCCCAGTTCTCCAGTCCGGCGAACAGGTTGCCGTAGACCGGCGCCAGCCCCTCCGCCCGGCCGTACTGGGTGAGCACGGTGCCGTTTTGGAAGCACAGGGGGGCAATGGGGACCTGCTGGCAAAGATGGCGGTACAGGGCGGAGGCGGAGGCGGGCTTCAGCTCGCCCTGGGCGCTGCGGAAGGCGGAGAGCAGCCCCTCGGACAGGGGGGTGGTCCAGCCGCCGTAATTCAGCCCGCCGTTCACCCCCAGCAGGGGGGTGAGGTCGAAGTCGGGGGTGAGGAAGACCTCTCCCAGATACAGGTCAAACCGGCCCTTTTCCAGGGCGTCCAGGTACTCCGCCCAGGGCAGGCGGTTCACCTCCGCCACCAGGCCCGCCGCCTCCAGCTCCTGGGCAATCCAGGTGGCGGCGGCGCTCTTGGCGGTGTCTTCAATGTTCACCAGCAGGGTGACGGGCCGGCCCTCCAGGTCCAGGCCGGCCAGCGCGCCGGGGTCATAGGCCAGCTCCTCCGCCAGCTCCCCGTCGTACCAGGGGGAGTCCGGGTGGACGGGCAGGGCGGCGGGGACGGCGTGGCGGGCGAAGACGGCGTCCGCCAGGTCCTCCCGGTCCACCGACCGGGCCACGGCCAGGCGCACCGCCGGGTCCCGGCACAGGCCCTGCCGGTCGTTGAAGCCCAGATAGAGCAGGCCGGTGGTGTTATAGTCCCACACCTGGTACCGGCCGGAGGAGCCCAGGGCGCTGTCTCCGGTGAGGTCGGCGTTGAGGAGTGTGATCTCCCCGGCGTTGAAGGCGGGCATTTGCTCGTCCGACCGGGTCATGGACTCCAGCAGAATCTCCTGGACGGGCAGGCTGTCCGCCCCCTCCCGCCAGTCGGGCCGGGCGGTCAGGGAGAGCTGTCCCCCGCTCTCTGCCAGCACATAGGGCCCGGTGCCCAGTGGCCGGTCCCCCTCCCCCAGGAAGATGGGGATGTCCAGCAGCTGGGGCAGAGCGCCGTTGGGCTGGGACAGGGTGATTGTCACCTGGTTCCCCTCCCCCCGGATGGAGGCCCCGGCCAGCCGGACCGCGTACCGGGAGGCGGGGTCCTGGGCCGTCCGGAGGGCCTGGGCCGCAATCTCCCCGGTGAGGGGCGTGCCGTCGGAGAACGTAATTCCCTCCCGGAGGTGGAAGGTCCATACCAGGCCGTCGGCGCTGACGAAATAGCTCTGGCACAGCAGGGGCTGGGGCTGAAACCGGCTGTCCAGGGTGAACAGCCCCTCGTAGAGCAGGGGCGCCAGGTCCAGATTGGCGGCGCTCTCCGCCAGCGCCGGGTGGAAGCTTTGGGCGGGATAGGCCGCCAGGGTGAAGGGGATGGGGATGGCCGTCTCCTCCGGTCCGGGGGCGGAGACGTCCGCCGGAACGGAGGCCGCCGGAGCGGAGACCGTCCCGCCGGGGCCGCAGCCGGCCAGCAGCAGCGCCCCCGCCAGGGCGGCCAGCAGCAGGGTTTTTCTCATGAAATTCCTCCGGGTTTTTTTCTCTGAATCAGGGCGGCCATGCTGCCCCGCCGCTCCCCCATCCGCCGGTGGGACCAGAACTCCTCCGGCGCGCAGGCGGTGCAGGCGGCGCACAGGGCGATGTGCTCCGGCAGAAGGCCCGCCTGGAGCAGCCAGCGCCGGTTGGCCTCCTTCAGGTCCACCCGGTACTTGTCCGTGCCGGGGATGGGGAAGATACAGCCCTCCGCGTCCCCGCCCAGGCCGGCCCGGAGGCCGCCGGGCACGTCCCGGTGGGTCTCAAAGCAGCACAGGGAGATCCCCGGCCCAATGGCGGCCAGCAGATTCTCCGGCCGGGAACCGCGCGCCGCCATCGCCTCCGCGGCCCGCCGGGCAATGCCCAAAGCGGTTCCCCGCCAGCCGGCGTGGACGGCGCAGGCCGCCCCCGTCTCCGGGTCGCACAGCAGCACCGGGATACAGTCGGCGGAGAACACCGCCAGGCACACCCCCGGCTCCAGGGTCAGCAGGCCGTCGGCCTCCGCGGTCCCCGGCGCGCCGGGGGAGGGCAGGCAGTCCGCCCCCGTCACAGTCCGAATCGCGTCTCCATGCACCTGATAGTTTTTGACCAGCCTGTCCGGGTCCGCCCCCACGGCGGCGCAGAAGCGGCGGAAGTTCTCCGACACCCGCTCCGGGCTGTCCCCCCGGTTGGCCCCCAGGTTCAGGCTGTCCCAGGGCGGCGGGGACACGCCCCCCGTCCGGGTGGAGAAGCCGTTGAGAAAGCCCGCCATCCACAGCTCCGGACAGGTGTAGTAGGTCACGCCGCTGCGCCGTACCCGTATGACTTCCATTCTATGCGCCTCCCTTCCGTTCCTCCCATTATACGGGCCCGTCTCCGGGCCGTCAAGGCCGGTCAGCGCGGCGCGGGCTGCCGGGCGTGGTACTCCTCCAGAGTCCAGCCGTTTTCAAAGCAGGTCTGGGCCGCCTCCAGCCCCACATAGCGGTAGTGCCAGGGCTCAAACTGATAGCCGGTGAGCTCCTCCTTCCCCTCCGGGAAGCGGAGGAGAAACCCAAAGCGCCAGGCGTTTTCCGCCAGCCAGGCGTACTCCGCCGTCTCCTCAAAGCCGTCGCTGAAGCTGGCCGTGTTGACGTCCAGGGCCAGGCCGGTCTGGTGCTCGGAGCACCCCGGCCGGGCGGAGTAGGTGTCCGCCGCCTGGGCGCTCTCCTGCCGGACATAGCGCTGATAGACCCACTTCTGGGTGGCATAGGAGCGGTAGGCCGAGGCGTTGTAGATGTGCAGGCCCTCTCCGGCGGCGGCGTCCGCCATCTGGACAAAGGCCGCATAGGCCTCCGGCCGGAGCCTGTCCCGCTGGTTGGTGTAGGCGGGCTTCAGATACACCAGCTCCGGGACATAGTCCTCCGGCAGGGCGCGGTACTGGTTCACCAGGGCGGTGAGGCTGGACGGGTCCTCCACAACCTCCAAATTTTCATAGGGCGGCGCGTCCAGGCCGATGTTCACCCGCACCACCGCCTCCTCCGCCGTCAGCTCCGGGTGCTG
>CALXGC010000103.1 GCA_944387755.1 uncultured Oscillospiraceae bacterium | reverse complement strand
AATAATTGACTCATACCGGCTCCACCTTACAGATGATGTAATACCGCTGCTGGTCCTGGGTCAGCAAAACCACCTCGTCTCCCACGTCCAGGGCGGAGACGCTCATCCCCGAGCCGATCCAAAGGTTCTCCCGGGTCAAGACAGTCCCCCCGCACTGCACCCGAAGGCTGTCCCGGCCCTCCGCCGTTACCGTTCCCAGAGCCAGGGAGTCCGGGCGCTGGCGGTTGGCGCTCACCGTCTCCACGGCCTGGAGCAGCACGCCCACGCTCTCATCCAACGTCTTTGCCATGACTATTCCTCCTTTTCCATGCGGTTTCTCACTCCATGATGTTTCGGAAATTCAGGGTGAATTTTCCCAAATGCTGTCCGTTTTTCCAGGTGTGAGTGTCCGCGTCCACCCAGAACAGGCCGCTCACCCCGCTGCCCGTGTCCCGCAGGATCACTGCCGCTCCAGCGATCAGGTCTAGGGGCGGCGCAAGCACCTCCACCGTCAGATTTTGCTTCAGACCGTGGTCCTCCAGCCAGGCCTGGGCCTTGGCCCCGGCGTCCTCCCCGGAGCGCTGGACCAGTGTGTGGGACAGCCGTCCGTTGAGGGCCTGGGAGGGCCCGTCCTCCACCGTCCGCACCAGAGCCCCGCCGTCGGCGTAGATGGCCACGCTGTTGCACAGGTCGGTGATGTTCCAGGTGTTGGTCACACCCATGGTCTGGGCGATCTCCAGGGAGGCTGTGGAGGGCTTCTCCACAATCTCCAGTTCTCCGGTCCCGGTGAAGCGAAGCTGATACCGCTTCCCGTTTTGCTCCCCCGCCGCCGCGTATAGGGTGCGGAGGATGGCGTCCAGCGTTTCGCCCGGGAAGTTCCTGTTCAGAGGGATTCCCGTGGCGGCCAGACCGGCCGTCGGGATCTGGAAGTCCCGGCAGATCAGCGCGGCCGCCGCCTCCGGGGTGGTGTTGGAGAAGTTGTAGTACCCCTCGTTGCCCGCCAGGAACCGCCCCCGGTCCAGGGCGGAGAGATTGACGGTAACGCTCTGGCTGCTGGTGGTGCACTGCAGCAGCGTCCCGAAAAACCGCGCCGTCCCCTCCGCTTCCAGCGTCAGCCAGGCTCCTTCCTCCAGGGGCGGGATCTCCACGCTGCCGTCCCGGGGGACTGCCAGGGCGCAGGTCAGCTCCCGGGCCGTCTGCCGCACGTCTCCCGTCCAGGTGAGGGACTGTACCAGCGCTGTCAGGTCCCGGACTTCGCCGCCGCCTGGGGCGGTCACAAGAAAACGATAGGAAAATGTATCTGCCATAGCGCTCCCTCTACGACAACGTCCACCCGCTGCCGGTCCAGTTCAGGCGGCCGGCCAGCGCGGCGCTGGCGCTGTCCGCCTGGGCGGCGGGCAGATCGTCCGCCGCCGGGATGGTCAGCACCTGGCCGGGGTAGATCAGGTTTGGATTGGTGATCTCCGGGTTGGCCGCCGCCAGCTTTTTGTACTGGGAGCCGTCCCCGTAATATTTCTCCGCCAGGCTCCAGAGACAGTCCCCGGACTGCACCGTATACGTTTTGGTGCTGGCCGCCCCCGTCTGGCTGTCCCGGGCGGTGGCTGCCCCGCCCCCGGACAGGGCCAGGACCGGAGTCTCCAGCCTCTGCCACTGCCGCATGGCAATAGTCAAATAGAGGTCGTTGGTCCCGTCCTGTTCCCCCTGGGTGATCTCCTCGATCACCACCGAGGCGTTGACGGAGGTCCCGGACACGATCCACTGCAGCTGAGCGCCCTTGTCGCACCACACCTCCAGATCATAGAGGTATTCGTACGGGGCGGCCCGGCTCCCCGGGACCATGAACGGGTACTGCTGGGCCGGGAGCAGGACGTTTTCCAGGGTGCAGTCTCCCATTTTATAGCCGCAGTGCAGGGTGGCCTCTCCCAGCTGGTCCAGGCTCACCACCTCAATTTTAGTGGGGTGGCACCAGAAGTACCGGGCCGGGGTCACCGGGAGGACCAGCTCCTTGCTGGTGGACGGGTCCACAAACGACATTATTCGCAGCATTCAATCACCTCTTCTCCAAAAGGCTTCTCCCTCTGCGGGGGAGCTGCCGGCCAGAGGCCGGCTGAGGGGGCTCACCCCTGGAATCCGGCCAGAATTTTCCGCAGCGCGGTGTCCGCGATAGCCTCCGCCACCGCCGCCTCATCCATGCCCGCCCCAAAGGTGTTCCCGGATACCGTGATATTGATGGGCGGCAGGCCGCCCCGGTCCATCTCCCGGGCCTGGGAGGCCGTCAGCACCCGCTCCCCCTCGTGGAGGTAAGTCAGATAGTTGTCATACGGGACACGGTCCAGGCCCCAGGCGTTTTTTCCAATGGTCGAATTGACGATTCCCCAGAACGTTTCCTGTCCGTCGTCGCCGTCGCCGCCGTGCACCGCGCGGATCGTGCTGTCAGCCATTCCGGCGGCGCGCCCCTTGGAAAATGCCTGGCCCAGAGTATACCCAGCATCCCAATAGCTGTCGTTCAGGGACGTGTCCTCCCGCACCCCATCGATCAGGGCCAGTTCTTGGGCCAGGACCTCGTCTTTGCCCTCGTTTTCGTTGTACTCGTTCATGCCCTGGATCTTGGCCTGCATGATGATCCGGCCCATCTCGGCGGCGTCCCCTTCCGCCTGGGCGGTCTGGTACTCCTCCGAGCCCATGGCCTCGTCCACGGCCTCCCGGATATACTGCTCCTTGGCGTTCTCCAGCTCGGCCTTCCAGGCCCCGATGGCCTCATAGGCGTCCCCCAGCTCTTCGCTGTCCAGCCAATCCTGCTGGGCCTCGATGCCCGCCTTCCGGGCCTCGTTGTAGCCCTCGCCCATGCGGGCGTTCAGGTTGGCCTCCGCGTCCCCCAGGTTGTCCACCATAGCGTCATACGTGGAGGCCAGCTTTTCGCTCAGCCCGCCGAACTCCTCCTGGATGTAGTCCAGGATGGCCTGGGCGGCCTCCGTGCCGCCGATCTCCCCGCCGGTGACCATCTCGCTGATCCGGCTCTTGTCCGCCCCGGTACTCCGGGAGAGGGCCTCATACACATCCAGCCCCCGCTCGGAGAAGTAATTCAGATACTCCTGGGTTGTCTTGTCCGTGGTCCGCATCCGGCTTAGACCCGCGATAAACATGGACACGCCGCTGGAATCCAGATTCAGCCCCGCTGTGGCGTCGCTGAGCTTCTGGAGTACCCCCAGGGTCTCCTCCGGACTGTAGCTGTTCAGCAGGGACTTGGAGTAGCCGGTGATCTCGTCATAGGTGTAGTTGGTGTTCACCGCCATAGCTTTCACCTGGTCCAGGTAGTCCTGGGCGGCCTCGCCGCTGCCGAACCGCTGTGCAAAGGCGATCTGATCCTGCTCCCGCTGTCCTGCCGTGGCGGAGCCGGAGGAACGGATGGAGTCCATCTCCTCCAGCTGCCCCTCTACGCTCTCCTGAACATAGGACTTGAAGGCGTCGTCCTTTGCCGCATAGATCTGGCTGCCTCCGGTCGCCGCGCCCAGCAGGCCGCCGGCCGCGGCCCCTACGGCGGTTCCCGCGCCGGGAAGCACCATGGAGCCGATGGCCGCGCCGCTGGCGGCTCCGGAGAGTGTACTGCTCACCGCCGTCGCCAGCGGCTGTCCAAGGGCGCTCTCCCCAAACACGTCGATCAGCTGAGAACCCACGTCTCCCACCATGTCATAAATCCCGGCTTTGCCCAGTGCGGACAACACAGAGCCCGCTCCGCCGGAGGAGCCGCCTCCCGCCCGGTTATCCGCAATGCTGGCCTGAGTGGACACGTCCTTGATTCCCTTGGCCGCCTGCCGGGCCTTGGAATACAGGTCCTCATAGAGCTTGCTCTGATTCCGGATGGCGCTCTCCGTCTCCGTCAGCCGCCGCTTTAACTGGGCCTGTTCCTCGATGGCCTCGTCCAACGCCCCCTTGCTGGCCTCGTCGTTGAGCTTTTTGTACTCCTTCCGGGCGGCAATCACCTTTTGGTTGGACTCCTCCATGGCCTTCTTCAGGGCGGACAGATCTTTGGTCAGGCCGGTCTGCACCTTGTCGTACTGCTTCAGCCCCTGCTCCAAGTCGTCCAGACTCTTATCGAAGGCTCTGGTATTTCCGGCAATGGTCTTCAGCGTGGGGCTCACCTGGTCGTATAAGCTCATGACAATGCCCACTTCTTCTGCCATATCCAAACCTCCTGTTGACTTTTTCCAAGATTTTGCTATGATGAGAGTAAGAAAGGGGGCGCGCGCCATGGACCTTATGGAGTTAAAACAACAGCAGGCGGAACTGCGCTCGGAGATCCTGGAGCGGCTCCTCTTCCTCTACCGTCCGGACCTCGCCCCCCTCCGGCAGCTGGCCCCGGATGACCCGGGCCGCGCGCCCCTGACCGAGCTGGAACGTGGGCTGGAGGAGAAACGGGCCCAGCTGCGGGAGCTGGACGCTCGGATCGAACGCGCCTCTTCTTTTTCCTTTCGTTTTCATGCGGAAAGCTTCCGAATGCGGGGGTTCATCTGGTTCACGGCGGCGTCCGTGTGCCTGACGGCCGTTTTTATGGGGATGATTGGCGGAGGCGGCGGCCTGGCCGCTCTGCTGGGGCTGGCCGCGCTGTGCGCCCTTGCCTGGGCCCTCTGGGCCTCCGTCCCGCCCTCCGTCTGATTTTCCGCCGCCCCCGCCGGGGGGCGGCTTTTTCTATTGCCCGCGCCGGAGGTCCAGCTCCTCCCGCATGTCGCTCTCATAGGAGGCCAACGCCCAGGCCAGATCCCGGCCGCCCCGGCCCATGGAGTAGTACTGCTCCGGCGTCCAGTGGTGGAAGCGGAACAGGTAATAGACCAGACCCAGCTCCGGGTCGCTGCCCTCCCTCAGACGTTTTTTACTTCTTCAATGGTGGTCCTGCGATAGCCGCACAGCCGCTCCACCGCCCGGCTCAGGTCCTCGATCTCCCCGGGCAGGAGGGCCGCCTTCACCGTCTCCGCCGGGGTGGCCCCGCCGAACTTCTCCCTCAGTTCCGGAGCCTTCCAGCTGGGCTCCACGCATCCGGCCAGCAGGATCTGCACATTCACATCCTCCGCCATGGACGCCCTCAGCATCTGTACCTTGCCATAGGGCAGTGCCCGCAGGGTGAACACCACGTCCTCCCCCGCCAGCTGGCTCAGCCGGTTCACCTTGTACCGGGCCGTAGGCAGTTCCTTCTGCACATTGGGCAGCTCCGGCCGCAGCAGGAGAGCCAGCAGGTCCTTCTTCTCTTCGCTCATATTCAAATCAAAATCTCCTTTCGAACGAAAAACCGCCCTGTCTTTCTTGACAAGGCGGCTCAGATGGCTATAATGAAGATAGAAGGGCGCTGTTACAGACGGCCAGCCCTTTTCATAGGTCAGTCAAACTATGCTGACCGCTTGGGTTGCAGCCGAGCGGTCAGCACGCTTTTATGGTCATGATGTACGCCAAAACGGCGAAACACACCAGAAACCTCAGAAATTGCTTTCCTCGGTGTCCCATATCCGCATCACCTCCTCAACGCAAAGTCCGCTCCGCTCAAAACGCCCGCTCGGGCATTTCTCGCTTTGCTTCCTTGCGTCTCGTCTCCCAGCAAAGTCACGCGCTTTGCTGGGGTCCCATTTGGGAAGGAAGTGGCCGGCCGCCTGTTATGTAACAGCGCCCAAAGCTATCTTATCCAGTGCGCCGTATCTTGTCAACTCCCGCCGCCCCTTGGGGCGGCTTTTTCTTTAATCCGATTCGATCATGTCCAGGAACTCGTACCGGCTCCAGGTGAAGGGGGCCGTCACGGTCCCCACCGTGGCCGCCTGCCAGTCCGCCAGGGTCAGATCGTCAAAGCTCACATTGTACGCGGCCACACGCTCCGCGCCCCAGCTGTCAGGGTCGGCCAGCTTGGAGATCACCGTGAAGCGCTGGTCCACGCCGTCCTGGATGCCCTCCATCTTTCGGGCAAAGCCGCTGTCCACGTGGTACAGGGTCAGACTGCCGGTGCCGCTTCCGCTGGTGGCCTTGGTGTCGTCCATGAACTGGCCGCACAGCCGGATCGTCTCCTTGTTCTTGGCCAGCTTCTGCTGATAGGCGGTGCACTCGGCCACCTTTTCGCCGTCCAGCCATACCTCGCCCCAGGTGCCGTTGATGACCCGCTTTGCGCTGTCAATCGTTCGTGCCATGTGTCATTCCTCCCTTACTTACGCCGCCGCGGCCAGCGTCTGGTCGTTGAACAGGATCTTAAAGTCCTCCATGGCGTCCACCAGCCGCCCGCCGCACTTGATGAATACCCAGGAGCCGGTCTGATACTCCAGCACCTGCTGCCTCGTCAGACCGGACACCTCCACCCCCTGGGAGCGCAGCCAGTTCAGCTGCCGGTCGTAGTCGATCTCACAGTAACTTTCCCCAGGATTGAGCACCCCGGCCGTCTCCAGCTTCTGAAGGTAGGCCAGGATAAAGGCCACCAGCAGCTGCTTGTTGTCGTAGGTGTTGGGGTACTGCCCCACATAGCTGTCCTCGATGGTGGTGCGCAGGAAATAGGTAATGAGGTCCATGCCCTCCACGATCTTGATTTTCCGCCAGTCCTCGCTGCCCCCCGCGGGAATGGTGGTCAGACTGTTCACCGCCCGGGCGATCTTGGCCTTCTGGCCGTCGTGGATCAGGATCAGCTTGCCCGCGTCGATGGCCTGGGTCTGCTCGGCCTCGCTGCGGGCGGTCACCTCCGTCAGCTCAGGCAGGGCGGCGTAGGTGGCCGACATGCCCATGGGGATGCCGCACAGGATGCCAGCCATCCGGGCGCAGTAGGCAGCCGCCGTCACCGCTCCGGCGGCGTCCTTCATGCCGGTCTCGTCCAGTTCGATGATCCCCATATTGTCGCTGCCTGTGGTCTGGAAGGGCCGTACCAGCTTCACCGTGCGGTACAGGGCCCGCTGCCCCTTGGTCCACTCGTTCAGGACCTCCAGTTCCTCGCCGGTCACATCCGCCGGAGCGGCCAGATAGTCCACCGAGACAGACTCCAGCAGCTTCAGGCCGCCCTCCAAAGCGGTGGTGTTCTCCGTCCCCGTGGCGATGACCACCAGATAGATGAGGCTGGGGACGCCCCGGTCGCTGCCCTCAAAGGCCAGCCTCACCTGGGCCTGGTTTGCCTCCCCCAGCTCCGTGGGGATCATGGTGGCGCTGCTCAGCTTGTGCAGGCCCTGGTCCTTGGCGTCCCGCACGATCATGGCCGCATAGCCCTTCTTGGACCGGTTGATGGTCTGCCGTGCCGCCGCCTCAAAGGCGATCTGCAGCTTGGGCAGACCGATACTTGTAGGAGTGCTCATGGTATATCATCCTTTCCGTTCCCCGTTGTCCGGGTCGTATTGTTGATCTCGAAATGTTCCATTCGCGGAACCCCGCCCTCACTCTCGGAGGCCGTGTCCTCATCTACAAGGCCGGGCCGGCCGTCCATCCACCGGAAGGTTGCGAACACTTCGCTGTACCCAGGGGTCCCCTCCCCCTTCTGCGTTGTGGGAAGCATCGTCCGGTCCCCTGCCGCCAGCGGCGTGGAGAACAGCGCCAGCACCTGGTCCTGACGGTCGTTCAGGCCCTCCCGGCTGCTGTCGTAGAACGCGTTGGCCGCTTCATAGATGGTGACCAGCACCACCGCCGTCCGCCGGACCAGAAACCGGTTGGCGTCCGCCGTCTCATTTTTGGTCAGCTCCAGGGTAAAACAAGGGCGGGTGAACTCACGGGGCAGCTGGTTCCAATAGACCTCCTCCCCGGGGTACTTCTCCTTCAGCCGCGCCTCCATGGCGCGCATGATGTCGTTGCAGTCCATCAAAAATCCACCTCATCCGCAATCAGGCTCAGGACCCGATCTGCGGCTTTCCGTGCATGCTCCCAGGCTTTCATTCTGGTGAAGCTGTAAAACTGGCGGCCCTTCACATAGCCGCCCTGCGGAGTTCCGTGTCCCCGCTCCAGCCACCTGGTAACCTGCTTCTGGGTGACAGGATCGCCTCGCCAAGTGTGCTGTTTTTGACCCGCCCTAGGTTTGGCAACGCCTCCGGCTGGAGAAACCGCTGCATAGCCGCCGCGGCTCCCGATTCGGACGTCCTGCCAGGAGCGCACGGTGCTCTTTGCGCCGTTCTCCAGGTCGGCGGCCTGGATCTGGGCGTTCAGGTCCTTCTGGACCGCCTCGCCCATAGCCTGGGCCGCCTGCCGCCTGGCGTCTGGAAACGCCTGGTACAGCTTCTCCCAATACCGGGCGAACCGGTCCATCTCCTGCCGCTCCAGCGTCGCCTTCCGCACTACAGATCCACCGTCCTCCCCATCTCATACTCATTTTTATATGGGTCCAGCTCATGGGGGACCAGGACCTCCCACAGCGCACCCCGGGCCTTCACCAGCCGCCCCGGCTCCAGCGTGATGGCTTTGGGGACCACCAGCACCAGGCCCAGCTGGTTGACGGACATGGGCCACTCCTGCTCATGCCGGGCGTATTTCTCTGTCAGCACCCCGGGGAAGGTCTTCTCCACGGTGTTCTCGTCCTTCAGCAGAGCCACCGTGTCCAAGCTGACCAGCGCAGCCTGCACCCGCAGGTGCAGCCGCCCCTCCGGGAGGATGGCCGAAAGAAACAGGTGCTGCTCCCCCCACAGCAGGGCGTTGTGGAGGGTAAGG
>CALXGC010000102.1 GCA_944387755.1 uncultured Oscillospiraceae bacterium | reverse complement strand
ATGGCCTCCCGCAGGAAGTCGTAGCCCTGCTCCGGGCCGTAGCCGTGGAAGCCCTCAAACGTCCCCATCTCCGTGACGGCCTGGTGCATGGCCTCGATGACCGCGGGGGCCAGGGGGCGGGTCACGTCGCCGATGGACAGCTTGATGATGCCGGCGTCCGGGTGGGCGGCGGAGTAGGCGGAGATCCGCCGGGCCACCTCGGAGAAGAGGTAGCTGCCGGGGAGCTTCAGAAAGTTCTGGTTTACTCTTGTCATGTGCTGCACTCCTTTTTCAGGCGGGATTGGTATGCCATGTCTGTTATTATCCCCGATAAAAAAGCTGTTGTCAACGGTGAATCCGCCAGATTTCCCGGCTTCCAATCGGCGGGGAAGTATGGTACAATAAACCTGATTCTTTGGACCGGAAGACGGGAGGGCGGCATGATTGTATTGGGTATTGACCCCGGCGTGGCCACCATTGGCTTCGGGGTCGTCCGGGCGGAGCGGCAGAAGAATACGCTGATTCAATACGGCGTCATTACCACGCCGCCGGGGATTCCCCTGTCCAGCCGCCTCCTCCAGATTTCCAACGACATGGAGGAGCTGATTCACACCTTCCACCCCGACGAGATGGCGGTGGAGGAGCTCTTTTTCACCAAAAACATCACCACCGGCATTGCCGTGGCCCATGGAAGAGGCGTCATTCTTTTGGCGGCGGAGAAGCTGGGCGTGCCGGTGTTTGAGTACACCCCCATGCAGGTCAAGCAGGCGGTGGCGGGGTACGGAGGGGCGGATAAGCGGCAGGTCATGCTGATGACCCAGCGGCTTTTGAATATGCGGCAGGTTCCCCGGCCCGACGACGCAGCCGACGCCCTGGCCCTCGCCATCTGCCACGGCCGGGCGGCCACCAGCCTGCTGAATACCGAGCGGAAGTTTGACCCCAGCCGGTACGACACCCGGTAACTTGATATGACACAAAAGAGGATTGGAGCCCATGTTTTACTATCTCTCCGGCACAGTGGCCCACGTGGAGCCCTATCTGGCCGTCATTGACTGCGGCGGAGTGGGCTATGCCTGCCGCACGACAAGCTGTACCCTGTCCGCCCTGAAGCAGGGGGAGAAGGGAAAGCTCTTTACCTATCTCAGCGTCCGTCAGGACGGATTGGACCTGTTCGGCTTTGCCACCCAGGAGGAGCTGAACCTGTTTCAGCTGCTGATCTCCGTCTCCGGCGTGGGGCCCAAGGCGGCGCTGTCCATTCTGTCCGCCGGCTCCCCGGCCAGCCTGGCGCTGAGCATCATCACCGGGGACGAGAAGGCCCTCACCGTGGCCCAGGGCATCGGCAAGAAAATCGCCCAGCGGATTATCCTGGAGCTGAAGGACAAGCTGGCCAAGGGCCAGACCGCCTTCACCGGCGGCGAGAGCTACGGCGGCGCCGGAATCACCGTCATTCCGGAAACTAAGCTGTCCGAGGCCTCCGCCGCCCTGGCCGTCCTGGGCTACTCCCAGGGGGAGATCAATGCCGCCCTGAAGGGCATCGACCTGGACGCCCTCACCCTGGAGGAGATTATTAAAGCGGCGCTGAAAAAGATGATGAAGGGCTAAAGAGAACGGGGGATTCCGAAACGGCAGGCGCACAATGTGCGTCCCTACAGAGGCGGGCCGCGCCCCACATATACGGCCGCTGTTTGAGCGGATGGGGAATCGAGGCTATAATGAAACAGACAGACTGGAAGTGAACCCATGGCAATTGATTTTTCCAACCCGGATTTTGATCCGGAGGAGCTGGACGAGCCCCTTGTCACCACCTCCCTGACCAGGGGGGACGAGAACGAGGGGTCCCTGCGCCCCAAAACCCTCCGGGAGTATATCGGCCAGGAGAAGGCCAAGGGCAACCTGGAGGTGTTCATCCAGGCGGCCAAAATGCGCCGGGAGCCCCTGGACCATGTGCTGCTCCACGGCCCGCCCGGCCTGGGCAAGACCACCCTCAGCGGCATCATTGCCAATGAGATGGGGGTGAACATCCGCATCACCTCCGGCCCGGCCATTGAAAAGCCGGGAGATTTGGCGGCCCTGCTGACCAATCTGAATGAGAACGACATCCTCTTTGTGGACGAGATTCACCGCCTGAACCGGGCGGTGGAGGAAGTTTTGTACCCGGCCATGGAGGACTTCGCCATCGACATCATCATCGGCAAGGGGCCGTCGGCCAACTCCATCCGCCTGGACCTGCCCAAATTCACCCTCATCGGCGCGACAACCAGAGCGGGCCAGCTCTCCGCCCCTCTGCGGGACCGGTTCGGCGTCACCCTCCGGCTGGAGCTCTATACCCCGGAGGAGCTGTCCAGAATTGTCGCCCGCTCCGCCGGGATTCTGGAGGCGCCCATCGAGCCCGACGGGGCCATGGAGATCGCCCGCCGCAGCCGGGGCACGCCCCGCATTGCAAACCGGATGCTCCGGCGGGTGCGGGATTTCGCCCAGGTGAAGGCCGGGGGAGTTATCACCAAAAAAGTGGCGGACGAGGCCCTCACCGCCCTGGAGATTGACCGCCTGGGGCTGGATTCCATCGACCACCGGATGCTTCGGAGCATCATAGAAAACTACCGGGGCGGGCCGGTGGGCCTGGAGACCCTGGCGGCCACCATCAATGAGGAGGCCGTCACTTTGGAGGACGTGTACGAGCCCTATCTCATGCAGATTGGCTTTCTCACCCGCACGCCCCGGGGGCGGTGCGTCACGGCGAAGGCCTACCGGCATCTGGGCCTGCCTGTGCCGGGCGGAGACGGCTCCGGCCTGGACCAACTGAGCTTCTGAAAAATTTTCTGAACAGAATGAGGTGTTGCCCAATGGGTAAATTATTTGGAACCGACGGCATCCGCGGCGTGGTCAACGCGGGACTGGACGCGGATCTGGCCTATAAAGTGGGCCTTGCGGCGGCGATGGTGCTGTCCAGCGGCAAGAAGGCGGGGGAGAAGCCCCTTGTCACCATCGGCAAGGACACCCGGATCTCCGGCGACCTGCTGAAGGGCGCCCTCATCGCGGGGCTGTGTACCGCGGGGGCGGATGTGCTGGACCTGGGCACCCTGCCCACCCCCGGCGTGGCCTGGGTGACGGTGGACGAGGGGGCGGACGCGGGCGTTGTCATCTCCGCCAGCCACAACCCCTTTGAACACAACGGCATTAAAATTTTCAACGGACAGGGCTATAAGCTCTCCGACGAGCTGGAGGAGAAAATTGAGGACGTGGTCCTGTTCGGCCACAACGACGTCCCCCGCAAAACCGGCGGGGACATCGGGAAGGTGAGCTACGGCGCGGAGAAGGCCGCCCTGGACTATATCGGCCATCTGGAGTCCACCATCTCCAGCGACCTGGCCGGACTGCACATCCTGGCGGCCTGCGCCAACGGGGCCGCCTCCACCACCGCCGCCCGGCTGTTCGACCGCTTCCCCAAGCTCCGCACCGACGTCATCAACGCCGACCCGGACGGGGTGAACATCAACGACAGATGCGGCTCCACCCATATGGATCACCTGGCCGCCATGGTGAAGGCGGGGGGCTATGACATCGGCATCGCCTTTGACGGGGACGCCGACCGCTGCCTGGCGGTGGACGAGCTGGGAAATCTGATTGACGGGGACCAGATTATGGCCGCCTGCGGCCTGGACCGGAAGCGGCGGGGAGCGCTGCCCGGCGACACCGTCGTGGCCACCGTCATGTCCAATCTGGGTCTGCATCTGTTCGCCGGGGAGCACGGCCTGAAGCTGGAGTGTACCGGCGTGGGGGACCGGAATGTGCTGGAAAAGATGCTGGAGCAGGGCTATGTCCTGGGCGGCGAACAGTCCGGCCACATGATTTTCCGGGACTACGCCACCACCGGCGACGGCCAGCTCACCGCCCTGCAGGTGCTGGCCCTGCTGAAGGAGAGCGGGAAAAAGGCCTCGGAGCTCTTCGGAGCCTGCGCCCGCTATCCCCAGGTGCTGATCAATGTGCCTGTGGCCAGCAACGACGTGAAAAAGGCCATGATGGACAGCCCGAAGCTTTGGGAGGCGGTCCGGGCGGAGGAGGAGGCCCTTGCCGGCAGCGGCCGGATTCTGGTGCGGCCCTCCGGCACCGAGGCCCTGATGCGGGTGATGGTGGAGGCCAGGGAGGAGGAGACCGCCCGTCAGGCCGCCCAGCGCCTGGCCGGCCTGATTCCCAGCCTGATGCAGGAATAATTCTGGGGCAGAGACACACAGATATGGGAATATGAACAAAATATTTCCGGATACCCCTTGACATAACCAGTCATTTTGTTTATAATGAGTGATAATCAATCTAAAAATGAGTTCAGAGCCGATTTCCAGTCCTTGCCGGACGAGGAAATGTGCCTCCTGGCCGGGGCGGGGAACGCCGCCGCGGAAGAAGAACTGGTCCGGCGCTATGGCCGCCTGGTGCGCGCCTGCGCCCGCCCCCTGTTCCTGGCGGGGGGCGACAGCGAGGACCTCTTTCAGGAGGGTATGCTGGGTCTGCTCACCGCCATCCGCAGCTTTGACCGCGGAAGGGACGCATCCTTCCGCACATTTGCAGAGATCTGCATCCGCAGCAGGCTGTACAGCGCGGTGCGCGCCGCTCAGGGCAGCAGACATTCCCCTTTAAACCACAGCGTCTCATTCGAACCCCCTCTTTTTGACGGAACCAATGCGTACCTGTTTTCCAGCGAAGAGAGCCCGGAAGATGTCATCATTGGCAGGGAGGAACTGAGAGAGCGCCTGCGCGCTCTGAAGGGCCAGTTGTCTGAGTTCGAAGCAAGCATCCTGTCCCCCTATTTAAGCGGCCTCTCCTGCGGAGAGATCGCCCGGCGGGTGGGCCGGTCCCCCAAGGCGGTGGACAACGCGGTCCAGCGAATCCGCCGGAAGGTG
>CALXGC010000101.1 GCA_944387755.1 uncultured Oscillospiraceae bacterium | reverse complement strand
TGCGGTGGACGCCGTCCAGCCACAGCACCTGGCTGTAGCCCTTGGCCTCGGCCCGGTCGCCGGCCCGCAGGGAGGCGGCGTAGTTGCCGCCGGTCTTGGCGGTGCCGGTGCCGCCCTTGACGGCGCGGACGTCCTGGTCCTCCACATAGATCTTCACGGGATCCAGGCCCTCGGGGTAGTAAGCGCCCACGGGGCAGACAATGACGATGTACTGGCAGTGGTGGGAGCTGTGCACACCCAGAGCGGCGTCCAGGCCGATGAGGAAGGGACGGATGTACAGGGCGGTGTCCTTCTCGTGGGGGACCCAGTCCTGCTCCACCTTAACCAGCTCGGTGATGCCGGCCAGAGCCAGGTCCTCCGGCACCTGGGGCAGGGCCATACGCTCGGCGGACGCATTCATCCGGCGGATGTTGTCCATGGGGCGGAAGAGCTGGATGGAGCCGTCCCCGGTCCGGTAGGCCTTCAGGCCCTCGAAGATCTCCTGGGCGTAGTGGAGCACCTTGGCCGCCGGGTCGATGGGCAGGGGCGCATAGGGGACGATGCGGGGGTCGTGCCAGCCCTGGCCGGCGTCGTAGTCCGCGATGAACATATGGTCGGTCATGCACTGGCCCCAAACCAGGGTGGAGGAGTCGGGCTTCTCCTTCAAGGTCTGCGCGCGGGTGATTTTAATCTCTTGCATGTTGGAACAGCCTCCTAAAGAAAGTGTAACAGGCTTTGGGTCGCCTCCCCACCCAGGGAGCCGGCTCTGCTCTGCGGCAGCGCGGCAGAAAACACGCTTGTAGTTTTTATTATATCAGCCTTTTTCTTCCGTTGCAACGGCGAAGCGCGGGATTGCGGCGATTTTTTTCGCCCTGGGAGAGGGCTTTCTCCGGCATGGTTTTGGTTGTATTTCGCCGGGCAATCTGATATAATAAGAACCTGGTTTTGCTGCTTTCATTTTTTGAAAGGAGGGGTCCCTTTTGAACCGAAAGCTCCCGCGGCTGTTTCAGCCCAGCCTCCAGATGTACTTTACCTGTCTGATTCTTTTTGCCCTGGCCTCCGCTCTGTTCAACCTGCCCCTGGCGGCGCTGGAGCTGGCGGTGGTGGTGCTGCTGGGCCTGCACCACCGCAGCGGCCTGCGCAAGCGCCGGCGGGAGATCACCAAGTATATCGAGACCATCACCGGCAGCGTGGACGTGGCCACCAAGGACACCATGGTGAACTCCCCCCTGCCTATGGTCATCTTCCGGCCGGAGAGCGGGGACATTGTGTGGACCAACGACCGGTTTCTCCAGCTCACCGACGACAAGGAGCACCTGTTCGACGCCAAACTGGAGACGGTGCTCCCCGGCTTTGACACCCACTGGCTGCTGGAGGGCAAGAACGAGTGCCCGGAGGAGACCCAGCTGGGCGGGCGGCGCTTTCTGGTGTATGGGCACCTGGTCCGGGCCAGCGACAAGGGGGGCGGCTTCCTGGCCACCACCTACTGGGTGGATGTGACGGAGCTGTCCGCCATCCGGGACCGCTATCAGGCCAGCCGGCCGGTGGCGGCGGTGCTGCTGCTGGACAACTATGAGGACCTGATGAAAAACCTCACGGAGAACCAGCGCTCCACCATCTACTCCGAGGTGAACACCCGCCTGGACGCCTGGGCCGCCGGAACAGGGGGAATGCTCCGCCGCATAGAGCGGGACCGCTATCTGTTCCTGTTTGAACAGCAGTACCTGGCCCGGTTTGTGGACCAGAAGTTCGACATTCTGGACACGATTCACCAGGTGGTCAGCCCCAGCGGCCTGTCCGCCACCCTGTCCATCGGCGTGGGCGTGGACGGCTCCTCTCTGCAGGAGCTGCTCCAGTTCGCCAACCTGTCCATCGAGATGGCCCTGTCCCGGGGCGGCGACCAGGCGGTGATCCGCAACAAGTTTACCTTCGAGTTCTTCGGCGGACGCTCCAAAGAGACGGAGAAGCGCACCAAGGTGAAAAGCCGGGTTATGGCCAACGCCCTGTCCGCCCTGGTGTCCGACTCCTCCGGGCTGTTTATCATGGGCCACCGCTCGCCGGACAACGACTGCATTGGAGCGGCCGCCGGCGTGGCGGCCATCGCCCGGAAGAAGGGCGTCCCCGCCCACATCATCCAGGAGCCGGGCTCCCCGCCGGGGAAGATTCTGACCGACCGGCTGCTCCAGATGCCGGAGTATCAGGACGTGTTCCTCTCCTCCCAGGAGGCCCTGCTGCTGATGGACAACCGCTCTCTGGTGGTGGTGGTGGACACCAACCGCCCGGAACAGGTGCAGTCCCAGGAGGTGCTGGAGTCGGGCAACCGGGTGGCCGTCATCGACCACCACCGGCGGGCCGCCACCTATATCGAGGGGGCCGCTTTGAACTACCACGAGCCCTACGCCTCCTCCGCCTCGGAGCTGGTGACAGAGCTGCTGCAGTATATCGCCGACCCCACCGACCTGACGCGGGGAGAGGCGGAGGCCCTGCTGGCGGGCATTGTGCTGGACACCAAGAACTTCTCCATGCGCACCGGCGGCCGTACCTTTGAGGCGGCGGCCTTCCTGCGCCGGGCGGGGGCCGACACCGCCGAGGTGAAAAAGCTCTTCCAGAACGACCTTGCGGGCACCATCGCCAAGTACGCCATCATCCAGAACGCCAGGCTCTATCGGGATCAGATCGCCATCGCCGTGGTGGACCACACCGTCAGCCGCGTCACCGCTGCCCAGGCGGCGGACGAGCTGCTGAACATCATCGGCATTGACACCTCCTTCGTCCTCTATCCGGACGGAGACCGGATTGTCGTCTCCGCCCGCTCCATCGGCGACACCAACGTGCAGGTTATCCTGGAGAAGCTGGGGGGCGGAGGCAACGCCGCCGCCGCCGGAGGCCAGATTCCGGGGAAATCTCTGAACCAGGTGGCCCAGGAGCTGGCCCAGGCCATCGACCAGTACCTGGAGGAGTAATGACAATGCAGGGGGCGGAACGGGGGAGAGCCCTGTATGCGCCTCCACCCGGCTTCGCCGGGAGCCCCCTCACGGAGGGGGCCATTGCGGCGGGGAAAGCTTCCGCCGCACAAAAGTCTCCCTTGTAGGGCGGGGGCTTGCCCCCGCCGCCAAAGAGGGAGAGAGAACTCCGAAGGCGGTGGAGGGACAATGCTCCCCCACCCGGCTTCGCCGGGAGCCCCCTCACGGAGGGGGCCATTGCGGCGGGGAGAGCTTCCGCCACACAAAAGCCTCCCTTGTAGGGCGGGGGCTTGCCCCCGCCGCCAAAGAGAGAGGGGGACCGCCGAAGGCGGTGGAGGGCCAATGCTCCCCCACCCGGCTTCGCCGGGAGCCCCCTCACGGAGGGGGCCATTGCGGCGGGGA
>CALXGC010000100.1 GCA_944387755.1 uncultured Oscillospiraceae bacterium | reverse complement strand
TGGCGTGGGCTACCGCCTCATCGACACCGCCGCCTCCTATGGCAATGAGGAGGCGGTGGGCAAGGCAGTGCGGGAGTGCGGCGTGCCCCGGGAGGAGCTGTTCATCACCACCAAGCTGTGGATCTCCAACACCAGCTACGAGGGAGCTAGAGTTGGTTTTCAGAAGTCCCTGGACCGCCTGGGCCTGGACTACCTGGACCTGTACCTGATCCATCAGCCCCTGAACGACTACTACGGCGCCTGGCGGGCCATGACCGAGCTGTGCCGGGAGGGCCGCGTCCGGGCCATCGGGGTGTGCAGCTTCTACCCGGATCGGCTGGCGGATCTGATCGCCTTCAATGAAATGCCCCCTGTTGTCAACCAGGTGGAGTGCAACGTGTTCTTTCAGCAGACTAAGGCCCAGGACTACATGCAGTCCAAGGGCGTGCAGATGGAGAGCTGGGCCCCCTTTGCCGAGGGGCACAACGACCTGTTCCACAACGAGACCCTGGCCGCCATTGGGGAAAAATACCACAAGAGCGTGGCCCAGGTGGTGCTGCGTTGGCAGCTCCAGCGGGGCATCGTGTGCATCCCCAAGAGCACCAAGAAGGAGCGGATGGAGGAGAACTTCAACGTGTTCGACTTCACGCTCTCCCAGGAGGCCATGGACGCCATCGCCGCCCTGGACACCGGCGTCAGCTCCTTCTTCGATCACCGGGATCCCGCCGTGGTGGAGATGCTGGCGGGCTTGGTGCGGAAAGTCTGAAGATCAAAATTAGGAGGAAAAAATCATGCGGAATTTGAAACGAATGGGTGCCACCCTAATGGCTCTGGCCCTGGTACTCGGCATGAACCTGACCGCCTTCGCGGCCGCGGCGGACACCGGCTTTTCCGATGTGTCCGCGGACGCCTGGTATGCGGATGCGGTGGCCTATGTCCGGGACAACGGCCTGATGAGCGGCACCTCCGCCGCCGCCTTTGACCCGGACGGCACCATGACCCGCGCCATGCTGGCGCAGACCCTGTACCGGGCGGCGGGCAGCCCCGCCGTCTCCGGCAGTGACAGCTTTACCGACACGGCGGAGGGCGCCTGGTACGCCGATGCCGTCCTCTGGGCCTCCCGGCAGGGCGTGATCAGCGGCTACGGCAGCGGCCTGTTCGGAACCGACGACCCGGTGACCCGGGAGCAGATCGCCGCCATCCTGTGGCGGTACGCCGGCAGCCCCGCGGCGGAGGCCGGTACGGATTTCGCCGACGAGACGGATATCTCCGCCTATGCGGCCCAGGCCGTGGACTGGGCCCGGGCCAGCGGCGTTGTGAACGGCGCGGACGGCAACCGCTTCCTGCCCCGGGCCAGCGCCACCCGTGCCCAGGTAGCCGTCATCCTGCGGAACTATCTGACCGCGTCCGCGCCCGCGGAGCCGGAGCAGCCGGGCGAGAGCCCCCGTGTCCTGGTGGCCTACTTCTCCGCCACCGGCAACACAGCGCGCGTGGCCAATGCCATCGCGGAGGCCACCGGCGGCGATCTGTTCGAGCTCACCCCGGCAGAGCCCTACACCGACGAGGATCTGAACTGGACGGACGAGAACAGCCGGGTGGTCTACGAGTATGAAAACCCGGATGCCCGGGACACCGAGCTGACCGTCTACACCCCGGAGAACTGGGAGGACTACGACGTGGTCTTTGTGGGCTACCCCATCTGGTGGTATGAGGCCGCCTGGCCGGTGGAGGGCTTTGTGACGGAAAATGATTTTACCGGCAAGACAGTGATCCCCTTCTGCACCTCCTCCAGCTCCGGCATCGGGGAGAGCGGGCAGCGCCTGGCCGGCCTGGCCGGCACCGGTGACTGGCTGGAGGGACAGCGGTTCCGCTCCAGCGCCTCTCAGGAGGACGTAACTGCTTGGGTGGAGAGCCTGGGACTGAATTGAATGGAAAAGAAAGCGCTAGCTTTAGAAAAGGAAGTCTAAATCATGGAAAACTTTGTCTATGAATATCCTACAAAAGTCTGTTTTGGAAAAGGGGCGGCCAAGGCCCACCTGCCCGGCATTCTGTCTGCCTGCGGCCCCAATGTGCTGCTGGCCTACGGCGGCGGTTCCATCAAGAAAAACGGGGTCTATGAGGAACTGCTGGAAATATTGAAGGCCGCCGGCAAGACGGTCACCAAGTTTGCCGGCATCATGTCCAACCCCACCTGGGTAAAGGTGCAGGAGGGGGCCCAGCTGGCCCGGGACTGTAAGGCCGATCTGGTGCTGGCGGTGGGCGGCGGCAGCGTCATCGACTGCTGCAAAATCATCTGCGCCCAGGCGGTCACCGGCGAGGAACTGTGGGATCTGGAGATGGTTCAGCACAAGGCGCCGTCCGTGCCCCCCATCCCTCTGGGGGCGGTGGTCACCGCCTCGGGCACCGGGGCGGAGATGAACGGCGGGGCGGTCATCACCAATGAGGAGGCCAAAATCAAGGGCGGCATGTTTGCCGCCGCCCCTCGCTTCGCCATTCTGGACCCGGAGTATACTATGAGCCTGCCCCGGATGCAGGTGCTCTCCGGCGCCTTTGACACCCTGAGCCACGCCATGGAGACCTATTTTGGCCGCTCCGACCGGGACAACGTCTCCGACGAGGTGGCCCTGGCCGTCATGCACAGCACCGTGGTCAATATGCGCACTTTACTGAAGGACATCAACGATTACACCGCCCGCAGCAATCTGATGTGGACCTCCGCCATGGCGGAAAACGGCATCCTGAAGGTGGGCCGGGTCACCGACTTCGAGTGCCACCAGATGGAACACCAGCTGGGGGCCTACACCGACTGCAACCACGGCCAGGGACTGGCGGTGCTCCATCCCGCCTACTACCGGCACATCGTGAAGGACGCGCCGGAGAAGTTTGCCCGGCTGGGCCGGGCAGTCTTTGGGGTGGACGGCGCTGAGGCAGCGGTGGACGCTCTGGCCGCCTTCATCCAGGAGTGTGGCCTGCCCACCAGGCTGGCGGAACTGCGCTCCAAGGCGGAGATCACACCGGAGTTGCTGCGGCAGGTGGCGGACAGCACCAATCTCCTGCCCAACGGCCCCCGGCAGCTCACTCACGACGAGGTTTATGAAATCTTAAAGGAGTGTCTGTAAGGGGAAAGAGCACATCCACCGGCTTTGTGCACCGTCCCGTCAAAAGGACAGGAGAGATAATTCAAACAATACTGGCTGGCAGCCAAAGTGCTGCCAGCCTTTTTATGCAACGAAGCGCATCTCT
>CALXGC010000099.1 GCA_944387755.1 uncultured Oscillospiraceae bacterium | reverse complement strand
GCTCCGCCCTCACCGCCTCCATCGAGGGCAACCGGGGCATGCCCCGCGTGAAACCCCCCCGGACGGTGGAGAAGGGCCTGTGGGCCCGGCCCACGGTGCTCAACAACGTGGAGACCTTCTCCAACGTGCCCCTCATCATCCGGAAGGGCTCCGCCTGGTACCGGTCCATCGGCACCGAGGGCAGCCCGGGAACCAAGGCCTTCGCCCTCACCGGCAACGTGGTGAACACCGGCCTTATCGAGGTCCCTATGGGCACCACCCTGCGGGAAGTGATCTTCGACATCGGCGGCGGCATCAAGGACGGCAAGAAGTTCAAGGCTGTCCAGATCGGCGGCCCCTCCGGCGGCTGTCTTACCGAAGAGCATCTGGATATGCCCATGGACTTCGACTCCCTGAAAAAGGTGGGGGCCATGATCGGTTCCGGCGGCCTGGTGGTCATGGACGAGGACACCTGCATGGTGGAGGTGGCCCGGTTCTTCATGAACTTCACCCAGAACGAATCCTGCGGCAAGTGCGTCCCCTGCCGGGAGGGCACCCGCCGTATGCTGGAGATTCTCACCCGCATCGTCAACAACGAGGGGTCCCTGGAGGACCTGGACCTGCTGGAGCGCCTGGCCTCCACCATCACAGAGACCTCTCTGTGCGGCCTGGGCCAGAGCGCCTGCAAGCCGGTGCAGAGCACCCTGAAGTATTTCCGGGACGAGTACCTGGCCCACGTGGTGGACAAGCACTGCCCCCACTGCAACGGCCGGAAGAAGGTGCTCCAGATCGACCCGGAGCTGTGCAAGGGCTGCGGCAAGTGTATGCGCCAGTGCCCCATGGAGGCCATCTCCGGCCAGATCCGGATGCCCCATGTGATCGACACGGAGAAGTGCATCAAGTGCGGCGCGTGCTGGGGCTGCTGCCCCTTCGGCGCCATTCGGGAGGAGTGATTGCAGTATGGCAAAGGGAATTATGTATGTAGACGGACAGCGGGTCCCCTTCGACGGGGAACCCAACGTGCTCTCCGTCATCCGCAAGGCCGGCATTGAACTGCCCACCTTCTGTTACTACTCCGACCTGTCGGTCTACGGCGCCTGCCGTATGTGCGTGGTGGAGGACGAGCGGGGGAAGATTGAGACCTCCTGCTCCATGGTGCCCAGAGACGGCCTGTCCATCCGCACCAACACCGCCCGGCTGCTGAAGCACCGGCGGCTGATTCTGGAGCTGCTGCTGGCCAGCCACAACTGCTCCTGCACCACCTGCGAGAAGAGCGGCGACTGCCGCCTCCAGGAGCTGGCCATGCGCTTCGGCGTGCGCCGGGTGCGCTTTGGAGACAGCCGGGAGCCCTCCGAGCTGGACGACAGCAGCCCCGCCCTGGTCCGGGACCCCAGCAAGTGCATTCTGTGCGGCGACTGTGTGCGCATGTGCGGCGAGACCATCGGCATGGACATCATCGACTTCGCCCAGCGGGGCTATAATATGCGCGTCTCCCCTGCCTTCGGCCGGAATCTGTCCGAGACCCACTGCATCAGCTGCGGCCAGTGCGCCGCCGTCTGCCCCACCGGCGCCATCACCGTCTACAACCAGATCGGCAAGGCCTGGCGGGCCATCCACGACCCCAAAATCCGCACGGTGGTCCAGATTGCCCCCGCCGTCCGGGTGGCGGTGGGCGAGGCCTTCGGCCTGCCCGCGGGCACCAACGTGCTGGACCAGCTTGTCACCGCTCTGAAGTACATGGGGGTGGACGAGATCTACGACACCACCTTCGGCGCGGATTTCACCACCATCGAGGAGGCCGAGGAATTTATGGACCGGCTGAAAAAGGGCGGTCCCTTCCCCATGTTCACCTCCTGCTGCCCCGCCTGGGTGAAGTATCTGGAGTTTGAAAACCCCAAGTATCTGAAAAACATCTCCTCCTGCAAGTCCCCCATGGAGATGTTCGCCTCCGTCGTCAAGAAGCACTACCAGGAGAAGGACGCCGAGGACGGCCGCACCACCTACCACATCGCCATCATGCCCTGCACCGCCAAGAAGATGGAGGCCGCCCGGCCCCAGTTCCGCCACGACGGCAAACAGGACGTGGACCTGGTGCTCACCACCCAGGAGATTATCAATATGATTAAGGAGTCGGGCATTCAGCTCCCCCAGATGGAGCTGGAGGCCCCCGACCTGCCCTTCGGCCTGGGCTCCGGCGCAGGCACCATCTACGGCACCACCGGCGGCGTGGCCGAGGCGGTGGTCCGCCACTGTATGCCCGACAAATCCCGGAACACCCTCCGGGCCCTGGAGTACTCCCCCCTGCGGGGCAACGAGGCCATCCGGGAGGCCACCATCCAGATCGGCGACCGGGAGGTCAAGCTGGCCGTGGTCAACGGCCTCATCCACGCCCAGCAGCTTCTGAAGGAGATTGACGCGGGCACCGCCTACTACGACCTGGTGGAGGTCATGACCTGCCCCAACGGCTGCGTGGGCGGAGCCGGACAGCCCTATGGCCTGAAGGCCAAGAAGGAGGCCCGCGCCGCCGGACTGTACGCCACCGACCGCTCCGCCCCCTTCAAGCGGGCGGAGTACAACCCCGGCGTCACCGCCATTCTGGGCTCCCTCACCCCGGAGGAGCGCCACGAGATGCTCCATGTGAGCTATCAGGAGTGACTAACGCGCAGCGCCGTCCCGCCAGGGACGGCGTCTGCTTATCCGCCGGCGGATAAACCCGAAGGGCCGTCACGGCGGGCGCGCCGGGCCGTCGTGCCCCACGCAGACGTTTGTTGTTTGACCCCGGTGAGCGGGCGCACAATGTGCGCCCCTACAGCCCCCCTTGTGAAAGGGGAGCAACGGACGGCTTCCTCAAATCAAATGACATTACGCGTAAACCGTTGCAATTTTTCCCTCCCTGTGGTAGTATTTTAATGCGAAAACAGCCGGAATTTCAGGCTGAACAGTGGATAGGAGGTATTTTTGGATGGAGAACAATAAGCGCCCGGAGAATATGGAGCGCATTACCACCGCCGCCCTGGCCCAGCAGTTTATCGACGAGCAGGTGGCCGCCGTGAAGGCCCAGGTGGGAGACAAAAAGGTCCTGCTAGCCCTCAGCGGCGGCGTGGACTCCTCTGTGGTGGCCGCCCTGCTCATCAAGGCCATCGGCAAGCAGCTTGTGTGCGTCCACGTCAATCACGGCCTGCTGCGCAAGGGCGAGCCGGAACAGGTGATTCAGGTATTCCGCAACGAGATGGACGCCAATCTGATCTATGTGGACGCGGTGGACCGCTTCCTGGATAAGCTGGCCGGCGTGGCCGAGCCGGAGAAAAAGCGCAAGATTATCGGCGCGGAGTTTATCCGGGTGTTCGAAGAGGAGGCCCGCAAGCTGGAGGGCATTGAGTTCCTGGCCCAGGGCACCATCTACCCCGACATTCTGGAGAGCGGCCCGGTGAAGGCCCACCACAACGTGGGCGGCCTGCCGGAGGATATGCAGTTCGAGCTGGTGGAGCCTCTGAAATTCCTCTTTAAGGACGAGGTCCGCGTGGTGGGCAAGACCCTGGGCCTGCCCGACTCCATGGTGTACCGCCAGCCCTTCCCCGGCCCCGGTCTGGGCGTGCGCTGCCTGGGGGCCATTACCCGCGACCGCCTGGAGGCCGTGCGGGAGTCTGACGCCATCCTCCGGGAGGAGTTCGCCAAAAACGGCCTGGAGGGCAAGGTGTGGCAGTACTTCACCATCATCCCCGACTTCAAGTCCGTGGGCGTGAAGGACGACATGCGCTCCTTCCAGTGGCCCGTCATTATCCGCGCCGTCAATACCCGCGACGCTATGACCGCCACCGTGGAGGACGTGCCCTTCGCCCTCCTCCAGCACATCACCCACCGCATTACCCACGAGGTCCAGGGCGTCAACCGCGTCTGCTTCGACCTGACGCCCAAGCCCACCGGGACCATCGAATGGGAGTGATTTTTTGAAACTCCGAACCCGTTGCGGCACAACGATTTTACGGTTTTACACCTCTCTTTTTGATAACGATTTGATAACACTCCCCATATGCCGTATCATTCTACATTCCCACTGGATTGCGGGTAAAGAATGTTCTTTTACGGCTTATAAGTGAGGACAACCATATTAGAAAGCCCTTACCGATGGCAACGTCGGTAAGGGCTTTCTGCTGTCTATTCATCAGTATCGAGGCTATCGTTGAGTGCATCCACCAGGAAATCACTCAATTCCTGTGAGGGAACTTTTGCCCACCGCAGGGTGGTGTCGTACTTGGGGTAGTTGTACCGCCAGCGGTCATAGTCCTCCCTGGTGATCTCCCCGGCCTCCAGCTTCTTGGCCTGCTCCGCCCAGGCGGACAACATATCAAGCATATTGGCATAGGTCTTGCCTTTGGACTTGTCCAGACGCAGACAAATCTCGCCATCAATCTCCCCGATGGTCAGCCCCCGTATGTCCTCCAAAGCAAAGAGGGTGTGCATCAGGCCGATGTCGGTATCTATGTCAGGGACGGTCAGGGCATCAGGGGAAATATCAAAGAAGTCAGCCAGGGTCTTTGTCAGGTCGGCCTTGGGGGTGCGGCTCCCGGTTTCATACTGTGCCATACGCACATCGGCGGAGCGTTCCGGGAAACCCACCACCATGCCAAGATACTTCTGTGTGATGCCCTTCATGTTG
>CALXGC010000098.1 GCA_944387755.1 uncultured Oscillospiraceae bacterium | reverse complement strand
GGTCGCCCAGATCGGCTACCTGCTCCAGGTATCCGAGGAAAACTAAGAGGAGGCGCGAGACAATGAATCTGCATGAACTCTCCCCCGCCGCCGGCTCCAACACCAAGGCCTACCGCAAGGGCCGCGGCAACGGCTCCGGCAACGGCAAGACCGCCGGCCGCGGCCAGAAGGGCCAGTGGGCCCGCTCCGGCGGCGGCGTCCGCGTGGGCTTTGAGGGCGGCCAGATGCCTCTGGCCCGCCGCCTGCCCAAGCGCGGCTTCCACAACATCTTTGCCAAGCCCCTGGAGTCCGTGAACGTCTCCGCTCTGGACGCCAAGTTTGCCGACGGCGAGACCGTCACCGCTCAGGCTCTGCTGGAGAAGGGCATCCTCTCCAAGTGCCAGTACGGCGTGAAGATCCTGGGCAACGGCGCCATCACCAAGAAGCTCACCGTCCAGGCTTCCGCCTTCTCCGCCTCCGCCAAGGAAAAAATCGAAGCTGCGGGCGGTAAGGTGGAGGTGATCTGATATGATCAAGACCGTCCGGGACGCCTGGCAGATCCCGGAGCTGCGCAAGAAGATTCTCTTCACCATCTTCGCGCTGCTCATCTTCCGCCTGGGCGCGGCTATTCCGGTGCCCTATATCAACTCTGAGGAGCTGGCTACCTTTCTCAGCGCCCAGAGCGGCACCATCCTGGGCCTGATGAACGCCATGAGCGGCTCCGCCTTCTCCATGGCCACCCTGTTCGCCCTGAGCGTGCAGCCCTATATCAACAGCTCCATTATCATCCAGCTCCTGACGGTGGCAATCCCCGCCCTGGAGCGGCTGGCCAGAGAGGGCGGCGAGGAGGGCCGGAAGAAGATCGCCTCCATCACCCGCTATACCACCGTGGCCATCGGCCTGATTCAGGGCTTCGGCTACTACAGCCTCATCAACGCCAACGGGCTGGTGGATCCGGAGGGCCTGCCCGCCATCTGGGTGGCCGTGGTGATTATCCTGTCCTTCACCGCCGGCTCCGCCTTCATGATGTGGCTGGGCGAGCAGATCACCGAGTTCGGCGTGGGCAACGGCATCTCCATTCTGCTGTTTGCCAGCATCATCTCCCGCTTCCCCCAGATGGTCCGGGACGTGATCACCGGCGTGAGCTACTATCTGAACCCCCTCACCGAGGAGCAGATGGAGGGCTGGTCTGAGACGGACATCGCCGCCTATGAGAACCTGGTGCTGGCCCCCTGGATGATCGCCGTTATTGTAGTGGGCCTGCTGGCCCTGGTCGTCCTGATTGTATTCATCTCCAATTCCGAGCGCCGCCTGCCGGTGCAGTACGCCAAGCGGGTGGTGGGCCGGAAGATGTACGGCGGACAGTCCACCCATATCCCCATCAAGGTGAATATGGGCGGCGTTATGCCCATCATCTTCGCCCAGTCCATCGCCATGCTGCCCGCCACCATCGGCGCCTTCGCCGGGTGGACCGTGGCCAGCGAGGGCTTCGGCGGGGTGCTCATGCGCCTGTTCGACGCCGCGAACCCCCTCTACAGCGTGCTGTACTTCCTGCTCATTGTGGGCTTCAGCTATTTCTACGCCACCATGCAGTTCAACCCCATTGAGGTGGCCAACAACCTGAAGAAGAACGGCGGCTTCATCCCCGGCTTCCGTCCCGGCAAGCCCACCGCCGACTTCATTCTGAAGGTCCTCAACCGCATCACCATGTTCGGCGCCCTGTACCTGTCCATCGTGGCGCTGGCCCCCATTATCACCGGCAACATCGTGGGATACAGCTCCCTGGCCATCGGCGGCACCTCCGTGATCATCGTGGTGGGCGTCGCCCTGGAGACCGTCAAGCAGATGGAGGCCCAGATGCTCATGCGGCACTACAAGGGCTTCCTGGAGTGATTTTTGAGGAGATGGGTCTATGGGTATGAAATTGATCCTGCTGGGCGCCCCCGGCGCGGGAAAGGGCACCCAGGCGGAGGTTCTCAGCGAGAAGCTGGGTATCCCCACCATTTCCACCGGCAACATGCTCCGCGCCGCGGTCCAGGCGGGCACCCCCGTGGGCCTGGAGGCCAAGAGCTATATGGACGCGGGCAGGCTGGTCCCCGACGATGTGATCATCCGCGTGGTGGCAGAGCGCATTGCCCAGCCCGACTGCGCCGGAGGTTATATCCTGGACGGCGTGCCCCGCACCATCGGCCAGGCCGAGGCCCTGGACCAGGCCGGCGTGCGCTTCGACCGCGTGGTCTCCATCGAAATCAGCGACGCTGAGATTGAGGAGCGCATGGGCGGCCGCCGGGTGTGCGGCAAGTGCGGCGCATCCTATCACATCAAGGCCCGCCCCACCAAGGTGGAGGGCGTGTGCGACGCCTGCGGCGGCCCTGTGACCCAGCGGGCCGACGACAAGCCGGAGACGGTGCGGGAGCGCCTGCGGGTCTACCACGAACAGACCGAGCCCCTGAAGGACTACTACCAGCGCAAGGGCATTCTGCGCGCCGCAGACAACCAGCCCACCATCGAGGCCACCACGGCCGCCATTCTGGAGGCGCTGGAGTCTTGAAGGGCATTGAAATGATTTCCATCAAATCCCCCCGTGAGATCGAGGCCATGCGCCGGGCCGGGCGGCTGACCGCTCAGGCCCGCGCCCTGGCGGGGTCCATGGTGGCCCCCGGCGTCACCACCCACGAGATTGACGCCGCCGTCCGCCGCTTCATCGAGAGCCACGGCGGGACCCCCTCCTTTCTGAACTACGCCGGCTTCCCGGCCTCCGCCTGTATCTCCGTCAACGACGTGGTGATTCACGGCATTCCCGGCCCCCGGAAGCTTCAGGAGGGGGACATCGTCAGCGTGGACGTGGGCGCCTATATCGGCGGCTTTCACGGGGACTGCGCCGCCACCTACCCCTGCGGGCAGGTGAGCGGGGAGGCCAAAAAGCTCATCGAAGTCACCCAGCAGAGCTTCTGGGAGGGCATACGCCTGGCCCGCGCCGGGAACCGGGTGTCCGACATCGGGCACGCGGTCCAGACCTATGTGGAGTCCTTCGGCTTCTCCGTGGTCCGGGACTTTGTGGGCCACGGAGTGGGGCGCAAGCTCCACGAGGCCCCGGAGGTGCGCAACTTCGGCCCCGCCGGCCACGGCCCCCGGCTTCAGCCGGGCATGACCATCGCCGTGGAGCCCATGGTGTGCGCCGGGGACTGGCAGGTGAAGGTGCTGCCCGACCAGTGGACCACCGTGTCCCTGGACGGCTCTCTCACCGCCCACTATGAAAACACGATCCTCATCACCGAAGACGGCCCGGAAATCCTGACGGTAACAGAGGATGGAGCCTATGTCTGACTGCACAGGGCAGATCGTCCGGGCAACCGCCGGACGGGACAGGGAGGGCCTGTTCTGCGTCCTGGGCGTGGAGGAGGACGGCCGGCTGCTGCTGGCCGACGGAAAGCGCCGGAGAGCGGCCCGCCCCAAGGCCAAACAGCCGCGGCACGTGGAGCCCCTCACCCATCCGGAGCGCCCCTTCTGCCACCCCGCCATCCAAAAGCTGAAACAAGGACACCCGGTGTCGGACCGGGAACTGAGAAGGGCGCTGGCCGCCTTCAAGGAGGGAATCACGCTTGGCGAAAGATGATATGATCGAGCTGGAGGGAGTCGTCACCGAGTCCCTTCCCAACACCACGTTCCACGTGGACATTGGCAACGGCCACATTATCCTGGCACACATCTCCGGGAAGCTGCGCATGAACTTCATCCGCATCCTCCCCGGCGACAAGGTGACGGTACAGATGTCACCCTACGACCTCACCAGAGGCCGCATTACCTGGCGGAGCAAGTAAGCGCCCGCCCGAACCCATTCACGACCGGCGGCCGGGAGCCCTTGCGCTCGCCGCCCGCCGGGGCCATCCAGGCATTCAGGAGGTTATCACAATGAAAGTAAGACCGTCCGTGAAGCCCATGTGCGAGAAGTGCAAAGTCATCAAGCGCAAGGGCAAAGTCATGGTGATTTGCGAAAATCCGAAGCATAAGCAGAGACAAGGTTAATTGGAGGTGCTGTAAAGAATGGCTCGTATTGCCGGTATTGACCTGCCGAGAGAGAAGCGAATTGAGATCGGCCTCACTTATATCTACGGCATTGGGCGCACCAGCGCCAACAAGATCCTGGCCGAGGCCGGGGTGAACCCCGACACCCGCGTGAAGGACCTGTCCGAGGAGGACGAGGCCAAGCTGCGCGAGATCATCTCCCACGAGTACACCGTGGAGGGCGACCTGCGCCGGAACCTGGGCATGGACATCAAGCGGCTCACCGAGATCGGCTGCTACCGCGGCATCCGCCACCGTAAGGGCCTGCCCGTGCGGGGCCAGCGGACCAAGACCAACGCCCGCACCCGCAAGGGACCCAAGCGTACCGTCGCCAATAAGAAGAAGTAAGGAGGGATAACACATGGCTGCGAATACGAAGACCGCGAACACCAAGGGCAAGAAAGTGGTGCGCAAGCGCCGTGAGCGCAAGAACGTGGAGAAGGGCCAGGTGCACATCCGCTCCTCCTTCAACAACACCATGGTGACTGTCACCGACCTCCAGGGCAACGCCCTGTCCTGGGCCTCCTCCGGCGGACTGGGCTTCCGGGGCTCCCGGAAGAGCACCCCCTTCGCCGCGCAGACCGCCGCCGAGACGGCCGCCAAGGCCGCCATGGAGTACGGCCTGAAGACCGTGGAGGTCTATGTGAAGGGCCCCGGCGCCGGCCGCGAGGCCGCCATCCGGGCGCTGCAGGCCGTGGGTCTGGAAGTCACCCTCATCAAGGACGTGACTCCCGTCCCCCACAACGGCTGCCGCCCCCCCAAGCGCCGCCGTGTCTGATCTGGAAGAAGGAGGTTTTTGACACATGGCTAGAAATATGCAGCCCATTGCCAAGCGGTGCAAGGCTCTGAACCTGTCCCCCGCCGTCATGGGCTATGACAAGAAGACCACCAACCGCAACCCCAAGGGTCAGATGCGGAAGAAGCAGTCCGAGTACGCCACCCAGCTCACCGAGAAGCAGAAGGTGAAGTTCGTCTACGGCATCATGGAGAAGCAGTTCCATATGTACTATGAGAAGGCCAACCGGATGCAGGGCAAGACGGGCGAGAACCTGCTGACCCTCATCGAGCGCCGTCTGGACAACGTGGTGTACCGCCTGGGCTTCGCCAAGACCCGCCGGGAGGCCCGCCAGCTGACCACCCACGGCCACTTCACCGTCAACGGCCAGCGGGTGGACATCCCCTCCTACCTGGTGAAGGTGGGCGACGTCATCGAGGTCCGGGAGAAGAGCCGCTCCTCCGTGAAGTTCAAGGGCCTGGTGGGCGAGGACGCCCCCATCGTCACCCTGCCCAAGTGGCTGGAGCGGGAGAAGAATACCCTCCAGGGCAAGGTCGTCGCCCTCCCCATCCGGGACGACATCGACTTCCCCGTGGAAGAGCACCTCATCGTCGAGCTGTACTCTAAGTAACAAGCACGAAAGCCTGCGGGCCTTCGGCGCGTCCGAAGGCCCAGGGGCTTCTTTCTCTCTCTTCCTCCGGGAGAGGAGAAAGCACTTAGACAACCCTCAGATATTGGTGAGCTGAATCAGACGGCGCCCGCCGTCGCGAAAAGGAGGGTATCATAGCATATGGTAGAAATTGAGAAGCCCCGCATTGAGTGCGTGGAGAATCCCGGCGACAGTTCCTATGGCAAGTACGTGGTGGAGCCCCTGGAGCGCGGCTACGGCAGAACGCTGGGCAACTCCCTGCGGCGGATCCTGTTGTCCTCTCTGCCGGGCACCGCGGTGACTTCCATCAAAATCGCCGGCGTCCTGCATGAGTTTTCCACCATCCCCGGCGTGAAAGAGGACGTGACCGAGATCGTCCTCAACATCAAGAGCATCATCGCCAAGCTCCACTGCGAGGAGACCAAGACCGTCCACATTGAAGTCACCGGCCCCTGCGAGGTGCTGGCGGGCGACATCAAGGGGGACGCGGACGTGGAGATCCTCAACCCGGAGCAGCACATCGCCACCCTGGGCGCGGACGCCACCCTGTCCATGGAGCTGACCCTGTCCCACGGCCGCGGCTATGTCCCCGCCGACCGGAACAAGCCCGCCCAGACCGTCATCGGCCTGATTCCCGTGGACTCCATCTACACC
>CALXGC010000097.1 GCA_944387755.1 uncultured Oscillospiraceae bacterium | reverse complement strand
TAGAAATTGCATATTGCATAAAATATCACCTCTAAAAACTTTAGTGTGCGACATATTTATGCTTTTTTATAGTGTTCTTTTCTGTTTTAACTATCAGCTACGCCTCTTGCAATCTTAAGAACTATTCGGATGGGAACACCTTCGACAGCTCAATAAAGCAGCCGTCCAGGACGTTCACCTTGATAATATCTCCTACAGTGCCGAAGTCCTGGGCCTTGTAATTGCCATCTTCCAGGACAAAGACCTGTACTGACTTGGAGGACGGATCAACGATCCAGTATTCCCGTACCCCGGCACGCTGATAGAGATTGAACTTTGTGAATCTGTCGTGCCGCATGGTGGAGGGGGACAGAATCTCCATTATCAGGTCTGGCGCTCCCTTACACCCTGCATCATCCAGTTTGGAGGAATCGCACACAACGGAGATGTCCGGCTCTACCATCGTGTCCACATTTTCCGGGGTGTCCCCGTCCTTCTCGAACAGGCGGACAGCGAAGGGGGCAGCGTAGACCCTGCACTTCTTCCCCTCCAGAAAGTTTGCAAACTGACGGAACAACTCTCCGCTGATTTCCTGGTGAATGCGGGCGGGCGGGGCCATCATAACAGCCTCCCCGTTGATGATCTCGATATTCTCACTCTCGCCCCAGGTGAGGCAGTCAGCGAAGGTGTATCGGTCTTTCGGGGCTGGTAGCGGCATGGTCAACCCTCCTTATCCCGCTCCATGCGTTGGTCAATAGCAGTTATGATATACTGGTTCATGCTTTCACTGACAGCAGACGCAGCTTCTTTGACTTCGTCCTTCTTGCCCTTCGGCATTGCTATGGATATTCTGTCCAGGTTGGCAGCGTCCCATTTCCGATTACCACGCTTCCTTGCTTCGGTGTATTTGGGGGATTCCGACATATACACACCTCCTCTATTGTTATTAAGTGTACTATAAAACGCAGCACTTAACAAGTGAAAAACCAAACAAATATTCACTTAATAAGTTATGCAATATCACATCCTGCATTCACTTATTAAGTACGGTATGCACATATTGTAAAGAGAGACGGGCCAGCGGATTTCTGATTCGGCGCAACATTCTGCGCTTCCCAATTGTGTATAGGGCAGAGAGACAAAAAAGGAGGTATCCCGGATGGAACCCATTCGTACCGGAGAGGAAGTGGCCGCCCTCTACCGGCGGCATATGGGCATGGTCTATCAGATCTGCCTGATGCTGATGAAAAATGTGCCTGACGCGGAAGACGCCACCCAAAATGTCTTTCGCAAGGTGATGGAGTACGGCAAGCCCTTTCGTGATCCGGAGCATGAAAAGGCCTGGCTCATCGTCACCGCCCGAAACGAGTGCAAAAATCAGCTGAAGCACTGGTGGAGGAAAAACCGGGCAGGCGAGGAAGCATTGGAACATCTGACCTGGGAGCAGCCGGAGGACGGAGCGCTTTGGGAGTATATCCTCTCTCTGCCGGAGAAATACCGGATGGTACTCTATCTCCACTATTACCAGGGGTACACATCCCTGGAGACGGCGGAAATATTGGGGAAGAACCCCTCCACCGTCCGCACCTGGCTGGTGCAGGCCAGATGGAAGCTGAAAGAAATTTTGGAGGTGGAAGAGTATGGACAAATGTAAGCTCAATCGGGTCCTAGACCAGGTGAAGCCCACACCGGAGCAGGAGCAGGCCATGCTGGACCGCCTCCTCCGGGAACAGAAAGGGGTTAAGCCTGTGAGTGGGAGGAAAAAGATGACCGCCGTGCTGGCGGCCGCCGCCCTGCTGCTGATGGCCTGTGCTTTCACAGTAGTTACAGGTGTGGATCAGCGGTTGCTGTCTCTGTTTGGGGGAGATAAACAAGATGCACAGCAGATTGCCGAAGGAGTTGTTTCGGTTGGGGAAAGCTACACCTATGACAATGGCTGGACCGTGGAAATTGATCAAGTGCTGGTAGATCGATACTCGCTGGCCGTTTTGGTAGAACTAATTGGCCCGGAGGGAACAGACTTGAATGGAGATGACTATTTTATTGATTTTGCCACTAAAATCGTACCGGAGAACGGGGAAGGAGTAGGAAGTTATGTCAGCGGGTCAACCGTTTTGGAGGATGAAAACCCCGGAGACAACCGGATTTCCTTACTCTGGAAGCGGGGCCCATCCTCTTTTCTAAAGTCTGGTACGCAGAGCATGATCGGTTGCGAGATAACGCTGCGGCCCACATGGTTGACACAGAGAGGAAGCCAAGGGACAGTTGCGGATTTCCGGGAAGATAAAAGAACTTTTACCATTCAATTGCCCGAAAAGGACAGCGGATGGACTTACCAACTGGGATGTCCGCTTCAAGTGGATGAGGAAACCATGACACTGGAAAGCATCTACATTTCTCCCATCAGCGTGGCTTGCTTCGTAAATGGAACTCCAAATGACTCCCGGATGTGGGGACCCCCGGGACTGTCCGGCATATATGAAAGCCTGATGTTAAATATGGCAAACGGAACTTCGGTGGCTATGAGCCAGTCCGTGAGCCAGTCCTATAACCCGGAGTCCGGAGAGGGGTGGCTCGTATTTCAGACAGAGCAGATCATAGAACCCGAAAATGTGGTTTCAGTCACTCTGTTGAGCCAGACCTTACCCCTGGAGGGCCTTCAGCCTGCGGGAGATTAAACTGTCTCCCGGCCTCCTGGCCCAAACCGCAAATCCGCTGGAACCGTCTGATTCCAGCGGATTATTTTTGCGCGCGGTTTACCGGCTTTATCTCTGTTCCCGGCACGCCCTGCACGCCCTTATAAATTCCCGAAACAGCGGGTGGGCCTTATTGGGCCGGGACTTAAATTCGGGGTGGAACTGGACCCCCACGAACCAGGGGTGGTTGGGCAGCTCCACCATCTCCACCAGCCTCCCGTCGGGGGACAGGCCGGAGAGCACCAGCCCCCGCTCCGTCAGCAGGGAACGGAAATCGTTGTTGAACTCATAGCGGTGCCGGTGGCGCTCGGAGACGTCCTCCTGGCCGTAGGCCCGGAAGGCCTTTGTATTTCGCCCCGTGATATGGCAGGGGCAGGCCCCCAGCCGCATGGTGCCGCCCTTGTCCTTCTTGTCCCGCTGGTCCGGCATCAGGTCGATAACCGGGTGGGCGGTGGCGGCCAGCTCGCTGGAGTGGGCGTCGGCCAGACCGGCCCCATGGCGGGCAAATTCTATCACCGCCACCTGCATTCCCAGGCAGATGCCGAAATAGGGGATCTTGTTCTCCCGCGCCCAGCGGGCGGCGGAAATCATCCCCTCGATTCCCCGGCTTCCAAAGCCGCCGGGCACGATAACCCCCGCGCACCCGCTCAGAAGCCGGCCGGCATTGGCGTCGTCCAGGCGTTCCGAATCAATCCAGCGGATCTCCACCTGCACCCCGTTTTCAATGCCGCCGTGGGTCAGCGCCTCCACCACGGAGAGATAGGCGTCGTGGAGGGCCACATACTTCCCCACCAAGGCGACCTCCCCCCAGCCCTCCGGGTGCTTGGCCCGCTCCACCATGGCCTGCCACGCCTCCAGGTCCGGCCTGGCCGCCGGCAAATGCAGCGCCCTGCACACCTCCCTGGCCAGTCCGGCCCGCTCCAGCATCAGCGGAACCTCGTACAGAATGGGCGCGGTCTCGTTGGGAATCACCCGCTCAGGGGGCACGTTGCAGAACAGGGAGATCTTGTCCCGCACCTCGTCGGGGATGGCGCCGTCAGACCGGCAGAGAATCACATCCGGCTGAATGCCCAGGCCCAGCAGCTCCTTCACCGAGCGCTGGGTGGGCTTGCTCTTCAGCTCCCCGGTGCCGGGGATGGAGACCACCAGGGAGACGTGGATATACAGCACGTTCTGCCGCCCCACCTCGGAGGCCACCTGCCGGATGGCCTCCAGGAAGGGCTGGGATTCGATGTCGCCCACGGTGCCGCCAATTTCGGTGATGACCACGTCCACGCCCTCCCGGCGGCCCACCCGGTAGATCCGGTCCTTAATCTCATTGGTGATGTGGGGAATCACCTGGACGGTGCCCCCCAAAAAATCCCCGGCCCGCTCCCGGCTGAGAACGGACCAGAAGATCTTTCCGGAGGTGACGGAGGAGTCCACCGTCAGGTCCTCGTCGGTAAAGCGCTCATAGTGGCCCAGGTCCAGGTCCGTCTCCGCTCCGTCCTCCGTGACGAACACCTCCCCGTGCTGGTAGGGGCTCATGGTGCCCGGGTCGATGTTCAGATAGGGGTCGAATTTCTGAAGCGCCGCCCGCAGCCCGCGGGCCTTCAGCAGCCGCCCCAGAGAGGCCGCCGCAATGCCTTTTCCCAGGCCGGACACCACGCCGCCTGTCACAAAAATATACTTTGCCATCGCTTTGTTCCCCATTTCACACTTCAGTCTCAGCGCCCGCCCACCGGTCCGCCGCCCCGCCGGCCTCCGGCACGCAGATTGGATATTGGCCGGTAAAGCAGCCCTTGCAGAAGCCGCAGCGGGCGTCCGGCGCGATTTTTTCAAGCCCGTCTGTACTCAAAAAAGCCAGGCTGTCCGCCCCAATCAGCGCCCGGATCTCCTCCACTGAGTGGCGGCAGGCAATCAGCTCCCTCCGGTCCGGGATGTCCGTGCCGAAGTAGCAGGGCGCAATGAAGGGGGGCGCGGAGGAGCGCACATGAATCTCTCTGGCCCCCGCCTCCCGCAGGAGGGAGACAATCTGCCGGGAGGTGGTGCCCCGGACGATGGAGTCGTCAATGAGCACCAGGCGCTTGCCCTCCACACAGCTCTTCAGCGGCCCCAGCTTGATGCGCACCGCCTGTTCCCGGCTCTCCTGTCCGGGGGTGATAAAGGTCCGCCCGATGTACCGGTTTTTCACCAGGCCCACGCCGTAGGGAAGCCCGGAGGCCTCGGCGTACCCCATGGCGGCGTCCAGGCCGGAGTCCGGGACGCCGATGACCACATCCGCCTCCGCCGGGCTCTCCCTGGCCAGGAGCCGGCCGGCGTTCCGCCGGGCCTCGTGGACGGACTGGCCGCAGATGACGGAGTCGGGGCGGGCAAAGTAGATATACTCGAAGATACACATGTGCCCCGGACCCTTCGCACAGTTCTCCCGCAGGGAGGTGACGGTCCCCTCCTCCACCACGACCACCTCTCCGGGCTCCACCTCCCGGACAAACTCCGCGCCCACGGCGCTCAGGGCGCAGCTCTCCGAGGCGAACAGCACCGCCTCCCCCCGCCGCCCCATGCACAGCGGACGGAACCCCCAGGGGTCCCGGGCGGCAATTAGCTTCCGGGGCGACAGGACCAGAATGGAGTAGGCCCCCCGCAGGGTGGGAATTGCGCGGCACACCGCCTCCTCCGCCGAGCCGCAGCGCAGCCGCTCCTGGGCGATGGCGTAGGCGATGAGCTCTGAATCCGTGGTGGTCTGGAAGATGGCCCCCCGGTACTCAAAGGCTGTGCGCAGCGCCTGGGCGTCCGCCAGATTGCCGTTGTGGGCCACGGCAAGGGTACCCTTGACATACTTCAGGGTCAGCGGCTGGGCGTTTTCCCGTCCGCTCCCGCCCGCTGTGCCATAGCGGACGTGGCCGATGGCCAAGGTTCCGTCCAGCCGCCGGAGGTCCTCCGGGCGGAACACCTCGCTTACCAGCCCCACATCCTTTTGAAAGGAGAGCTCCCGGTCCCGGATGGACGCGATGCCGCAGGCCTCCTGGCCCCGGTGCTGGAGGGCAAAGAGCCCGTAGTAAACCGTGCGGGCGCAGTCCCCGGCCGGGTCCCAGACGCCAAAAATTCCGCACGCCTCATGGATAGACAAGACGCTTCCCCCTTTACACGCGTAATTTTACGGTTCCCGTCCCTGGGGCGGGAAGGTACAAAAGATTGACAGGCACGGCCTCTCCCCGGCCCCCGCGCACAGCGCCTGGGAGCCGGGGAGCGTCCAGTCAGACGGAAAACAGCAGTTCCGAATAGGTGGGGAAGGGCCAGCTGCGTTTGTCAGACAGCGCCTCCAGCTGGTCGGCCGCCTTCCGGGCATCCGCCATGTCGGGGAGCAGTACGTCGTGGCAGTAGTGCATAGCCGCCAGCGCGTCTTCGGGGATGGCGTCCAGGTCCGCCTCCAGCTTGCCGCAGGCGTCTGCCAGCGCGTCGGTGAGACAGCCGGTTTTGTACGCCGTGTCCGTCTCATACCGGCAGGGCACCCCCAGCCCCTTTTTCGTCATGGCCTGGCGGCACAGCTCCCCCGCGGAGGCGGAGACCGCGGGCAGAATCTGGCGGCGAATCCTGTCCGCCATTGTCCTGGCCTCGATGGCGATTACAGCGGCGTAGTTTTCCACGTGAATCTCCGCCCTGGCCTCGATTTCCTCCCTGGTGTAGATGCCGTGCTTGATGAACAGCTCCATGTTCTTGGGGGCGGTGTACTTGGGCAGGGCGTCGGCGGCGGACACCAGGTTGGAGAGCCCCCGGCGCTCCGCCTCCTCCAGCCAGGCGCCGTCATAGCCGTTGCCGTTGAAGATAATCCGCTGATGCTCGGTGAACACCCGGCGGATCAGCTTCTCCAGGCCGTCCTGGAAGTCCGCGGCGCCCTCCAGCTCGCCGGCGAACTGCTCCAGCTCCTCGGCCATGATGGTGTTCAGGGCGATGTTGGGGCCGGAGATGGACTGGGAGGAGCCCAGCATCCGAAACTCAAACTTGTTGCCGGTAAAGGCCATGGGGGAGGTGCGGTTGCGGTCGGTGTTGTCCTGGGGGATGGCGGGCAGCACGTCCACCCCCACCTTCAGCGTGCGCTTGCCGGAATCCTGGTGCTCTGTGCCCTGGATAATCGCCTCCACAACGCCGGTCAGCTCGTCTCCCAGGAAGATGGACAGCACGGCGGGCGGCGCCTCCTGGGCCCCCAGCCGGTGGTCGTTGCCGGGGAAGGCCACGGTGGCCCGGAGGAACTCCTGGTAGTCGTCCACCCCCTTGACGAAGGCCGCCAGAAACAGCAGAAACTGGGCGTTCTGGCTGGGGGTGGAGCCGGGCTTGAAGAGGTTCCGGCCCGTGTCGGTGGAGAGGGACCAGTTGTCGTGCTTGCCGGAGCCGTTGACGCCGGCGAAGGGCTTCTCGTGGAGGAGGCACACCAGGCCGTGCCGGTCCGCCACCTTCTTCATCATCTCCATGGTGAGCTGGTTCTGGTCGCAGGCGGCGTTGGCGTCTGTGAAGATGGGCGCCATCTCATGCTGGGAGGGGGCCACCTCGTTGTGCTTGGTCTTGGAGAGGACCCCCAGGGCCCAGAGCGTCTCGTCCAGATCCTGCATGAAGGCGGCCACACGGGGCTTGATGGCCCCAAAGTAGTGGTCCTCCAGCTCCTGGCCCCGGGGCGGCTTGGCCCCAAACAGCGTGCGGCCGCACATACGCAGGTCCTCCCGCTGCTCATAGAGGGCCTTGTCAATGAGGAAGTACTCCTGCTCCGGCCCGACCTGGGCGGTGACGCGCCTGGTCTCCGTGTCGCCGAAGAGCCGCAGGATGCGCACGGCCTGCCGGCTCACCGCGTCCATGGAGCGGAGCAGCGGCGTCTTCTTATCCAGCGCCTCCCCGGAGTAGGAACAGAAGATGGTGGGAATGCACAGGGAATCCTCCTTAATAAAGGCGAAGGAGGTGGGGTCCCAGGCGGTGTAGCCCCTGGCCTCGAAGGTGGCCCGCAGTCCGCCGGAGGGGAAGGAGGAGGCGTCCGGCTCGCCCCGGATGAGCTCCTTGCCGGAGAACTCCATCCCAATCTTCCCGCCGCCGGCTGAGGCGATAAAGCTGTCGTGCTTCTCGGCGGTGACGCCGGTCATGGGCTGGAACCAGTGGGTGTAGTGGGTGGCTCCCTTCTCCACCGCCCACTGCTTCATGGCCTCGGCAATCTCGTTGGCCGTGGAGAGGTCCAGAGAGGTCCCCTCCGTCACGCACCTCTTCCAGGCGCTGTAAGACGCGGCGGAGAGGCGCTCCTTCATGGTCTCCTCGTTGAATACCAGGCTCCCAAACAGCTCCGGCAGCTTCTTTTCCTTACGCATGACACATAGCCTCCTATCACATATTTTTCCCGCAGCTTTTCCTCCGGCATTCCTCCCCTGCGGGGGGGCGGGAACACGCAAAAGAATTGGGTCTATCAAAACAGAGCGCCGGCACAGGCCTTACACTCCGCTCTGACCGTAGTTGGCGAGAACCCGCGCGGACGGGTCGTCCACGTCGCAGCCCGCCCAGGACTTGTTGGGCATCCAGAAGTCCCGGATCATCCGGGCCTGGCCGGGATAGAACTGCTCAAAAATCTCCCGGTAGAGCAGGCTCTCTTTGGTAAAGGGCGGGCAGTAGTCATATTGCTTCCGGCGGGCCTCAAACGCTTCGTCGGTGTACTTCTCCTCGGCATAGGCCTTCAGGCTGTCCACCAGGGAGTGCCCCACCGCGTCGGAGAAGGCCGCCTTCTGCCGCCAGAGGATGGCGTCCGGGAGCAGATGGTCCTGTTCAAAGGCGCGGCGCAGCAGGTACTTGCCCATGCCGTAGGTGTTCAGCTTCAGCGCCGGGTCCACGGACATGACATACCTCACAAAGTCCAGGTCGCCGAAGGGGACCCGCGCCTCCAGGGAGTTGACGGAGATGCACCGGTCCGCCCGGAGCACGTCGTACATGTGCAGCTCATCCACGCGCTTCTTGCTCTCGGCCTGGAACGCCCCGGCGCTGGGGGCAAAGTCTGTGTACTTATAGCCAAAGAGCTCGTCGCTGATCTCCCCGGTGAGCAGCACCCGGACGTCCGTCTGCCGGTGGATGGCCCTGCAGCACAGGTACATCCCGATGCTGGCCCGAATGGTCGTAATGTCCCAGGTGCCCAGGGCCGCAATCACCTCCGGCAGCGCGTCCAGCGCCTCCTGTCTGGTCATTGTCACCTCTGTATGGCTGGCGCCGATATAGTCCGCCGCCTCTCTGGCGTACTTTAGGTCGATGGGGTCCGTGTCCATGCCGATGGCAAAGGTGCGGATTTTCTTGTTGAGAATCTTGGAGCTGATGGCGCACACCAGGGAGGAATCCAGCCCGCCGGAGAGCAGGAAGCCCAGAGGCGCGTCCGCGTCCAGCCGCTTGTCCACGGCGTTGATGAGCTTCCGGCGGATGGTCCGGCACACGGTCTCCAGGTCGTCTGTGGAATACTGGGAGACGGTGGTCAGGTCTGCGTACCGGACGAATTTTCCCCCCGCGTAGTAGTGCCCCGGCGGGAAGGGACAAATTTCGGCGCACAGCCCCACCAGGTTCTTGGGCTCGCTGGCAAAGACGATGGCCCCGGCGCTGTCATAGCCGTAGTACAGCGGCCGGATGCCGATGGGGTCTCTGGCGGCGATAAGCTCGTCCTTCTCTCCGTCGTAGAGAATCAGGGCAAACTCCGCGTCCAGCTTGGAAAACATCTCCAGGCCATACTCCCGGTAGAGGGGCAGCAGAATCTCGCAGTCGCTGCCGCTGCGGAACGTGTAGCCCCGCGCCTCCAGCTGGCGCTTCAGCGGGCGGAAGCCGTAGAGCTCGCCGTTGCAAACCACATAACTTCCGTCCAGCTCAAAGGGCTGCATTCCCTCCTCCGAGAGGCCCATAATGGCCAGCCGGTGAAAGCACAGCCAGCCGGACGGCGTCTCCACCACCCTGGACATGTCCGGCCCTCTGGACCGGGTCCGCTCAAAGAAGGGCAGCAGCTCCGCCCGGGAGAGCGTTTTGCGGGAAAATCCCATGATTGCGCACATAAACAGCACCTCCAAAATGAAAATCGCAGCTACTCGTCCTGATTTCCAGGACGAATAGCTGCGATCCGCGGTGCCACCTGATTTGCCCCCGGAGGGGGCCCCTTTGAAAGGCTCTAACAAGCCCCTGTGATGTAACGGTCACAACCCGTCTCACCTACTGACAGTTTCCTGCGTTCAGGTCGCGGCTTCGGAGTGTTCTTCCCGCGGACTCTTTGGTACGGGGTTCTCACTCTCCCCCGCTCACTGTCCCGGAACTTCCGCGGTACTTTTCTCCATCAACGCCTTTGAAGTTTTTTCAAATTTATGTGCAAGAGTTTATCACCAGAGAAACCAGATGTCAACAGAAATTTTTCCAAAATCGAATCTTTTACATTCAAAATTTTTGTTTGGGATACCCATTCTTTTCCTGCTCCAGGCAGCGGGACTCCTGTACGGCCCGGTCAATGCCGGCGCAGACAGCCGCAAACTCCCGGTCAATCCGGGCGTTGGAAAACCGCAGAATTTTCAGCCCCAGACCGGACAGCACGGCGTCCCGCTCCCTGTCATAGGCCTGCCCCTGCGCCCCGTCGTGCTGGGAACCGTCCAGCTCAATCACCAGTCCCGCTTTATGACAGTAAAAATCGACAATAAATTGCTGAATTGCCTTCTGCCGCTGGAAACGAACCGGATATGTACGAAGAAAATCGTACCACAGATGGTTTTCCTGCCGGGTCGCATTTTTTCGCAGTTCTTTCGCCCGGGGAATTAACTGATGGCGGTATGGCAGGGACATGGCGGCCTCCTTTCTTAAAACTCCCTCCGGCGCTTCGCGCCGCCTCCCTCAGAGAGGGAGGCCGGGGAAACAGCTCCCTCCGGCGCTCCGCGCCACCTCCCTCAGAGAGGGAAGCTGGGGAAACGGCTCCCTCCGGCGCTTCGCGCCACCTCCCTCAGAGAGGGAGGCTGGCCGGCACTTGGAGGAGGCTGGCGCCGCAGGCGCCTGGGGGAGCTCCCTCAGAGAGGGAGGCCGGGGAAACGGCTCCCTCCGGCGCTCCGCGCCACCTCCCTCAGAGAGGGAGGCCGGTCCCCTCTTTGAGGGGGCTGCCGCCGCAGGCGGCTGGGGGAGCCCCGTCCAAACTATCACGCCTCCAGTTTATCAGAGCCTTCCGGCCCCGTCAATTTCCATTTGCCTGTCCGAACAAAAAAGCCGCATTTTCCTTTTTGCATGTGGCCATTCCGCTGTCTTTTTGATATAATAAACGGCAAGCAGAGGAAACATCCGCCACAGTTTCCAGAAGGCAGGAACGTGTGATGAACAAAAGAGAGGCGGCGCAAAACCAGGAAGATGGCTGAATTTGATTTTGTCCGTCTGGAGGAGCATCTCAACCAGCTGCTGTACGACCCTGAAATTCAGAAGCTGCGGAGGGCCCTGCCGGACTATGTTGCCGGAAAGCTGCTGCGCCGCGGGTTGGCGCGGCTGGAGGAGCTCGGCCTCGACGCCGCCGCGCGGGAGGAATTCCTGTCCGCCGTTCCGGCGGCGGACACGCGGCTGTTTCAGATTGTGCAGGAAAACCAGACCGCCCTGGGCCTGTCCGGCCGGATGTTTCTGGAATTTCGGATGCTCTCCAGGGCGGACCGGAAAAGCGGTCTGGACTTTCTGGAGGAGGCCCTTGCGTCCAGGGAACAAATCCGCTTCCGGAAGGAGGCGGGCATTCCGGCCAAAGCGTGGCTGAACTTTCTGAACTGCCGGAACTACACCGGCGAGGCCACCCTGGAAAAAATCCGCCGCGGCCTTGCCCTGACACCTGAGGAGCTGCCGGAGTTCGAGCGCCGGGTCATCCGCCAGGTCTTCCCGGTCGGCGAGGTCCTGCGGGCGGAGGTCCACCGGCTTCAGGCGGCCACAGGGATGAACGTCTCCAGCTTTTTGATTTACGCCTGGATCAGCACAGACGCCTGGGAGGCCTTCTACCCCGTCCGCGGAGAGAGCCAGGCCAGAAGAACCAGCCAGGAGACCCTGCTGAAGCTGGTCATCGGATACAGCCTGAAGGAGTCCGCCGCCAGAACGTTCATGGAGACCGCCGGCAGCGCCTTTGCCGTGCGCCGGGACCTGGTGGTCCTCGCCGGCATCCGCTGCGGCTTTTGCCGGCCCATGGAGATGCAGAAAATCCTGGACCACTTCTCCGCCGGCCGGGACGGACAGCCCTGCTATGTCAACCTCTACCCCCTTTAAACGCGCATTCTTTTTCCCGCCGGGCGGTATCTTTCCCGGCGCCCCGCCGCTATACTGTAGTCAAAGCTCAGGGCGGAACCCCTGAAGCCAAAAACAAAGAAAAGGAGCGGCAAGCTTATGAAACAGCAGGAGAATTTTTTCACCAAGACCTTCTCCCGTCAGATCTACACCCGGATGCTTCAGGCGGCGGAGACGGGCAGCCTGACGGAGACGCTGATCCAGATGCAGACCAGCAGGGGCGTTGACCCCGACCAGGCCGGGGAGACGGCCCAGCAGTGCATTGCCGCCGCGGCCAGCTGCGAGGGAATCCGGGACGCGGTCAGCGCGGACGCTATGGCGGTGCTCAATCAGCTTCTGGAGAGCCTTCAGGACCTGGGCGGCGAGCAGCGGACGCTGGCCCTCCACAAGCTGTACTTCGGCCTGACCGCCCACCAGGACCCCGGCCTGCGGCAGGATTTGGAGCGGGGCGTCTCCACGGACGAGCTCTTCTGGCGCTACTACTCCCGGCAGCTCCGCAGCCGTCATCCCGCCTCCCCGAAGGACCTGGAGAAGGCCGTCCGGCAGGCCGTTCAGAACTTCTATCTGCCCCCGGAGGCCATGCAGGCCCTGGCCAGAAAGCTTGCGGCCTCCGGCGACTACCTCGCTTCGGCGGCGGCCCTGGGGGAAAACGGCACAAATTACAAGTGCATCGCCGCCATGGAGCTCTACCTGAACAGCGGCGGTTCCATGACCATCCACGAGGCCGCCAACCTCGCCTGCGCCGGCGTACAGGCCCAGGCGGCGGCGGACGCCGTCTCCAGGGGCTTCCTCTCCAGGGATATGGCCCGAAAGATCCTGCTGGCCGCCGCCATTGCGGCGGTGATCATCGGCGTGGGAATCTTCGTCTTTAACACCGGGGCGGCGATGGCGGCGGCGCAGACGGCGGCGGCGATGGCGGAGGCGGTCAACGCCAACGCCGTGCTGGAGATTCCCGCCGTGTTCTCGGAGTTCGCCACGGCAACCACCGCCTCCGGCGCACCCGGCATCCAGTACGCCATAGCGGACGCCGACATGGTTGCCGGCTGGGTCGCCAACATCCGGCACGAGGCCCTGGTCCACCAGGTCATCGGCGCGGCGGCCGTCGCCGGCGGCGCGGCGATGGCGGTCCTCTCCGACAAGACGGCGGCCCTGGTGGGCCAGCTCTCCATCCTGACCCGGCGGGACAGGGCGGAGACCGCCGCCGCGGAGGCGGCCCGGCCCGCGCCGGCCGGAGCGCCGGACCTCCGGGAGGAAGAAGAGGAAGCGGCGGAGACCGCCCCCGCGTTCTTTTGAGGCCGGTACTGTGAGGCGGCTTTTATGAGGGAAAGAATTCAAATCTGGGTCCGGAAAAAGGCCGGCGAGCTCCAGGAGCTGGAGCGGGAGCTGGCCCTCCTGGCACAGCGTTGCCGCGGCGGCCCGCCTCCTCCGGGGCCCGGAGAGGCCCCGGAGAGCCGGCGGCGGCTGACGGAGCTGATGGACCGGGAGATCCACAGGGCCTACTACCAGGACGGCGGCTTCCGCTTCTTCGGCTGCGCCCTGCGGCAGTACGCCGCGTCCGCCCTGGACCGGGAGGACAGCCTCCCCCTGATGCGGGCGGGGGCGTACAACACCAACATCCGCCCCATGCTGCGGCAGCTGGACAAGCTGGAGGAGGCGCTGAAGGACCTCTCCGCCCGGTTGGGCTGCGAGCCTTTGGAGCTGGACAACGCACAGCTTCTGGAGGCCATGCGGGCTATGGCGGCGCTGGCCCGCGCCGGGCGGCTGGACCAGGAGGCCGGCTGGACGGCGGAGGATTACCGCCGGGCCGTCCGCTCCTACGCGGAGGCGCTGTGCGGACAGCTTCTGGACGTATACCGCCCGCCGGCGGAGCAGCCATAAAAACAGCGGTAAGGAGATGCAAAGATGGTACAGTCAACAACAGCAGAAGCCGCCCGTCCCGCCTGCTGGTTCATGGGCAGCCCCTTTCAGCGGTCCCTGGTCTATGACCGGATGCTGTGCGCCCAATACGACTATGTGGTGGGCATTGACGTGGGCCACGGGGAGACCGTGGCCTACCTGTTCCGCCGCCTCCAGGCGGCGGGGGAAAACGGCGGAGCCGCTGTGGAGCGGCTGCGCATGAACTATGAGGACGACGCCAAGCTGCCCACCCTGATTCGATTTACCAGCGGCGGGGCTGTCATCGGCAGGAAGGCCAGGAACGCCCCCGGATTCTTCCAGCACTTCAAGGTGGAGCCCGCCAAGTGGGAGACAAAAATCGACGCGGAACACACCCACCAGCATCTGCTGGAGGCCTTCATCGGCGCCCTTTGGAGGCAGATTCTGCACTATCAGCCCAAGCTGGCGGAGGCGGCGGCCCGGGGCCGGGTCCTGCTCACCGCCGGCTGCCCCGCCTCCGAGACCTGGGCCAGCCTCCCGGCCATGGAGCGCTATCAGGCGCTGCTGCGGCGGGCTACCCAGTGCCCCCATGTGTCGGTGCTGCCAGAGTCCACCGCGGCCATCATGGCCGCCGTCCTCAGCGCGGAGGAGACCCAGTCCAAGGCCCTCCCCATGGAGGAGGGCGTCGCGGTGCTGGACGCCGGCTCCTCCACCCTGGATTTTACCTATGTACAGATGGGAAAGCGGCTGATCACCCGCAGCCTGCGGCTGGGCGGCTACGACCTGGACGAGCAGATGCTGGAAACAGCCCTGGAGGACAGCGGGCTGACCAGGGCGCAGATCCCCCAGGAACAGCGGCAGATGCTCCTGGTCCAGCTCCGGGAGATGAAGGAGGCCTTCTACCCCAGCCAGGACTCCCTGGGCGTGCAGGTCATCCCCATCTGGGGCGTGGACAGCGAAGGCCGTGTGAATCCGGAGTCCCCCAGCGGCCTTCAGCTCCAGTTCACCATGAACGCCGCCTTTATGGGCCGGGCGCTGAACCGGAAGAGTATTCAGCTCAACGGACACTTCTCCCCAAAGCAGTCCTGGCTGGAGCTCTGCCGGGAGTTCGTACAGTATACCAAGGCCCTCGCCGGCCCCTGCGGCGGCATCATCCTCACCGGCGGGACCAGCTTTGTCTCCGGGATGCGGGATATGGTCCAGCAGATCTACGGCGTCCAGGTCCTCCAGAGCCGGGACCCGTCCTCCTCCGTGGCCAAGGGCCTGTGCTACGGCAAGAGCCTGGAAATTCGGGGCAGGGACTATGTGGAGGAGTACCGGGCTTTTGCGGAGAAGCTGAGCGCGGACCAGTATCAGGCCTTCGTCCGGGAGCTCTCCGCCCATATCGTCCAGGTGGTGTGCGACGACATGCGGGACTGCGCCGCCTCCGCCAGCGCCGTCGGGCCCCTCACCGTAGGACAGTTTACCGACAGCGTCAACCAGCGGACCAGAGAGGACGGGCGTCTGGTGGGCGAGGCCGGCCAGCAGGCCATCCAGGAGCTGTTCAGCCGGCATTTCTCCGACGCCGTGGGCAAAATTCACGAGGAAGTCAACAAAATCTCCGACGGCATTTACGGCGTCAGCCTGACGGCGGCCCCAAGGCTCTCCCAGCTGACCGCCGCCCAGAAGGAGGCCATCCTCCAGAATCTGAATCTGGCCAGCCTCATCAACCAGACGTGGATCACCGCCATCGTCCCCGGCATTTTGTTCTCCACCCTCAGCTCCGTCCTGTACGCCTTCGCCTTTGGCCTGATCGCCCTCCAGCCCCTGGCCGCCGCGGCCCTCCTGGCCCTGGCCGTGACGCTGGACAGCGATGGCTTTCAGGAAAAAGTGACGGCCTTCGTCCGGAAGAACAACACAAAGCTCAGCGCCAAATTCCTGGGCAAGATTGCCCGCAGGCTCACGGCGGCCGCCTCCCGCAGCGAAATTGAGAAAAAAGCCGCCGCCAAGACGGAACAGGCCGTGGGGAAGGTGGAGATTCTCCAGCCGGAGTTTGTCTCCGGCCTCCAGGACCAGGCCGAGATTGCCCTGGGCAAGGTTTTGTTCCTGGTCTATGACAGCAAGCCCTCCTGAGTGGGGCCTTCAGAGACCGGACCGGAGCCGGAACCGGAAAGGAAGGGTGACATGAAACAGTTTATGATGGGGGGACGGGCTGTCACCGGCCCCATGCGGTACCGGGACTGCTTCCGCCCCCAGGACCTGCTGGGCAGCCGGGAGCTGGCCGCCGGCTTCTTTCAGCAGCAGTGCCGCTTTCTGTCCCCCGTGGCCATGTACCACACGGAGATGTTCTATTTCGCCGCCTTCTACCCGGAGAAGGCGTATGGCTACGCCTCCCCCATGGAGTACGCCGGGGACGACTGGGCCCTGTGCAGCCTCCCGGAGTACTGGCAGAGGGCCCGCCTGCGGGAGCACTTCTCCAGCCCCGTCCAGCGGCAGCGGCTGGAGGAGCTCTGGGCGCTCTCCCGCGCCTCCGGCCTGCCGGAGGCGGACTGGCAGCGGCTGTTCTGCCTGCTGGCCGCGGGCTACGGCCTGGCCGGCAAGGACCTGAAGGCCTGCCCCCTGACGCCGGAGGAGGCCAAACGCGCCTATCTCCGCCAAGACGCCCCAACCGCCGCCGGCGAGGGCTGGCTGGTTCTGGACGGCGGCGGCGACATTGTGCTTCCGGCCCGGCAGCGGCCCTACCGCATTCTGATGAACCAGGGGGCGGCGCAGCTTCTGGAGGCGGGGGCGGTCATTACCCCCAGAAGAATCCTGGCCGCGCCCCACCGCCAGGGCAGCCGGAACGTCCCCGTCACCCTTCTTCTGTACGACGGCCCCCAGGACGCCGCTCCCAGGGAGGCGCGGATTGCGCCGGGGGACTACCGGTACCTCAACTTTGTGGGCGGCGTCCCGGTGTGGCTCCACCCCGTGGCGGCCCAGACGCCGGCCTGCCGGATGGAGCGCACCGGCGGCTGTCTGGTGGTCTCCGGCCGGGACGGCGCCCGCGCCTTCGACTGCTCCGGCCTGAAAATCATCGGGTTCGCCCCGGAGTACGAGGACGAGGGGTGGATTCTGCTCAGCGAGTATGGACTCGACTGCGCGGCGTACTCCCACCGGCTGACCTACGGCGCGTCCCTGCCGGAGGAGCCCATCGTCCAGGTGGAATTCCGCCAGGCGGAGTGCCTGCTGCTGGACCAGCGGGGGTATGTGCACTCCAATTTCTATCCCGTCAGCAAACACCGCGTCGCCGCCCTGGAGGCGTTCCGGCGCTGAGCGAGAAGGAGGCTATTTTATGGACAGCAGCCGCACAAAGGTGCTGGACAGGCTGATTGCACAATGCCGCCAGGCCTATCAGGCCAAAACGCCGCTGATTATGGTGGACACCGAGGAGATTGTCCTGATGCGCCGGCTGGCCCTGGAGGGAAAATTTGTGGACCTGCTCAGGCCGGAGGACGGCGGCTGGGACGGCCACGACGCCCACTACTACGCCTATGTGGGGATGCGGCCCGACGGCCTGGAGGCCTGCGGAAACTTCTTCGAGGAGCCGGAGGCCCTGGAGGAGCTGAGCGCGGAGGGCGGGCTGATGTCCTATCAGAAGCCCCCCTGCCTGGTCCTGCTGCACCTCACCCAGGCCTCCTGGAGCGGGAGAGGCCGGGGGGAGGCCGGCATGATCTCCGCCCTCCGCCGGTATGCCCGCAGCTACGCCGCCTGCCGGAACGTCTCCTCCGCCCTGCGGAACAGCTGCGTGCTCCTCTACGGCGACCCCGCCCTGCTCCCCAGGGACCTGAAGCCCTATACCGAGGTGTTCGCCGCCGGATACCCTCAGACCTGGGAGATCATGGAGATCGTCCGCAGCCTGGCCGAGGAAAACGGCCACCCCTTCGAGGACCCGGACTACGCCCGCGAGATCGCCCTGCAGATGACGGGCTTCAGCCTGATTCAGGCGGAGCGCTGCGTGGAGCGGCTGCTGTGGGTGGACAGCGGGGACGAAGAGCCCCTGCTCTTCCGGGACGTCCGGGAGGAGCTGCTGCTGGACGCCAAGGCCCAGGCCATCGGCAGCTCCGGCGGCCTTTTACAGCTCTACCGCGAAAAGAGGGAGCGGCAGGCCCGCGCCGCCCAGGACAGCCTGGGGGGCATGGCCGCCTATAAGCGCTGGGCGGACGAGACCGGCAAACGCATGGGCAAAAACAGCCGCCACGAGTACGCCCTGAACCGGGGCGTGCCCGCGCCCAAGGGCGTGCTGCTGTGCGGCGTGCCCGGCTGCGGCAAATCGGAGGCCGCCAAGATTCTGTACCGCCGGTGGGGCGTCCCCATGGTGCGGATGGATATGGACCAGCTCATGGGGGGACTGGTGGGCGACTCGGAGCGGAATCTCCGCCAGGCCCTGGCCCAGGCGGAGGCCATGTCCCCCTGCATCCTCTGGATTGACGAGCTGGAGAAGGGCTTCAGCGGCGCGGCGTCCGGCAGCGGCGACGGCGGGACCTTTAAGCGGATGTTCGGCCGCCTGCTGACCTGGATGCAGGAAAATACAAAGCCCTGCTTCATCTTCGCCACCGCCAACGACATCAGCCAGCTCCCGGCGGAGTTCTTCCGCAGCGGCCGCTTCGACGCCCTCTTCTCCGTCTATATGCCCACCAACGACGAGTGCAGGGAGATCTTCCGGGAACAGATGCGCCGGGCGGAGCGCCTGCGCAGGCAGACGGCCAGCGAACAGGGCATGGCCGGCGAGCTGCACCCCCTGTTCCAGGACGACGAGGTGATGGGCTGCTTCACCGACAACGCCCTGCAAAAAATTATGGACCTGCTGATGGAGGGCAGGGACCCCGAACACCCTGAGGGCATTAAATTCCTCTCCGGGGCGGACATCCAGAAAATCACCGTCAACGCCCTGATTCGAATCCCCCAGGACCAGCTCCGGGCCCCCATCAGCCTGACCGCCTGGCTCCAGGCCCTGAAGGCCGCCGTCGAGGACCCCGCCATCACCACCCTGGGCAGCAGCAGCGCCAGCCTGGACAAAATCGCCGCCTGCTATGTGCAGCTGATGCGGGAGAATTTCACCCCCGTCTCCAGCCCGGACCAGCTTCTCTTCCGGAAGGAGTTCTATACCTGCGCCTTTCACGAACAGAACGAGGCGGAGGCAAAATATACCGGGCCCTGCGCCATGCAGCGGCCCTATGACCGGGCGCTGTTTTACGCCCTCCGGGGGCGGATTGAGCGGATTGCCTCCCGGCTGGAGTCCAACGCCCTCCGCCGCCTGTGCCAGTGACAGGGGGTGCGCCGTGAATCTCACCCAACAGGAACGCGCCGCCCTCATCCGGCGCTCGGCCCGCGCCTGGAGCTATTTACAGGAGGACCTCAGCGCCCAGGAGCTGCTCCAGGCGCTGTACTGCGGCAGTCTGGCGGACAAATCCCCGCAGCAGGGCGGGGAGATGGCCCAGGAGCTTCTGCTCTGGATGGCGCGCTTTCAGGACTGCTACGACGGGGCGCTGCGGGACCCCCAGGGCTGTCCGGAGGCCCTGGAGGCGGCCCTGGCCCCTCTGCCCCCGGAGCAGCGGAACCAGATTCTGGCGCAGCTCTCCGCCGCGGGAGAGGCCGCCGCGCCGGACCGGCTGCTGCCCCCGGAGGACGGCGCGGCCGCCCGGAACCGGCGGCGGGTGAACGCCGCCGGGGAGCTGGTTCTGGCCGTGAACGCCATGACGCTCTACGCCATGGGAAAGCGGGGCGAGCTGTCCGGCCTCCCCAGAGACGCCTCTCTGGCCCAGACCACCCTCTGCCTCTGCGCCGAGGACCTGACGCACCGCATCCGCCGGGAGGCCCAGACCGGCCGGCTCTCCCAGCGGGAGACGGACGGCAGAAAAAACGCCCTGTCCGCTGCCTTCCAGACCACGGCGCTGCTGGCCGGCGCCGCCCTGGCCGGCGGATTCACCCCGCTGCTGGCCGGAAGCGGGGGCGTTTTCGGTTGCCTCTCCGCCGCGGCCGCCCTGCTGGCCGCGCTGGGGAAAATCCTGGAGGAAAAATTCCAGATTGACGCCCAAATGCTGGAGGAGCTTCCGGAGAATCTGAGAGAGATCCCTCTGGCGCTCCCCAGAGCCGCCCGCCGGTCCGGCGGACAGGCCGGCCGCCTCCAGCGGGCCGCTCCGAAGGAGCCGGAGGACCTGGAGCAGGCCCAGGAGGACGAGTCGTCTCTGTGGACCTTCTAAAAATACACACTTTTGTGAGCGTCTACTTTCATTTTACAGGCGCACGGCTGAGACGCCGGCCGCCGGTTATTTTTTCCGCCCCGCAGGCAGGTCCAGAATCAGGGCTCTGGACTTTCCGGCCCGGAGCAGATAGCTGTCTGTGGAGTGGCCCAGAATGGAGACCAGCCGCCGGCTTACCTGGAGGACACGGTCCAGGTCAATGCCGGTCCGGACCCCCATCTCGCCGCACAGGTGGAGCACGTCCTCCGTGGCCACGTTGCCCGCCGCGCCGGGGACGAAGGGACAGCCCCCCACCCCGGCGAAGGCGGTGTCAAAGCGGCGGAAGCCCGCCTGCATTCCGGCCAGAATGTTGGCCATTCCCAGGCCGCGGGTATTGTGGAAGTGGAGCCACCACGTCACCTGGGGATAGGCGGCGGCCATCTGGGTGCAGATCCGGTACACCTGGGTGGGATAGGCCTGGCCGGAGGCGTCGGAGAGGGAGATCTCCTCCACCCCCACCGCCAGATAGGCCTCCACAATCTCTTTGACGTCGGACAGCGGAATCTCCCGCTCCCAGGGGGAGCCGAAGACCATGGAGATGGAGCCGGAGACCTCAAGGCCGCCGCTGCGGGCCGCCTCCGCACAGCGCCGGAAGCCGGCCACCGTCTCCGCCGGCGTGCAGTTCAGATTGGCCAAATTGTGGGCCCTGCTGGCGGAGACGTTCAGCTTCACCTTTTTGCAGCCGCAGGCCGCCGCCCGCTCCACCCCCTTGAGGTTGGCAATCAGGGCGCGGTACTCCACGCCGGGGCGCTTCTCCAGCCGCTGGAACACCTCGCCGGTGTCCGCCATCTGAGGGACCGCCCTGGGGTGGACGAAGGAGCCGGCCTCAATCACCTGAAACCCCGCCTCCACACAGCCCTGAATCAGCTCCACCTTCTCCTCCGTGGTCAAAAGCTTCTTCTCGTTCTGAAGGCCGTCCCTGGGGCCTACCTCGCAGAGAATTACATCGGATACCAGTTCCATGGACATAGCGTTCTCCTCGTATAATGGATTTACGGTTTAGATGTGGTGGGGAACCGCATGAAACCCACTTGTTGTTTCATCAGCCAGATGAGATAATAAGGCCAGCAGACAGAGGGCGCAGATAGTCTCCTCGTACTTGAACAGGGCCAGCAGGGTGGTCAGCTTCTCGGAGGAGAAGAAGTGCTCTTTTCCGATCTGGCCGATGCCGCCCCCCGTCACCATGATGAACTTGCAGCCGGCGGGGATTGTAAAGCCGGCGGCCTCGGCCAGCTTCTGGGGACTGATGGCCACGGTGGCGGGCAGGCGGTGTCCCGTCTCGTCCCACATGACGTCTTTGAGCTTTTCGGCCTCCTCTTCGCTGGCCAGATAGCCCCCCTCGGCCTTCAGGGCCTCCACCATCTGGCCGTAGACGGAGGCGTGGATGACCAGGTTGCCGTCGCAGGAGCAGCCGGAGCCGAAGTCGGAGGTCTTGGAGATGCGGGTGTTCCGGGCGGCCTCCGCCTGGCGCTCCGGGGTGTCGGCGGTGTCGTCGATGATGACGGTGGCGTTGCCCGCGCCGGAGCCGTAGGCCGGCGTGCCGGAGGAGTAGGCGGACTTCACCATGGGCCGGCCGCCGGTGGCGATGACCAGGTCGCAGCGCTTCATCAGCTCCTGGGTGAGGGCGATGCTGGGCTGCTCAATGCCCTGGATGATGTCGGCGGGGGCGCCCTCCCGGATCAGGGTGTCCCGGATGATGTCAATGCACCGGTTGGTGACGGCCTTCGCTCTGGGGTGGGGGCTGCAAATGATGACGTCGCGGGCCTTGATGGCGTAAATCACCTGGCCCGCCGGGGTCAGGCAGGGGTTGGTGGTGGGCACCAGGGAGGCAATCACCCCCACCGGCTTGCCGTACTTCACCAGGCCCTTCTCCGGAATCTCCTCGATGACGCCCACGCTCCTGGCCCGCAGGCAGTCCCGGAGAATCAGCTTCAGCTTGTTGCGCTTGTTGCGCTTTGTCGCCTTGTCCCCCAGGCCGGTCTCGTCCACTGCCTCGTCGCTGAGCTGCGCCCAGACCTTCAGGTCGTACAGGGCCGCCGTCACCGCCTGGCACAGGCGGTCCACCCGCTCCTGGTCATAGGTCTCAATCACCGCCGCCGCTTTGCATAGATTTTTCTTGAATTTGCGCCGGAGGCTGTGCTATACTGAGCAGGCGAAGCGCCGCTCCCCCGGACGGAGCGGATATACCGGCGCGGAAAGGATGTGGAGCCTCCATGGAGGGCCGAAGTTCCAATCGGGAGCAAAAAGACTGCTGTCACGAACGGTACGCGGCGGAGCCGAAGCCTGGGGGCTCCCGCTCCGCCGCACCATAGCCCGCCAGGGGAGCGGACGGCCGGAGGTCCGGCCGGCGGTCCCGTGGCGCGTTTTGCCGTCCGTAACAGCCACAGGCGCCCTGCGCTCTGTGGTTTTTTTGCGTCCCGCTTTCACCCAGACGCCTACAAAAAAGCTTGAAAGGGGAGAGCCTGATGCAGGAGAAATACGACGCGGAGCAGCTCGCCGGGCTGGTCCAAACCAAACAGTTCCGCAAGCTGCGGGACATTCTGCTGGAAATGAACGAGGTGGACATCGCCGAGTTTCTGGACGAGCTGGGGCCGGAGGAGACGGTGCTGGTCTTCCGCCTGCTGCCCAAGGAGCTGGCCGCCGAGGTGTTCACCGAGCTGGAGGACTCCGACGACCAGGAGCGCCTCATCAACGCCCTCAGCGACAAGGAGCTGCGGGAGGTGCTGGACGAGCTGTACCTGGACGACACCGTGGACGTCATTGAGGATATGCCCGCCAACGTGGTCTCCCGGATTCTGCGCAACAGCGACCCGGCGGCCCGCAGCCAGATTAACCAGCTGCTCAACTACCCCAAGGACTCCGCCGGGTCCATCATGACCACGGAGTACATCTTCCTCCACCCGGACGCCACCGTGGAGCAGTCCTTCGCCCGCATCCGGAAGGAGGGCATGGACAAGGAGACCATCTACACCTGCTATGTCACCCAAAACCGGGTGCTGCTGGGGGTCGTCACCGTCAAGCGCCTGCTCCTGTCCGCCTATGAGACAAAAATCCGGGATATTATGGAGACCAACGTGGTGTCGGTAAACACCCACGACGACAAGGAAGACGTGGCCCAGATGCTCAACAAGTACGACCTGTCCGCCATCCCCGTGGTGGACGGAGAGAGCCGGCTGGTGGGCATTGTCACCTTCGACGACGCCATGGACGTCATCGAGGAGGAGACCACCGAGGACTTTGAGAAGATGGCCGCCATCCTCCCCTCCGACAAGCCCTATCTGAAGACCGGCGTCTTTGAGACCTGGCGCTCCCGCATTCCCTGGCTGATGCTGCTGATGCTGTCGGCCACCTTCACCGGCATTATCATCACCAAATTCGAAAGCGCCCTCACCGCCTGCGTGGTGCTGTCCTCCTTTATCCCCATGCTCTCCGGCACTGGCGGAAACACCTGCTCCCAGTCCTCCGTGGCCGTCATCCGCGCCCTGTCCCTGGACGAGATTGAGTTTGCCGACATCGCCGCCGTGGTGTGGAAAGAAATTCGGGTGGCCGTGCTGTGCGGGGTGTGCCTGGCCTGCGCCAACTTTGTCAAAATGATGCTGGTGGACCGCTGGCTGATGAACAACCCGGAGGTGACGCCTCTGGTGCCCCTGGTGGTGTGCCTCACCCTGGTGTTTACCGTGCTGTGCGCCAAAATCGTGGGCTGCACCCTCCCCATGGCCGCCGAAAAAATCGGCATCGACCCGGCCGTCATGGCCTCCCCCTTCATCACCACCATCGTGGACGCCCTGTCCCTGCTCATCTACTTCTTCTTTGCCACCCGGATTTTGGGAATTTAAAGCGCGCCCGCTTTTCCCAAAGCCTCCCCCGCCGGGGGGAAGGCGGCCCGAAGGGCCGGGTGAGGGGGCGGCGGAGGATTGGAAAACATTTGATTCACAGGCGGCCACAGTCCGCCCCGCCGAGGTGATTTTTATGAGCCGCTATGCGGTGCAGCTCCGGGCGCTCCGGGCTGCGTTTCCCTATACGATTCCCATTTTCGCCGGGTTCTGGTTTCTGGGCCTGACCTACGGCATCTATATGAACGTGTCCGGGTTCTCCTTCGTCTATCCCATGGCTATGAGCCTGACGATTTTTGCCGGGTCGGTGGAGTTTATCACGGTGAACCTGCTGCTGGGGGCCTTCAACCCTTTCCAGGCGCTGTTTCTGACCCTGATGGTCAACGCCCGGCACCTGTTCTACGGCCTGTCCATGCTGGACAAGTACCGGGGGCTGGGGTGGAAGAAGCTCTATCTGATTTTCGGCATGTGCGACGAGAGCTTTTCCATCAACTACACCGCGCGGATTCCGGAGGGAGTGGACCGGGGGTGGTTTATGTTCTTCGTCACCCTGCTGAATCACTTCTACTGGTTCTCCGGCTCCACTCTGGGGGGCATTTTCGGGGGATTCCTCCACTTTGACACCGAGGGGCTGGACTTTGTCATGACCGCCATGTTCGTGGTCATCTTCCTGGAGCAGTGGCTGAAGGACAAAAACCACACCAGCGCCCTGGTGGGACTGGGGGCCTCCGGGGCGTGCCTGGCGCTGTTCGGCCCGGACAATTTTCTCATCCCGGCCATGCTGGCCATTTTGGGCGCCCTCTCCCTGCTGCGGGGGGCGCTGGACAGAGAGGGGAACCCGGCATGACCTTGACGGAACAGATTCTCACCATCGCTATGGTGGTGCTGGGGACCATGCTCACCCGGTTTCTCCCCTTTCTGATCTTCCCCGCCGGGCGGGAGACGCCCAGGTACATTCAATACCTGGGCCGGGTGCTCCCCGGCGCGGTGTTCGGCCTGCTGGTGGTCTACTGCCTGCGGTCGGTGGACCTGTTCTCCGGCGGCTGCGGCATTCCGGAGGCCCTCTCCATCGCCCTGGTGACGGCCCTCCACCTGTGGAAGCGGCAGATGCTGCTCTCCATCGCCGGGGGAACCGTATGCTATATGCTGCTGGTGCAGACCGTCTTCTGACAAAAAAACAGCCGTCCGGAGAGACGGCTGTTTTTTCTTTACCGGTCGGCCACGGCCTTCCTTTTCCAGCGGCCGCTGCGCACCCGGGACAGAGAGACGGCTGCCCCCACCGCCCATCCGGCGGGGATGGACCACCAGATGGCGTTGACCCCCAGGGGCGTCAGATAAGCCAGGGCGTAGGCCACGCCCACCCGGGAGAACAGGTTGCACATGGAGCTCAGGGTGAAGGCCCCCATATCCCCCGCCCCCCGGAGCATTCCGTTGGAGACGAACAGCAGGCCCATGAGGATGTAGAACACGGACACGGTGTGCATATAGGCCAGACCGTACCCCAGCGCCCCGGAGGCGTCCTCCGGGTCCAGAAACAGCCCCAGCAGCTGGTTGCCGAAGAGGAAAATCAGCGCCGTGATGGTCAGGGAGAAGAGCACCACCATGAGCAGGTTGGCCTTCAGCCCCTCCTTAACCCGCTCATACTTCCCCGCGCCGATGTTCTGGGCGGTGTAGCTGGACATAGCGTTGGAGAAGTTCATGTTGGGCAGCATGGCCAGGCTGTCGATTTTTGTGGCGGCGGTGTAGCCGGCCACAAGCACCTTGCCATAGGAGTTCACCAGGCCCTGCATCATCATCATGGACAGGGACACCAGGGACTGCTGAAGCATGGAGGGCAGGCCGATGCGGGCGATGCGGCGCACCGCCAGGGGGTGGAAGAGGGGGATCCTCTCCCCCCGCCGCCCCTCCTCGCAGGGCATCCGCTTCAGCCGCCGGAACAGCACCAGCAGAGAGCACACGGCGCACAGGCCCTGGGCAATCAGCGTGGCCCAGGCCACCCCGGCCACTCCCATTTCAAAGTTGATGACGAAAACCAGGTCCAGCACAATGTTCGTCAGGCTGGAGATCATCAGGAAAATCAGCGGCGTCCGGCTGTCCCCCTGGGCGTTGTAGATGCCGTTGAGGGTGTTGTAGAGGAACAAAAACACCGCTCCGCCGAAGTAGATCTGCAAATAGAGCCTGGAGTCGGTCATAATATCTGGGTCTGTGCCCAGCAGCTCCAGCAGCGGGCCGGACAGCAGGGTCCCCAGCAGCATAATCAGCAGGCCCAGACCGCTCAGGGACAGGATGGCGGTGGAGATGGTGGACTTCATCTCGTGAATGCGCCCCGCCCCGAAGAGCTGGGACACCACCACATTGCACCCCATGGACAGCCCCGACGCCACCGCCACCGACAAAAACACGATGGGAAAGGAGGACCCCACGGCCGCCACCGCGTCCTCCCCCACAAACTTTCCCACCACCATGGTGTCCACCATGTTGTAGAGCTGCTGAAACAGGTTGCCCGCCACCATGGGCAGCGCGAAGAAAAAGAGCAGCTTCAGCGGCGGCCCCTCCGTCAGGTTCTTGACCATTGCGTTCTCTCCTCCCCGGCGGAATCCGCCTGAAATCCAATTTATTTTCTTTATTTTACATCAGCAGGGGGAAAAAGTCCACGAAAAAGAAAAGGCCCGGCTTTGGTTTACAGCCCGGGAGAGCTGTGGTAAAATAGCAGAGACTTCAAAAAAGGGGGCGTTTGCTTTGTCCGGCGGCTTTTTCCCCATGATTGCCCGCATGAAATACATCACCCGCTGGGGGCTGATGCGCAACACAGACCCGGAGAATATTCAGGAGCACTCCCACATGGTGGCTGTGCTGGCCCACGCCCTGGCCGTGATTCAGAACGAGAAATTCGGCGGCCAGGTGGATCCCGGCGCGGCGGCGGTGGCCGCCCTCGACCACGACGCCAGCGAGATCCTCACCGGCGACCTGCCCACCCCCATCAAATACGACAACCCCGACATCCAGGGGGCCTATAAGTCGGTGGAGGCTATGGCGGAGCGGAAGCTCCTGTCCATGCTCCCGGAGGAGTTCCGGCCGGTGTACGAGCCGGCGCTCTCCATCCCGGACCCGGAGATCCGCGCCCTGGTGAAGGCGGCGGACAAGCTGTCCGCCTATCTGAAATGCGTGGAGGAGCGCAAGGCCGGCAACCTGGAGTTCAAAAACGCCGAGGAACAGACCTATGCGGCCCTGAAGCAGAACCCCCTCCCCGCCCTCCAGTATTTTATGGAGGAATTTCTCCCCGGCTTCCAGCTCACCCTGGACGAGCTCCAGCGGTAAACAAAAAGCGCCCAGAAGGGGCCCCCGGCAGGGCGCGCACATCACACAAGAGAGGAAGATTGCATATGAAAGCCATTGTCACGGTCATTGGAAAGGACCAGGTGGGCATCACCGCCGCGGTGTGCTCCCTGCTGGCCCAGCACAGCATCAACATCCTGGACATCAGCCAGACCATTTTGCAGGAGTACTTCACCATGGTCATGCTGGTGGACACCGCCGCCTGCGACAAGTCCATCGTGGAGATTGCCGGCCTGCTGGAGAAGGCGGGCCAGGAGCGGAACCTGTCCATCCGCATCCAGCGGGAGGACATCTTCAACGCCATGCATCGAATCTAAGCGCGGAGGATAGGCGCGCAGGGGAGCTTGGAGCGGAGTGAGGGCGAGCACAGGGCCGCGGGGCGGCCCGGAGGCCAGCCCGAACCGCAGCGAAAGCGACCCGGCCGCGCGCCCAATCCGCAGCGTGACATCATTTAGGAGGACCGCCCAATGCTCAGTCAACACGAAATCATGCAGACCATCCAGATGATCGACCAGCAGCATCTGGACGTGCGCACCATCACCATGGGCATATCCCTGCTCTCCTGCGCCCGCAGCGACCCCAGGCAGGCCTGTGACGCCATCTACGACAAGATCACCCGGTACGCCGAGAAGCTGGTCTCCACCGGCGAGGCCATCGAGAAGGAGTTCGGCATCCCCATCGTCAACAAGCGCATCTCCGTCACCCCCATCGCCCTGGTGGCCGCGGCGGCGGAGACGGACAACTACGCCCCCTTCGCCGCCGCCCTGGACCGGGCGGCCAAAACAACCGGCGTCAACTTCATCGGCGGCTTCTCCGCCCTGGTGCAGAAGGGGATGACCGACGCCGACCGGAAGCTTATCGCCTCCATCCCAGAGGCCCTGTCCACCACCGACCTGGTGTGCGCCAGCGTCAACGTGGGCTCCACCAAGGCGGGCATCGACATGGACGCGGTGGCCCTCATGGGCCGGACCATCAAGGACCTGGCCGCCCGCACCGCCG
>CALXGC010000096.1 GCA_944387755.1 uncultured Oscillospiraceae bacterium | reverse complement strand
GGCAAGATGTCCAAGTCCAAGGGCAACGTGGTGGACCCCTATATCCTGGCCGAGCAGTTCGGGGTGGACGCCCTGCGCTTCTTCCTGCTGCGCACCTTCCCCTTCGGCTCCGACGGCAACTTCTCCAACGAGGCCCTCATCAGCACCATCAACGTGGACCTGGCCAACGACCTGGGCAACCTGCTCAGCCGCACCGTGTCCATGGTGGGCAAGTACTTTAACGGCGTCCTGCCCACACAGCGCCAGAGCAGCGATCTGGACCAGGAGCTGGTGTCCCTGGCCTCCGGCCTGCGGAACCGGTACGAGGAGCAGATGGAGCGCTATGCCTTCCAGAACGCTCTGGCGGAGATTTTCAAAGTCATCGGCCGGGCCAACAAGTATATCGACGAGAACGCCCCCTGGGTGCTGGCCAGAGACATGGAGGCCAACGGCGCGCGCCTGGCCGCCGTCATGTACAACCTGCTGGAGACTCTGCGGGTGTGCGCCATCCTGCTGACCCCCTTCATCCCCGCCTCCGCCGCCGAAATTCTCCGGCAGATCGGCGCCTGCGAGCACTGCTCCACCTGGGAGAGCGCCGCCGTCTGGGGCTCCCTCCGGGCGGACGCGGCTGTGAACCGGGGGGACAACCTGTTCCCCCGCATCGACGCCCCCAAGGCGCTGGAGGCCCTGGAGAAGGCGGAGGCCGAGGCCAAAAAGGCCGCCCTCCCCGACCTGGAGGTGGAGCCCCAGCTCACCGAGAAGGTGGACTTCGACACCTTCTGCAAGAGCGATTTCCGGGCCGTCAAAGTGAAAGACTGCCAGCCGGTGAAGAAGTCCAACAAGCTGCTGCGCTTTACCCTGGACGACGGTACCGGAACCGACCGGCAGATTCTCTCCGGCATCGCCATGTACTACAAGCCTGAGGAGCTGGTGGGCAAGACCCTGGTGGCCATCGTCAACCTGCCCCCCCGGAAGATGATGGGCCTGGAGTCCAACGGCATGCTGATCTCCGCCGTCCACACCGAGAAGGGCGAGGAGCGGCTCAACCTGCTGATGATTGACGATAAAATTCCGGCGGGCGCGAAAATGTGCTGACCGCGCTCCGTCCGGCGCACGCCGTCTACCGGCCATAAGCGCAAAAATGCAGTCCCCGTGTTCTGGGGACTGCATTTTCTGTTTTCTGGGGCAGGTTACAGGCGCCCTGTCACCCCAGGGCGAGGTCCCGCGTGGCGTAGGCGTTCAGCTCCCACCCGGCCGGCCGTCCGGCCTGGTACTCATAAAAGCCCTGGCAGCCAATCATAGCGGCGTTGTCGCCGCAGTACTTCAGCTCCGGCAGGAACAGCCGCAGCCCCTCCCTCTGGCAGGCCGCGGCCAGGTCCGCCCGGATGCGCCGGTTGGCCGCCACGCCTCCGGCCACCGCCACCTGGCGGCAGCCGGTCCCGCGGGCGGCGGCCATCACCCGCGGCGTCAGCGACTCGCTCACCGCCCGGCCGAAGCTGGCGGCAAAATCGGGGAGGTTCAGTTCCTCCCCCTTCTGCTGGGCGTTGTGAATCAGATTCAGGCTGGCGGTCTTCAGGCCGGAGAAGGACATGTCCAGCTCGCTGCCCGCCACATGGGCGCGGGGCAGCTCATACCGCCCGTCGTCTCCGCCGCTGGCCAGGCGGTCCATGGGCGCGCCGCCGGGGTAGCCGATGCCCAGCACGCGGGCCACCTTGTCAAAGCACTCCCCCGCCGCGTCGTCCCGCGTGCTCCCCAGGACCTCCATCTCCGTGTAGGACTTCACATGGGCGATGAGGGTGGTCCCCCCGGAGACGCACAGGCACACAAAGGGGGGCTCCAGCTCCGGGTGGGTGATATAGTTGGCGGCGATGTGCCCCCGCACATGGTGCACCGGAATCAGGGGCAGGTTCAGAGCCATCGCCGCCCCCTTGGCGAAGTTTACCCCCACCAGCACCGCGCCGATCAGGCCGGGCCCATAGGTGACGGCCACCCCGTCCAGGTCTCCCTTGGTCAGGCCGGCCCGGCGGACCGCCTGCTCTGTCAGGCCGGTTATGGCCTCCACATGCTTCCGGGAGGCGATCTCCGGCACCACGCCTCCATAGATGGTGTGCATCTCAATCTGCGAGGCCACACAGTTGGACAGCACCGTCCGCCCGTCCCGGACCACTGCGGCGGCAGTCTCGTCGCAGGAGGACTCAATGGCCAAAATGTTCACGCGTCTCCCCCCTCAGTACAGCTTTTCCTGCTCCATAAAGCGGTCAATCCGGTTGAACCGCTCGGTGCGGGTCACATCCTGACGGCCGCTGACGGCCAGAAGAATGACCTCCGACAGGCTCAGCGGGGCCACATAGGAGTTGGTAAAGCCCAGGCCGGCCACCTGGGCAATCAGCACCACGTCCGCCCGGCTGGCCAGGGGGCTGGTCCGCCGGTCCGTCATCAAAATTACCTTGGCGCCGTTGCCGCGGGCGATTTCCATCAGCGTCCGGTTAATCTCTGAATAGCGGGGGAAGCTGTACAAAAACAGGCAGTCCTGTTCTGTGATATCCAGCACGCTCTCCACCGCCGTGGCGTCGGCGTGGAGCACCGGCACCACATGGGGGGCCAGAAACAGCAGCTTGCTTGCCATATACCGGGCGCAGCAGGCCGTCCCCCGGAAGCCGGCGATATACTTCCGGTCGCTGTTGAGGAGGATGTCCACCACCTGGTTCACCGTGGCCCAGTCCAGCTGCTCATAGCTCCTGCGCAGGTTCTCCATGGTATAGCTCACCACGTCCCCCAGCAGGCTGTCCTGGTTGATCCGCTCCTGGCTCTGGATATATTTCTCACCCGGCGACAGGTCCCGCTGGCTCTGGTCAATCTGCTGGGCCGCGCGGGAGTTCATCTCGCTGCGGAAGTCCGCATAGCCCTTGAAGCCCAGCTTGCGGATGAAGCGAATCACCGAGGTATCGCTGACCCCGATGGACTCCGCCAGGGTGGTGGAGGTCTGAAATCCGATGGTATTCAAATGGGCCAGAATATACTCTGCAATTTCCGCGTCTGTTTTGGTCAGAGACATACCCTGAATTTTCTGCGTCAAGTCTTCCATAGTGGCTTCCTTTCCGTTCCGCATCGTTATATGTGAGAGGATACCACAGAACCCGAAAGCGGTCAATCTTGTTTCAAAACCGTTAAGACGGGCGGCGCACTGTGTACGCCGCCCGTCTCTCGCAAAGCCGAGCCTGTTTTCAGTTCAGAGCGGCCAGGGCCTTCTCCAGGCGGTCCAGAGCCTTCTCCAGGTTCTCCATGGAGTTGGAGTAGGAGATGCGAATCTTGCCGGGCACGTTATAGGCCTCGCCGGGCACGGTGGAGATGAGGGCCTCGTCCAGCAGGTACTGGCACAGCTCCACCGCCGTATCAATCTTCCGGTCCCCGAAGGATTTGCCCAGGCAGGCCTGCACGTCCGGGTAGACGTAGAAGGCGCCTTTGGCGTCCGGACAGACAATGCCGGGAATGCTGTTCAGCCGGGCCACCACATAGTCCTTGCGGCGTTTGAACTCCGCCACCATGACCTCCATGTCGTGCTGAGAGCCCTGGAGGGCCGCCACAGCCGCCTTCTGAGAGATGGCGCTGGTGGCCGAGGTGGTCTGGCTCTGCACCGCCATAATGCCCTTGATGACGTCGGGACGGGCGGCCGCATAGCCGATTCTCCAGCCCGTCATGGCATAGGCCTTGGAGAAGCCGTTGACCGTCACGGTGCGCGCCTTCACCTCCGGGGAGATGGAGGCCACGCTGAAGTGCTTCGCCCCGTCGTAGATCAGCTTCTCATAGATCTCGTCGGCCACGATGAAGAAATCGTGCTCCACCGCCAGCGCCGCCAGCTTCCGCAGGCTCTCCTCGCTGTACACCGCGCCGGTGGGGTTGTTGGGGGTGCAGATAATGATGGCCTTGGTTCTGGGGGTGATGGCCTTCTCAATGGCGTCCAGGTCCAGCTCATAGTTGTCCTCCCGGACGGGGACGAACACCGGCGTGGCGCCCGCCAGGCGGATCATCTCGGTGTAGCTGACCCAGCAGGGGATGGGAAGGAGCACCTCGTCGCCGGGGCCGGCGATCACCATCATGGTGCTGGCAATGGCCTGCTTGGCGCCCACGGCGGTGGTCACTTCATTGAGGCCGTAGGTAATGCCGTTGTCCCGCTGCAGCTTTTTGACAATCTCCTGCCGCAGCTCCAGAATGCCGTTTCCGGGGGTGTACTTGGTGAAGTTGTCCGCGATGGCCTTCATGCCGGCCACCTTGATGTAGTCCGGGGTACCGAAGTCGGGCTCGCCCACGTTCAGGGAGATGATGTCCTTTCCCTGCCGCTTCAGCTCCGCCACCTTGGCAATCAGGGCGGAGGTGGGGGAACCGCTGAATTTGCTCATGCGCTCTGCAAGCGTCGTCGCCATAGAAGATTCCTCCTTATTTGATTGGCCGCAATCAGGCCTTCATGGTCTTGTTGTAGTCCTCGCCGGTCCAGAGCTTCTCGCTCTTGGCCACCAGCATGGTGCCCAGCACGTCGCCGGACACGTTCACCGTGGTGTGGGACATATCAATCAGCCGGTACATGCCGGAGATGGGGCCCATCAGGTCCATGGGCAGGCCCAGCAGCTCCAGGAAGATGGCGCCGGTGATGATGCCGCCGCCGGGGATGCCGGGGGCCGCGATGGACATCAGGGTGGAGATGGTGATTACCATAGCAATCTGGGCGGGGGTCAGGGTCAGGCCGTAGATCTGGGCCACGAAGAAGGCCAGAATGGTCTTATAGAGCGCCGCGCCGGACAGGTTGATGGTGGCGCCCAGAGGGATGGAGAAGGAGCAGATGCTGTTGGGCAGCTGGAGCCGGCGGGTGGTCTCCATGGTGATGGGGATGGTGCCGGAGCTGGAGTTGGTGGTGACGGTGTTGACCCAGACCGGGATCATCTCCTTGCACAGGCCACGGTAGCTGATGTGGGTGTACGCCTTGGTAATCAGGCTGTAGGAGAGCCAGATAATCAGGCAGCCCGTCCAGTCGGTGGCCACAAACTTGGCCAGATTGCCGAAGAGCTGGGGGCCGTAGACCGCCGTCACGTTGGCCATCAGGGCGAAGATGCCGATGGGGGAGTAGAGCATCACGATGTCCAGCATCTTATAGGTCATGGTGGCGCCCTGAGAAAAGAAGTCCGTCACCAGCTGGGCCTTTTCACCCAGCAGAACCAGGGCAATACCCAGAATCACGGTGAAGAACACCATCTTCATAATGTCCTGATCCGCCATAGCCGCCACAATGTTGGTGGGAATCATGTCCATCAGGAAGGCGGTGAAGGAGGGAGTCGTCGCCTCGGAGGCGTCGAAGGCCGTCAGGCCGCTGGTGTCAAAGCCCACGCCGGGGTTGAAAATGTGGACCACGCCGATGCCGATCAGGCAGGCGCACACCGTCATGACCACATAGACCACCAGGACCTTCAAGCCGATGCGCTTGAGCTTGTTCACATCGCCGATGGCGGCGATGCCGCTGGACAGGCTGAAGAACACCACGGGGACAATCAGCATCTTAATCAGGTTCATGAAGGCCGTGCCGAAGGGCTCCACCCAGATGGAGAAGTCATAGAACAGCAGGCCGGCCACAATGCCCAGCACCAGCGCGATCATGGAACGGTGGGGCAGGTATTTTTTTCCGAACAGATAGGTCATCATCTTCGTTCACCTCATCATCGAATATTCCCCCTCTGACAGAGGGGCGGGAAAAGCGCTTCTGCGCGCCTGTGAACGGGAAATTGCCTGTTTAATCGAAGTAGCTGCGGTCCAAAAACTCGGCGTTTTTCGCCTCCAGCGTCTTTTTCACCCAGGCCCGGTTGGAGGTGCCGTTCCTGGCGGCCTCCACCTTGGCGGCGTCCTGCTCATGGAACTTCCTGGCCGCCTCCAGCACCGCGGGAGCGTCCTTCAGGGGAATGACGATAATGCCGTCGCAGTCCGCCACAATGATGTCGCCGGGGTTGACGCTGATTCCGCCGCAGGCAATGGGGACGTTGATCTCCCCCGGCCCCTCCTTATGAGGTCCGCCCGGCGTGGAGCCGGTGGCATAGACCGGCAGGTCCATGGCCCGAACTGCGTCCACGTCCCGAATGGGGCCGTCCAGCACCAGTCCGCCCAGCTTTCGCTGGTACTTGGCGTAGGTAAACATGATCTCTCCCATCAGGGAGCGGGTCCGGTCCTCGTCGTTGGAGACAACAATGATGTCCCCCGGCTGGGACATATCCAGCGCCTGGTGCAGGAACAGGTTATCCCCCGCCCGCGCCTTCACCGTCAGCGCCGGACCCACCATGACGCCCTGAAATCCGCTCATCAGACGGATGCGCGGATTCATGGCGCAGGAGCGTCCCATGGTGTCCGCGATGTTGGCGGCCGGCAGTCCGGCGAAGCCGTCCAGCAGCTCCTGGCTGGGCATGGGCCGCTTCAGAAAAATGCGGTTTCCAATTGACATACAGCACACGCTCTCCTTTCTTGTCCGCTCCATGTATTTGGAACTGGAACCATTGTAATTTATTGTCGAATATTTGTCAACGAGTTTTTATATTTTTGAATATTTTTCTTCTTTTCACGGCATAAAGAAACCGTTTCTCAATTTTCAGCGAAAGAAACGGCTTAAAAATAAAGTTTTTAGTTTGTTTTGCTCATATTTGCCCGTGGAAAATACCGGGTCATAATCAGCGCGTCCTCCACGGGGCCGGTGTAGTAATTTTTGCGCCGCCCCGCCTCCTCAAAGCCGTGCTTGCGGTAGAGGGCGATGGCGGGGGCGTTGGAGGCCCGCACCTCCAGGGTGAGAAAGGCCAGATTTTCCGCCGCGAAGCGGCAGAAGACGCCCAGCAGCTCGTCCGCCACGCCGTGGCGGCGGGCGGCGGGCTCCACCGCGACGTTGTCGATGTACCCCTCGTCCAGCACCACCTGCAGGCCCGCGTAGCCCAGCACGCCGCCGTCCTCCGCCTCCGCCACAATAAAGCTGGCCTGGGGGTCAAAGAGGACCTCGGTGAGCATGGCCTCGCTCCAGGGGGCGGAAAAGCACTCCCGTTCCAGCGCCGCAATCTGCGGCACATGGCTGCGGTCCATCGGGACAATGTTGTATTCCATTCTGTTCTCCCTCCTCCGGCCGGAACAGCCGGGATTTTTTATGATTTATTCATAATTTAACGCTTGTTATTTCCGGTTTTATCCGTTAAAATAGAGCTGATTTTTTGAGAAGCGTCCTCTCTCAGGCCGCTTTCCCAGTTTACTCCATGGATTTTTGTTGGAAAGGAATCTGCTATGAAACAAGCCATCGCCCGGCTCCTCGCCGCCGCCCTGCTGTGCGGAGCGCTGGCTGTGGGAGCCTCAGCCGTCCAACTGCAAAGCTTCACCCTCTCCCAGCAGCCCCTGGGCACAGAGCCCGTCTCCATCTCCGGCGAGGAGGACTTCTCCGCATATCTGGTCCCCGCCGGCACCCGCATTCAAAACAGCGAAGAGAACGCCTTTCTGGTGGAGGTCTACGCCTATCAGGTGGACGCCGGCCTCTGGTCGCTGACCTCCCTGCTGTCCGGGCGGAGGGAGTGGACGGTCCCGGACGGGACCTACCTCTACCGCCTCCTCCCCAGCCAGCCGGACGGGGAACAGGCGGAGAGCTCCGGCCTCTGGGTAAAGGCTCCCAGCGACTGCCAGCCAACCTCCGTCACCGGGGAACCGGTGGACGAGTGGGCCCTCAACCTGGTCAACCAGGCCATCGCCGACGGACTGATGCCCGGCCACCTCCAGGGCCAGGACCTGCGGGAGCCCATCACCCGCCTCCAGTTCGCCGCCCTTGCGGTGAAGCTGTATGAGGCCGCCAGCGGAGAGACGCTGACCGCCCCGTCCCAGTCCCCCTTCTCCGACACCTCCGACCGCGAGGTGCTGAAGGCCTACTCCATGGGCTTTGTCGCCGGCCTGTCGGACACGTCCTTCGGCCCGGAGCAGCTGCTCACGCGGGAACAGGCCGCCGTCATGCTCACCGCCGTGTGCCGCGCCCTGGGGATGAACGTCACGGCCGCCGGCCCCCTCGCCTTCTCCGACAGCGGCCAGGTCTCCCCCTGGGCCCAGGCCAGCGCCGCCTTTCTTACAGAGGCGGGCATCCTCTCCGGCTATACCGACGGGCGCTTCGGCCCTCAGGACTCCGCGCAGCGGCAGGCCTGCCTGATTATGGCCCTGCGCATCTATCAGAGCGGTCAGAACAACGGATAAGATTCAGAAAGCCGGCCTCTCGCCTGTGAGAAGGCCGGCTTCTTATTTTGCTACTCCAGGTGGGAGACCTTATAGACCACCCCAAACCCGGCCAGCAGCGTAATGGCGCACACCAGAAGCTCCAGTCCGCTGGGCACACCGGGAAAAATTGTGGGGATAGAGGCCGTCACAAAGCCCAAAATGATCAGGTAGGTGGCCAGGGGGTACCGCTCCATCAGGTGCTCCAGCAGCTTGGTGGTGGCCACAATGCCCAAGACCAGACCCAGCCCCAGGGGCAGCAAAAACAGCACGTCCAGCCGTCCAATGGCCTGAATGGTGGGGGCGTACAGGCCCAGCACCAGCAGCAGGTAGGACACGCTGATGCCGGGGAGAATCAGCGCCACCGCCGCCACCACGCCGGCAATCACCAGCCGCAGCACCTGTTCCAGGCCGCCGCCCTCCATCTGTTCCATGGTGGGCAGCTTCGCCAGCCCCCACACGATGACCATGCCCGCCACCACAAAGACGGGCACATGCCAGGTAAACTTTGTCACCTTCGCCTTCTGAAAGGTGAGGGGAATGCTCCCCGCCACCGCGCCCATGAAGAAGAAGCCGGCCGGCCGGGGAAAATATTCCATCAGCTGAAACAGCGGCTGGGACAGCAGAAACATCCCCAGTCCGGACCCCGCGCAGAACCACAGCAGCAGAAGAAAATTGGACCGCATGTTCTGAAAAAATGTGCTGACCGCGTGAATCAGCTGGTCATAGATTCCAAGCAGGATGCACATCGTCCCGCCGCTTACGCCGGGAACCAGCATGGTCCCCCCTACTAAAACCCCTTTTGCCGCCGTAATCAGGCCCTTTTTGAATTCCAAACCAACGCTCTCCTGTCTGTCTCAGTCTTCTCTCCCCACCGCGCCGCGGCAGGTCAGGAATTTTTCATGACCACGCTCTCCACCGTGTCCGCCACATGCTCGCAGGCGTCCACGCACTTCTCCAAATAGAGGTAGATTTCCCGCCAGACGATGATCTCAATGGGGTCGGAGCAGGTGATATGGAGGGTGCGCATGCTGTTGATATAGAGCTGGTCGGCCTCCTCCTCCAGGGTGTTGATGTGAACAATGTGGTCGTGAAGCTTTTTGGAGTGGCGGAAATCGGCAAACTGCTCGGCCATCAGCTTGGCCTCCTGGCAGATGCGGATCACCACGTCGGACATCTCCAGGGCCTCCGGCCTGATCCTCTGCACGTTGTTGCAGTAGACGCGCAGCAGCACGTCCTCAATTTTATCGGTCACTTCATCGATGTTTTGGCTGAGGAGAATGATGTCCTCCCGCTCGATGGGGGTGATAAACGCCTTGGCCAGCACGTTGAGAAGCTGGTGCTTCTTGTCGTCCGCGGCGTGCTCCACCGCGTGCATCTCGTCCAGACGCTCCTTGATGTGGACCGGATCAAACTCCCGCATGGACTGGTCCAGCAGGCGGGCCGCCCGGCAGGCGTCGTCCAGGCAGGCGATGAACGTTTCAAAGTAGAAGGAATCCTGTTTTTTGGCCATCGTATTTCACTCCTGACATATATATCTCGTGGTTTTCGGAACGCTTACAAAACCGCCATAAACAGCTTGGCCATAACAAAGCTGATCAGTCCGCAGCCGGGGAAGGTGAACACCCATGTGAGCATCATATCCTTCACCACGCCGAAGTTGATGGCGGACAGGCGCTTCACCGCCCCCACGCCCATAATGGCGCTGGTCTTGGTGTGGGTGGTGGACACCGGAATGCCGCCCACGCTGGACAGCAGCAGGCAGAAGGCCGCGGACAGGTCGGCGGCAAACCCCTGATATTTCTCCAGCTTCACCATGTCCATGCCCACCGACTTAATAATCTTCTCTCCGCCCACGCTGGTGCCCACGCCCATCACGGTGCTGCACACCACCATCAGCCACACGGGAATGACGACGCCGGAGACGCTGCTCTGGCCGTTGCTGAAGGCCACGCCGAGAAACAGCACGCCGATAAACTTCTGGCCGTCCTGGGCGCCGTGCATAAAGCTCATGGCGGCGGCGCCGAAGATCTGCGCCCCCTGGAAGAAGCGGTTGGTCTTGTGCCGGTTCATATGATAGCACACAATGGTGACAAGCTTGCACAGCACCCAGCCGGACAGAAAGCCCAGGGCCAGGCTGAGGAACAGGCCGTAGATGACCTTAATCCACTCCTCCCCGTTGACGCCGTCCAGCCCGCCGTGGATGGCGATGGCCGCTCCGGTGAGGCCGGCGATGAGGCTGTGGCTCTCGCTGGTGGGAATGCCGAAGAAGGACGCCCCCACGCTGTACACCACAATGGAAAACAGGGCGGCGCACAGGGCGATCTGGGCCTCCTGGGTATTGCTGCCGAAGTCCACCATGTCGCTGATGGTGGAGGCGACGGCGCTGTTGATGTGGGTCATAATGAGCACGCCCAAAAAGTTAAAGACCGCGCTGAGCATGATGGCCTTCCGCGCCCCCAGGCAGCGGGTGGTGATGCAGGTGGCGATGGCGTTGGGGGCGTCGGTCCAGCCGTTTACAAAGATCACGCCCAGCGTCAGCAAAACCGTCACCAGCATCACCGGATTGGTTGAGACCGCATGGAGAAAATAGGAGAGGGAAACGTCCATATCCATGTCCAACAAGCTCCTTTTATATTTGTTTCAGAGCAAAAAAAGAGCAGGACTTCTCTTCTCTAATAAGAAGAAGCCCTGTCCATCCTCCCAGGAGAGGCCGCGCCTCTCCGGCCCAGATGCTGCGAATAAATAGAGACGCGGCCCGCCGCGCTCTATGACAGACTCCACCCCTTATTCCAGCAACTATACCTTAGCATCAAAGCGTGCGTTCGTCAATAGGTAAAATACACGTTAAATCCACTCCGGCCGCCGGCTCCGCCTTGGTTATGTTGGATACCGGATTGACATTCTCTCCCCCGCCGTGCTATCCTGTTGACAAGTATATTATGGGAGGGATCGCTGTGCTTCAAACCATTCACACCGTGGTCTTCCAGGCCGCGCCGGGCGGTGGAAATCCGTGCCCCGTCACCCTGGAGGCCGACAATTTGACTGCAGGGCAGATGCAGGAGATGGCCCGGCGCTTCGGGGAGGAGTCCGCCTTTCTCACAAAGCCGTCTCTCCCCGGCTGCCACGTCAGAGCCCGGTATTTTGTCCCTCTCCACGAGATGGAGATGTGCGTCCACGCCACCATCGCCAGCGCCTCTGTACTGGTGGAAAAGGGGCTGGCCCCGGCGTCTCCCATTGTGTTTGAGACCTGTTTCGGGCCGGTCAACGTCCACTGGGCCCGCCGGGACGGCGGGATTGAAGTGGGAGTGGAGCAGTTTGCCCCCAAATTTCTGGACGCCAATCCGACGGCGGAGGAGGTCTGCCGGGCGCTGAACATCGCCCCGGACGCCCTGGGGGAGGGCCCCATTCAGTCCGCCGCCACCTCCCGCTTTAAGCTGATGGTTCCTCTGAAAAGCCGTGCGGTTCTGGACAACCTGCGCCCGGATTTTGAGGCCCTGTGGGCGCTGTGCGACCGCTATGAGACCACTGGCTTTTACCCCTATGTCCTGGAGCGGGACGCTGGCGCGCCGGTTTTCTTCGCCAGGCAGTTCCCCAAGCGCGCCGGCTATCCGGAGGACCCGGCCACCGGCGTGGCCGCCTCCGCCCTGGGGGCCTATCTGGTCCATCACCGCATCCTCCCCGTCCAGGAGGGCTGGAACCGCTTCACCGTCTTCCAGGGCTTCGCCATGGGCCGCCCCAGCGTCATCGCCTCCGACGTCTTTGTACAAAACGGCGCAATCGTGAAAACGCAGGTGCGGGGCAGCGCCCGCCTGGAAGAGTAGAACGCAGGAGGCCGCCTTGAAATCCCTGATCTGTCTGTCCAACGAGCCCTGGAGCGCCTCCCCCGGACGTACACAGCAGCTGGTCTCCCGGCTGAAAAACACCCAGGTGCTCTATTTCTCCCCCGCCGCGGGCTGGCGGGACCAGAGCTTCCGGCAGCCCGGACGGGCGGTGAAGCCCAATGTCACCGCCTACACCCTCCCTCCGCTGCGCATCCCTGCGGACGAGCGGTTCGGCCGGCTGTTCCAGCTCAGCCAGCAGAAGCTTGCCCGCTTCATCTCCGACAAAGCCTCCCGGCACCGCTTCCACAGCCCCCTTCTGTGGACCACCCGCCCGGAGCACGTCCATCTCCTGGACCGCCTGGAGTTCGACGGGCTGGTATACGACTGCGACCGGGAGTGGGACGGCCCGCCTCCGGCCTGGGAGGGGACGCTGGCCGCCGCGGCAGACGTGGTGTTCGCCGTCTCCCCCGGCGTGGCCGACCGCCTCTCCACATGCAGCGGCAACATCGCCCTGCTGCCCAACGGAGCCACTTACCCGCTGTTTTCCAAGGCGGCCCTCCCCCAGCGTCAGGGACCGGCGGCCCGCCCGCCCCACCCGCTGTTCGGCTGGGTGGGGACCATTCACGGAGATCTGGACCTGTCTCCCCTGCTGTACGCCGCCCAGTCCCGCCCCCAGTGGCGCTTTCTCCTGGTGGGGGCCCAGGAGAAAAACCCGTTTTTACAGCCCCTCTCCCACCTGCCAAACGTGCGCCTTCTGCCCCCCTGTCCTCTTCTGGAGGTGCCCCGCTGCCTGTCCCTCTGTCAGGTGCTGATGAATTTTCTCCGCGCAGAGCAGGCGGACAGCGACGTGGTCCCCACCCGCATCTATGAGTACCTCTCCACCGGCCGGCCCATCGTCTCCATGCTGTGGCCCGACCAGATTGAGCACTTTCCGGACGTGGTGTACGGCGCCCACACCAGAGAGGAGTTTCTCACCCTCTGCGGCCACGCCCTGGAGGAGCCGCCTGCCCTGGCGGCGCACCGCCGCCTGGCCCACGGCGCGGCGGCGGCCTGGTCGTGCCGGGCGGAGGAGGTCTCGCACATTCTGGAGACCGCCGGCCTGCTGTAAAAATTCTGCTTCAGACTACAATTCCGCTCACTGGGAAGGTTATTTCCTTGTTCAAGCCTACGAATTTCCCGCTTCCTCTTGCAAAGCTCACATTTTTTCGATAGAATGGGTTCCTAAAAGACGTGCGTTGGGGGGTAATTTCATGGTCCTGCGGGGACTGTGCGGCTTTTTCCGGGCAGGACAGTCTGCCCAGCGCCTCAACGCGCCCAATTTTAAACCCATACCCTGAAAAACAGGCTGTCTGTATCCACAGGCAGCCTTGGATTTTTCCTGCCGAAAGGAGCGTCTTTTGATGAAAAAAGTAGCTGTCATTATGGGTTCTGACTCCGACTGGCCGGTGGTCAAAGGGGCCTGTGCCCAGCTGAAGGAGTTTGGAATCCCCTATGAGGCCCACATCCTCAGCGCCCACCGCACTCCCGCCCAGGCCGCGGAGTTCGCCAAAAACGCCCGCAAAAACGGCTTCGGCGCGCTTATCTGCGCCGCCGGCATGGCCGCCCACCTGGCGGGCGCCTTCGCAGCCAACACCACCCTCCCCGTCATCGGCATCCCCATGAAGGGGGGCGCTGTGGACGGGCTGGACGCCCTGCTGGCCACCGTGCAGATGCCCAGCGGCATCCCCGTGGCCACCGTGGCCATCAACGGCGCGAAAAACGCCGCCGTGCTGGCCGCCCAGATTCTGGCCGTCTCCGACGAGGCCCTGGCCGCCAGGCTGGACGAGGCCCGCGTGAAGATGGCGGAACAGATTGCGGAAAAAGAGGCTAAGCTCCAGGCGGAGCTGTAAAATCCGCCGGAGCGCCGCGTTTTTGCAGGCGGCCAGAGGCCGCCCCTACCCCCGAACCATACAACACAAAATAAAATTGCTGGTTTTACGAAAGGAAGGTCTATATCATGAAAAAGATTGAGCAGCTGTACGAGGGCAAGGCCAAGAAGGTCTATTCCACCGAGGACCCCAACGTGGTCATTGTGTCCTACAAGGACGACGCCACCGCCTTTGACGGTCTGAAGAAGGGCACCATCACCGGCAAGGGGGCCATCAACAACCAGATGACCAACTTCCTCATGCAGCAGCTGGAGAAGGCCGGCGTGCCCACCCACTTTGTGGAAGAGCTCAGCGAGCGGGAGACCGCCGTGAAGAAGGTGTCCATCGTCCCCCTGGAGGTCATCATCCGCAACGTCTCCGCCGGCTCCTTTGCCAAGCGCTTCGGCGTGGAGGAGGGCATTGTCTTTGACGCGCCCACCATCGAGTTCTCCTACAAAAACGACGATCTCCACGATCCGCTGCTCAACTCCTATCACGCCCTGGCGCTGAAGCTCGCCACGGCTGAGGAGATCGAGACCATCAAGCGCTATGCCTTCGCTGTCAACGATATGCTCACGGCCTTTTGGGCAGAATGCGGCGTCACGCTGGTGGACTTCAAGCTGGAGTTCGGCCGTCTGCCGGACGGGAGCATCGTCCTGGCGGACGAGATCAGCCCCGACACCTGCCGTCTCTGGGACGCGAAGACCCAC
>CALXGC010000095.1 GCA_944387755.1 uncultured Oscillospiraceae bacterium | reverse complement strand
GCATCAGGGTTTCCCCCATTGTGCAATATTCCCCACTGCTGCCTCCCGTAGGAGTTTGGGCCGTGTCTCAGTCCCAATGTGGCCGGTCACCCTCTCAGGTCGGCTACTGATCGTCGCCTTGGTGGGCCGTTACCTCACCAACTAGCTAATCAGACGCGGGTCCATCCTATACCGTCTCGGCTTTTCACACGGAGGCATGCGCCTCTGTGCGCTTATGCGGTATTAGCAGCCATTTCTAGCTGTTATCCCCCTGTATAGGGCAGGTTACCCACGCGTTACTCACCCGTCCGCCACTCAGTCATTTCCATTTCCTCCCGAAGGTCTCCACAAAAATGCTTCGTTCGACTTGCATGTGTTAAGCACGCCGCCAGCGTTCATCCTGAGCCAGGATCAAACTCTCATGTTAAAATCCGTTCAGAAAAACCTGCTGGCTTTTCCTTATTTACTGTTCTTAGGTCGTCTCTAAAAACGTTCTCTGAATTTCTCTTCCCCGCTTCGCTTCGTCTCGCTGCGGCTGGCGGCTTCGCCATCCCTCCTCAGCTCCCCGCCGCAAAGCAGGCAGAATTTTCAGGGTTGTTTCACTGTTCAGTTATCAAGGTTCTCTCTTTTCCTCAAACAAGCTATCTGATAGGGATAGCTTTATTATCTTACCATTTTCTGTCCCTTTTGTCAACAAATTATTTTCATCCGTCTGCAAAACGGGCAAAAAATGTCGCAGCCGTTATGGCTGCGAACGGAGAAGGAGGGATTTGAACCCTCGCGCCGCTACTAACGACCTACTCCCTTTCCAGGGGAGCCCCTTCAGCCGCTTGGGTACTTCTCCAAAAGCCTGAATAAACTTTAAACCATATTATGAAACCTAAAACGGAGAAGGTGGGATTCGAACCCACGGTCCCTTTCGGAATCACTGGTTTTCAAGACCAGCTCCTTAAGCCACTCGGACACCTCTCCAAATGTGTGCTTGACTATTCTACACTATCCTGTGCCTTCGTGTCAAGATCTTTTCCATTTGAAGACTGCCCTTTTTCAGAGCCAATTGGTATTTTAGCATGTTTCTATTTTGGTGTCAATTACTATTTTTATGAATTTTCCCCTCAGCAGGCTATTGATTTTCCCGGCAAATATTTCTGCCGTCTTTTTCGACTCTTTCTTTTATCTTTATACTTTTATCTTGACATTCCTCCCTCTTTGCCTTATGCTTTTTATATCGAAGTTCAATATATCGCAGTGCACAGTGAGGTGAGGATTTTATGGATGCCCATATCCAAAAAGTGTACGTTCCTATGACAGAGACCGGCTTCTACATTCTTCTCTGCCTGCGGGAGGAAGCCCACGGATACAGCATTGTCCAGCGCGTGGAAGCGCTGACGGCAGGGGAGCTTCGCATCAGCCCCGGCACGATGTACGGCAGCCTTTCTAAGATGGAGAAAGACGGACTCATCCGGTTTGTGAGGGAAGAGGAGAAACGGAAGATTTACCATATCACAGATCTGGGAAGGCAAATATTGGAATTGGAAATGAAACGGATTGAACGCTTGTACCGAAATATGATGGAGGTGCGCTGACATGAAAAACACCAAGACGGAGTTACGTTTTTTCAGCATTGCCCAGTGGCAGGAGGAGCAGGATTATCTCCGCCAGCGGCATAAGGAAGGCTGGGAATTTGCCGGCCTCAGCTTTCTTGGGCTGTATCATTTTGTAAAAAGCCAGCCTGCGGATGTGGTCTACCAGCTGGATTATAACCCGCAGAGCCGTGTCCAGAAAGAGGACTATATCCAGCTGTTTCAGGACTGCGGCTGGGAGTATCTGCAGGACTACATGGGATACAGCTATTTCCGCAAGCCTGTCGCCCAAATGAACGGCGATGAGGAAATTTTCTGTGACGACGACTCCCGGCTCGACATGATGAAGCGGGTATTTAAAGGCCGGATGCTTCCGCTTCTCCTCGTCTTTTTCCTCTGCATTGTCCCCAATATTTACCTGCAAAGCAGCCTGGGCACCGCTTCCGGTTACATCATGGCAGCTAGCTTCCTATTTTTTCTTGCCGTCTACATCCTGCTGTTCCTGCATTTCGGCCTGCAATACTGGAATTTTTGGAAAGCCGCCCGGCGGTAGCGCCGGTTGTTTCTGAAAAATAATATTTAAAAATAATTTCTGAAAACAGGCATCCATTTCATTGCCTTCCTAAAAAATTTTTGTTATACTTGTCATAGCATCCTAGTTCCATCACAGGCTGCCTTGCAGATAGCCTGGTATCAGAAAGGAGGCCTTTTCAAATGAAAAACGCCAAAGAAAGCACACGTGTTTCTCTCTTCATCTTCCTGTTTACCGCCGCTCTCCTCCTGGAGCATGTTCTCAGCTACGCTGTCATCAGCCGCTTTTTCGCTGTGCGGGAAATCAAGACGGAAGGGGTGCTGCGGATGCTTCTGTGGCTCGTCCCCCTTTTCTATATGGCGGTTCTGTCCATCCACTATGCCATGCTGCAGAACTTTGTGCAGAGCTTCCAGCTTGTCCGCCTGATCGCCAAGCCCATGCTTCTTCTGCTCATGTGCATCTGCCTCTACTATCTGACTACCGGCGGGGAGATCGGACTCTACGTCTGTGTACTGCTTTTCTGGCAGCTCACCTTCGACGCCGGCAGGCGGCTCTGCGGAAGGCTTTTCAGGGATATCTCTGCAGGGGCGGCGGGCACTGGCCTGCAGATCTAAGGGGCTTCGCCACGAATATAGACGAAAGGCGAATAGCGCTGGTACACAAAGAACCTTGGGTTCTCTCATGTACCAGCGCTATTTCTTTTCGATGACTGCAAAAGGTTTGTCATTCTTCAAAAAATTTATTGATGGGCGTCTGCAGTATTTGCGCCAAACCATATCATTCGATATCTGTAACTGTCCTTGACCCATCTTCAATTCTGGAAATGGAACCCCTGCATATATACACCGCCAAAGTCTCTAATTTATCCGACAATTCCTGCTGGCTCATCTTTCGCTTCTTTCTATAATACTTGATCTTCTTTCCCGTCAAATTCATGGATGAACCTTCAATTTTTCAAGCACATTTCCCTGCGGCTATCCATACGCCTGCCCCTCTGACACACACAGGGACAGGCCGCCGAAAGCAGCCACACAGAGCAGCTTAGATCCGCTTCTCCTCACCGCTCCCCCTCCCCCAGCAACACCTCCGCAATCGCCAGATCCTCCGGCGTGGTAATCTTGATGTTGCTGTAGGAGCCCTCCGTCAGGTACACCTTCCTGCCCAGCATCTGCTCCACAACCATGGCGTCGTCCGTCACGCCTTTGCGCGCCTCGGGCGGCAGGGCCATCAGCTTGCTGTAGGCCTCCCGCACCAGCTGGAAACGGAACACCTGGGGCGTCTGGATCATCCAGACCCGGCTCCTGTCCGGTGTCACCTGGATGCTGCCGTCCGCGTCCGCGATCTTGATGGTGTCCTTCACCGGCATTCCCACGACGCAGGCGTCCCGCTCCTTCACCATTGCCATGGCCCGCTCCAGGATTGCCTCGCTGACCAGGGGCCTTGCCCCGTCGTGGATGAACACCCACCGGCAGGCTTCCCCGCAGGCCCTCAGGCCTTCATAGACAGAGTCGTAGCGCTCTTGGCCTCCAGGGACAATGGCCCGCACCTTTGTAAAGCCGCCGGCCTCCACAATCTTCTCCCTGCAATAGGGGATGTCCTCCTGGCCGGTGACCAGCACAATCTCCTGGATGAGGGGGCTTCTCTGGAAAACCTCCAGGGAATGTTCCAGCATGGGACGCCCTCTCAGCTCCAGAAACTGCTTGGGCACCTCACTCTTCATCCGTTTTCCCTGCCCTGCAGCCAGGACAATCGCCGTCGCTCCCGCCATAGCTCTCACACGCCCTTCTCCCATTGTCTTCTCCTGCATCTCTCACGTCCGGCATTTTGCTGCCGGCACTCCGCTTCTCAGCCGCCGCCCGGATACCCCTGCATTCCTGCCTAGGCAGCCTTCTAACGCTCTCCCAGCCGCAGGTTGGGCACGGCGTTGAGATCCAGTCCGCTCCTCGTTCCCGCCATATACTCATAGTAGGCGGCCACCCCGATCATCGCCGCATTGTCCGTGCAGAAGATGGGCGACGGGTGGTAGAAACGGATACCCTCCTTCGCACACGCCTCTGCCATGGCGGCCCGCAGCGCTGAGTTGGACGCCACGCCTCCGGCGATGGCCAGCTTGTCCATGCCGAACTCCTTAGCCCCGTGAACCGCGTGCTCCACCAGCACATCGGTCACCGCTCTCTGGAAGGAGGCGGCCACGTCAGCCTCGCAGATGGGCTCTCCCTTCATCCGGCAGCCGTTCAGGTAATTTAAGACGGCGGATTTCAGGCCGCTGAAGCTGAAATCGTATTCTGCATCCGCAAGCTTCGCCCTGGGAAAGGCGATGGCCTCCGGATTGCCCTCCTTCGCCAGCTTATCGATCTTCGGCCCGCCGGGATAGCCTAGGCCGATGGCCCTGGCCACCTTGTCGAAGGCCTCCCCTGCGGCATCGTCCCGGGTGCGCCCCAGAATCTCGTATTTCCCATAATCCACCACCCGCACCAGATGGGTATGCCCGCCGGACACCACCAGGCATAAGAACGGCGGCTCCAGATCCGGATTCTCAATGTAATTTGCGCAGATGTGCCCCTCGATGTGGTGCACGCCCACCAGCGGGATACCCGCCGCAAAACTGATGGCCTTGGCCTCCGCCACCCCCACCAGCAGGGCTCCCACAAGCCCCGGCCCATAGGTGACGCCGATGGCCGTGATATCCCCCAGCCTTACCCCGGCCTGGGAGAGCGCCTCCTCAATCACCTGGTTGATCTTCTCGATATGCTTCCTGGAAGCAATCTCCGGGACAACCCCGCCGTACAGCGTGTGCAGGGCGATCTGGGAGGAAATCACATTGGACAGCACCTCGCGCCCATTTTTCACCACCGCGGCGGCTGTCTCGTCACAGGAGCTCTCCACCGCCAATATCAATACATCTTCCAACTGTCATTCCTCCTCAAAATCCAGCTCGATGGATTTCCGGTCCTTTCCCGGCTCCGCCCCAGGGAAAATCGCGCGCACCTGATCCATATAGTCGTCCGGGCGCACAAGGGACGGGCTGTAATGGGTGAGCCACAGCCGCTTCACCTGGGCCTCCCGCGCCAGGGACGCCGCCTCCCGAAACGTCATGTGCTTGTACTGGACCGCCTTCTCTTCCTTCCCCGGTTCCCCGTACATGCCCTCGCAGATGAAGAGGTCTGCGTCCTGGGCATTGGCGGCAATCGCCTTCACGGGCCGGGTATCCGTGCAGTAGGTCACCTTGATCCCCTTCCTGGGCGGCCCCAGCACCATGTCCGGCGTGTAGGTCCTTCCGTCCTGCTCCACCGTCTCCCCCTTCTGCAGCCTGCTCCACAGGGGGAGGGGAATCTGCTGTTCCCGGGCCCGCTCCGCCTGGAAGCGCCCAGCCCGGTCAATCTCCACCGTGTAGCCATAGCAGGCCACGTTGTGGTTCACGCGAAAAGCCCGGATGCGGTATCCGTTCATCTCAAACACCTGCTCCGGTCCATAGATCTCCCTGTATTCAATTTCAAACGGAAGCTCCGGAGCGATACAGCGCAGAGCCGTCACCACCCGCTCCAGCCCCTTGGGCCCAATCATCACCAAGGGTTCTGTCCTCTGGGCGTTCCCCAGCGTCAGCAGGAGCCCCGGCAGGCCGCTGATATGGTCGGCATGGTAATGGGTAAAGCAGATCACGTCGATCGGCTTGAAGCTCCAGCCCTTCTCCTTGATGGCAATCTGCGTCCCCTCGCCGCAATCGATGAGGAGGCTGCTCCCGTTGTACCTGGCCATCAGGGATGTGAGCCACCTGCGGGGCAGCGGCATCATGCCGCCGCACCCCAGCAAACAGATATCCAGCATAAATTCTATCGTTCCTTCCTACACGCCGAGCAGCTCCGTCTCCTCCTGGCGCTCCACAGGCACCCGGAACCCCCGCACCCACTCGTCGTAACATTTTTCACAGAGATCAATGCAGTGGATCTCCCCGTCCTTACCGGAGAAATACCCCCAGCTCTCCCGGATGGAGCACACCCCTTCCCGCAGGATATGGTTCTCCACCAGAAGCTTCCTGCCGCACTGATTGCACACCACAAGCTCCAGCTGATGTCTCCCGTCTTTTGTATATTTTCTCATCCCGCATCCTCCCATTTTGGCACAAGATTGTTTGCTACAAAGACAGTATATAAAATTTTTTTGACTTCTCCTAGTGGATGTTGCTGTTACTTCTTCCACATAATAACTGCGTGCTCCCGCGGCTTCTCGTAGAAGTTTTTCCGCACGCCCACAGCCTCAAAGCCTAGGCCTTCATACAGCCCCAGCGCCGCTGCGTTGCCTTGGCGCACCTCCAGGAAAAAGGAGGCGACCCCTCTGGCCTCTCCCTGCCGCAGCAGCTCCCCCAGCATCGCCCGGGCGATCCCCCGCCGCCGGAACCGCCTGTCCACAGCCACATTGGGGATTTCGCCTTCGTCCAGGCTGACGTACAGCCCGCAGTAACCGCACACTTCTCCCGCCTGCTCGGCCACGAGGTAGATCGTATCCTTCTGGCAAAGCGACGACCGGAAAGCCTCCCCCGACCAGGGCACGGAGAAAGTCTCCCTCTCAATCCGCTCCACCTGGGGGATATCTTCCAGGCTCATCCGCCGGATGCACAGAGGCTCTCCAGCCTGTTCCCGGCCTGCTCCCGGCCTCCCGCCTTCTTCCGTCTCTGGGATATTCCCGTTTTCCCCGGTTCTAGTCCTGTCCATCCTCGCTCTCCTGCCGTGCCTGGTTCTCACTCCCGGCTCTTCTGTTACTCCTGATTCCCGCTCCCGCTCTTCCGGCTCCCCTGTTACTCCTGATTCCCGCTCCCGCGCTCCTCGCTCTCCTGCCGTGCCTGGTTCTGGCGTTCCTGGCGCTCCCGCTCCGCCTGGGAGGGGCGCAGGTACACCGGGCGGTGGGCGGCGGCCGTCTCCATCCTGCCCTCCCGCATATACGCAAGCCCCAGGGCCGCCACACACGCCGCCCGCTGCTTGTTCATAGGGGCAGGGGCAAAGCGGAAGGGAACCTGCAGTTTCTCTTCCAGCAGCTCCCGGTAAACGGGGACGCCGTCCCCCAGGAAGGCCACCGGCCGCCCCAGCGTATTCAGGTACGCAGCCAGCTCCTCCACCCCTCTTGGCTCCTGGGGCAGCAGAATGCGCATACCCCCTTCCTCAAAGGCATAGACGCCTGTGTACACCTGGCTCCTCCTGGCGTCCATCATCGGGCAGACCAGATCCTGGCAGCCCCACAGGTTGTAGGCCAGGGCGTCCACCGTGGGGACGGACACCAGGGGCTTGTCCAGCGCAAGCCCAAGCCCCTTGGCCGTGGCGCTCCCGATGCGCAGTCCTGTGAAAGAACCCGGCCCGGCTGCCACTGCGATCCCGTCGATGGACGATAAATCCAGCTCCGTCATCCGGCAGATCTCCTGGAGCATCGGCAGCAGCGTCTGGGAATGGGTTTTCTTATAGTTCACCGTATATTCCGCCAGCAGGTTATCGTCCTCCACAATGGCCACAGAGGCCACCAGGCCGGAACTGTCCAGCGCCAGCATCTTCATGCTTCTTCTCCCCTCTCTCCCGCTTCCCGGGAATCTCCCGCCGCCAGACCGCTGGCGGGGCTTGGGCCTGCAGGCTTCTCTTCTCCCTCCATAGAACATAGGCCGCAGCCTGCGGCAGCCGAAGCTGCCCTCTCCTCAGCCTCCCCCACGATGCAGATGCTCCGGTAATCAAAGCCCTTCTCCGGCTCCTTCCCGATCCGCACCCGGGTGATCTGCTCCGGGAGCAATTCCTCAATAAGGTCTGCCCATTCAATCAGGCAGACCCCATCTCCGTAAAAATAATCCTCGTATCCAATTTCTTCCATCTCTTCCGGATCCCCGATGCGGTACACATCGAAATGGTAGAGGGGAAGCCTCCCCTCCCCGTACTCCTGTACGATGGTAAATGTGGGGCTGCACACCGGCTCCCGAATGCCAAGCCCCGCCGCAAAGCCCTGGGTAAACACCGTCTTCCCTGTGCCCAGGTCGCCGCACAGCGTGTAAATCTCCCCCGCCTTGGCGCTCTGTCCCAGGCTGCGGCCCAGCTGGAACGTCTCCTCAGGGGAAAAGGTCTCCACTCTCATAGGATCCCTCCTACTTTACAAATTTCGTCTTATTGGGAGGCATCTTCTCCTGGATATAATTCTTGATCTCCTCATACTTCTCCCCCATGCTCGTCTTGGGCAGCATGAAAGACATCCGGTGGTCGACGAACACCACCACACAGCGCTTCGTGGACTCAATATGATGGATATCCTCCCATTTCAGCGTGGTGGCCTCTCCGCCGGTGCTCTCATCTTGGGATGCAATCCCTTCCTCTCCAAGATAATACGGACGGTTCAGCAGCGACGACCTCATCATCATCCGGCCGCTGCGGAAATAGACGTTCACCGGGATGCCGAACAGGAACACCAGGCCGATGGCCGAATAGAACACCGTATGGCTGAAGGGCACCGTCCCGTAGGAGGTGTACGCCTGCCACAGGGCCATCGCCGCAAAGATCAGCGGAAAAATGACCCCCGCATTCGTATAGGTGCGGTGCATCATATAGTCATACAGATCCTTCCTTGTCATCTCCACGTCCACTTTGTACTTGTAATTTTCCATTATCTTCCACTCTCCATATTTCTTCTGCAGTAAAAAACAGTGTGCCATAGATACTGAAAAGTATTATAACACACTGTCTTCCTTATGACAACCTCAGCGTAGTCCATTCTGCGCCGGATATAAGCGATTCCGCGCTGGAATGCGGGTCATCCGTTCTGCCTCAGGGCGTCGATGGGATGCATCTTCGCCGCCTTCCTGGCGGGGTAAATGCCGAAGAAAATCCCCACCGCCGAGGAGAACAGGGACGCCAGCAGGATGGTGGACAGCTGGATGCCCGGAGCAACCCCCAGCGCAGGCAGCGAGCATATAGCCACAGCCCCCGACACGCCCAGGATGATGCCAATGATGCCCCCCAGCAGGGTGATAATCGCCGACTCTGAGAGAAACTGCAGGAGGATGGAGCCCGTCCTGGCTCCCAGGGCTTTGCGGATACCAATCTCCCGCGTACGTTCCGTCACCGACACAAGCATGATATTCATTACGCCGATGCCTCCCACCAGCAGGGAGATCGCGGCCACAAACACGATGAAGATCGTCACCACGCCCAACACCTCGTTAATCTGGTCTAGGTAATCGTTGAAGTCCTCGGTCACATAGATGTCCTGTCCCTGGCACTGATGCCGCGCCTCCAGGAGCCTCACCGTATCCTCGATCACCTGCCTGGAATAGGCGCTGTCCTCGCAGATGATGATGACCGAGTAGGTGTCCCCCACGCTCACATCGTAGCTCTCCAGCATCGTGTAGGGGGAGTAAATATACACGGGCATCTCCATCACATAGCTCATATCCAGGGCGCTGGACTGGCTCTCACAGACGCCGATCAGCGTGACCTCCTGGGTGATGTTGTACAGGGTCACCTCCACGGTCATCCCCACCACATCGTCCGTACCAAACAGCCGTATCGCATCCTGGTCGCTGATCACCCCCACCTTATTGCCCGCATAGAAATCCTCGCGGGTAAAATATTTTCCCCGCTTCATCTCCGTCTGGTTGGCATACTGCATATCCCACGTACCGCAGCTGACATAGGTCTCAAAATCCCCCTTGGGCGCCAAGAGCGTGCCGCTGATTGTCCAGGTATCCGTCACGCCCTTCACATGGTCCACCCGCTCCCGGATGGCCTCCATGTCGCCGTCGGTGATGTAGTACTCCTCCTGTGCATCGTCGTTGACGTAGATGGCCACCTGCCCGCCGGCCATGCTGTTCAGCTCGTCGTTCACCGTATTCTGCACGCCGTTCCCGATGGACAGGATCATAATCACGGAGGCGATGCCGATGATGATGCCCAGCATGGTCAGGACCGAACGCCCCTTGTTCGCCCGGATATTGGACAGGGCCATCTTCACATATTCCCAAAACTGCGCCATATCATCTACTCCTCACTGCCCGTATCCACCGGCGTCACCTGCATTCCCTCTGCAAGGGCGTCCGTCACGCTGGTGACCACAAATTCCCCGCTCTCGATGCCTGACAGGATCTGCGCATATTCCGCGGAGGATATGCCCTGCTCCACCTGCCGCTTCACCAAAATGCCCTGGCTGTCCACCACCCAGCAGAATGTCCCGGACGTCCCGGTGTTCACAGCCTCCACCGGCACCAGCACAGCGTCCTCCGCCGAGTCCATGTAGATGACCAGCTGGGCCTCCACTCCCAGGTACAGGTTCTCGTCGGGATTATCGATATGTATCTGCGCGCCCACCACCGGGGTTCCCGACTCGTTCTTCGTGGCAATCTTATCGATCTTCGTGACAGTTCCCTCATAGCTGTTGCCGGCCACGGTCACCTGCGCCTTCTGTCCGATTGCGATGCTCTCCAGATTGTAGCGGGTCACGGAAAAGTCCACCTTCACGTCTTCCATGCTGGAAATCTTAAAGAGGGCTCCTCCCTCGGTCACCGGCGAGCCGTCCACGATCTGCACATCCGTCACCACGCCGTCCATATCCGCCGTGATCCCTTCCCTGGCCTTCTCCAGGTTCTCCTGTGCCGTGCTGGCCGTCAGGGCTCCCAGCTGCTTGTTCGCGGCGATCTGCGCCTTGGCGTTCCCGGACAGCTTGCTTGCCTCCGCGGAAGATTTCTGCGCCTCATACTCCGCCAAATCCTGCTGGTATTCCGCCAGCTGTTCCTGGGCGTCCGCCAGCGCCGCCTGCTGGCTGCTCACATCCACCGTGACGGAGGAGACCGCCGCCAGCTCCTGCCCCTTCTGGATTTTCTCCGCGTAGAGCTGGTTCAGCTCCGCCTGCTGGGCGGATACATCCGCCGCCGGGTCTGCCGCCTGGGCATTCTGGATTTCATCGGTGAGGGCCTGGATCCGGTTCTCAATCTCAATCAGCCGGTTGTTCAACGGAGCAGCCGCATCCGCCGCCTGCTTCTGGGCGTCCGCCTGCCTGCCGTTGATATCCTCCTGGAGGTTGGCGATATAGCTCTTCTGATCCTCGATCTGCTGCTCCAGGATGCCGATGGAGGTGTTGGCGTTGGCGAAATCCACCTCGCTCTCGCTGGATTTATCCAGCGTGTCCTGATATCCATAGTTGCTTGCCTGCTGTGTCAGGCTTGCCTCCTCTGCCGCCTGCTCCAGCGTATCCGTGTCAAAGGTCACCAGCGTATCCCCGCTTCGCACCATCTGCCCCTCCTCCACGCTGCTGGAGGCCACATAGGCAGTCACCGGGGAGAAGATGGTCTCCTCCACCTCCGAGGTCACATAGCCGCTGGTGTCCAGCGTCTCCTCCACATCCCCCACAAATGCCCGGGCGCCAACGGCCACCGGCAGCTGGGGCGGGGTGACCATCCCCTTCACCACATTGAAGAGGATCAGCAGCGCAATGACCGCCGCTGCGATGTAGCGCTTCTTGATCTTCCTGCGCCTGCGGACAGCTGTCTTCCCTTCGTCCCCATGCTTCCTGCCCTTCCTGTGCCCTTTCTCCCGGCCTTTCTCCCGGCGGCTTTGTCCGTCCTGCGCGCCTCCCGGTGCCGGGCTCTCTGCAATCTCCCGGCCGGGCGCTTCCTCCCAGACATCTGTGCCGCCCGTTTCTCCGGAGCCGCCCGTTTCCCCGGAGCCGTCTGCTTCCCCGGAGCCGCCCGTCTTCCCGGAGCCGCCCGTCTTCCCGGAGCCGTCTGCTTCCCCAGAGCCGTCCGCTCCGCCCGGTCTATCCGGATATCCAGCCGTCCGCCCATGGCCCGCCTCATCCGCAAAATCCGCAGGCTCCTCATGCTCCGCAAGTCTCCCATGCCCCGCAAGCGCCC
>CALXGC010000094.1 GCA_944387755.1 uncultured Oscillospiraceae bacterium | reverse complement strand
GAAGGTGAACGGCTCTGACGACATCGCCCGCGTGGGCACCGTCTCCTCCGGCGACGAGACCATCGGCAAGCTGATCGCCGAGGCCATGGAGAAGGTGGGCCACGACGGCGTCATCACCATCGAGGAGTCCAAGACTGCCGAGACCTACTCCGAGGTGGTGGAGGGCATGCAGTTCGACCGGGGCTACATCACCCCCTATATGGTCACGGATACCGAGAAGATGGAAGCCAACCTGGACGACGCCCTCATCCTCATCACCGATAAGAAGATCTCCAACATCCAGGAGCTGCTGCCCGTTCTGGAGCAGGTGGTCCAGTCCGGCAAGAAGCTGCTGATCATCGCCGAGGACGTGGAGGGCGACGCCCTGTCCACCCTGATTGTCAACCGCCTGCGCGGCACCCTGAACGTGGTGTGCGTGAAGGCCCCCGGCTTCGGCGACCGCCGCAAGGAGATGCTCCAGGATATCGCCATCCTCACCGGCGGCCAGGTTATCTCCGCCGACGTGGGTCTGGAGCTGAAGGAGGCCACCCTGGCTCAGCTGGGTCAGGCCCGTCAGGTGAAGGTGACGAAGGAGAACACCACCATCGTCAACGGCGCCGGCAGCTCCGAGGACATCAAGGCCCGTGTGGCCCAGATTAAGAGCCAGATTGAAGTCACCACCTCCGACTATGACCGGGAGAAGCTCCAGGAGCGCCTGGCCAAGCTGGCCGGCGGCGTGGCCGTCATCAAGGTGGGCGCCGCCACCGAGGTGGAGATGAAGGAGAAGAAGCTGCGCATTGAGGACGCCCTGAACGCCACCCGCGCCGCTGTGGAAGAGGGCATCGTGGCCGGCGGCGGCACCGCCTACCTGAACGCCATCCCCGCCGTGGAGGAGCTGATGGCCTCCGCCGAGGGCGACGAGAAGACCGGTATGCAGATCATCGCCCGCGCCCTCACCGCCCCTGTGAAGCAGATTGCCGCCAACGCCGGCATCGACGGCTCCGTGGTCCTGGAGAAGATCAAGGAGCACGGCAAGGTGGGCTACGGCTTTGACGCCTACAAGGAGGTCTACTGCGACATGATCCCCTCCGGCATCGTGGACCCCACCAAGGTGACGCGCTCCGCCCTGGAGAACGCCGCCTCCATCGCCAGCACTCTGCTGACCACCGAGGCCCTGGTGGCCGACAAGCCCCAGCCTCCCGCCCCCGCCGCTCCCGCCAGCCCCGACATGGGCGGCATGTACTAATTCCCTAAAAATTACAAAAAACCGGCGCTCACAGACCGTGAGCGCCGGTTTTTTTGCGTCATAACAGCGCCGCCATATCGGCGGGCATAGGCTGGGAGAAATGCAGCTCCCGGCCTGTCACCGGGTGCCGGAAGGACAGCTCCGCAGAGTGGAGGGCGGGCCGGGCGATGCGCTCCGGCTGCTCCTCTCCATAGAGGAAATCTCCCACCAGGGGATGGCCCAGATAGGCCATATGGACCCGAATCTGGTGGGTCCGCCCGGTCTCCAGGGTCAGCTGGAGGAGGGAACAGGGTCCGGGGTGCAGGGTCTCATAGCGGGTGCGGGCGGGCTTTCCGTCCGGGCGGACCGTCTGCTCCACCAGCGAGCCCTCCTTTGGCCCCAGCGGGGCGTCGATGAGCCCGGCGGGCGGGCTGGGCGTCCCCTCACAGACGGCCAGATAGGTCCGCCGGAATCCCTCGGTGTGGAGCTGCCGCTTTAACATCTCCTGGGCATAGGGGTGCCGCGCCACTGCCAGCAGGCCGGAGGTCCCCCGGTCCAGGCGGTGGACCGGATGAAAATCCCCCTCCTCGCCCCTTGCGTCATAGCGGGCCAGCAGGTAATTTCCAACGGTATCATAAAAGTGTCCCGGTCCCGGATGGACCGGCACGCCGGGGGCCTTGTTGAGCACCAGCACATCCTGGTCCTCATAGACGACGTCCAGGGGGCCGGGGACCGGGACAATACCGCTGCGCCGCTCCGGGTCGGAGAGGCGGACGGACAGCACCTCCCCCGCCTGGGGGAGATACCGGGTGTTCACCCGGCGGCCGTCCGCCAGAATCCCATCCGGCAGCCACTTAATCCGCCGGAGCAGCGTCCCAGACAGGCCCAGGCGGCCTCTGAGCAGGGTCCCCACCCGAATGTCCGCCAGCTCCGGGGAGATGGGCAGCTCCAGGCGGCGGACGCCCCGGTCCTCACGGGTCTCCTCCATGGCCTAGGACAGGTGCAGGCCGTAAAAGCCCACCAGGGACAGGGCCATCAGCCCGACGGTCAGCAGCTCGATGGGAATGCCCTGGAAGCTTTTCGGGCAGCTTGTGAGGCTGACCTCCCGCCGCAGGCCGGCCAGGCACATCAGGGCCACGGCGGCTCCCACGCCGCCGAAGAAGCCGAACAGCAGCGCCGCCCCCAGGCCGTAGCCCCGCTGGGCAATCAGCAGCGCCGCGCCCATGGCCGCGCAGTTTGCGGTGATGCTGGCCAAATTCTCATCCATCCGCCGGGAGAGCTCCGGCAGGCAGTTCTTCAAAAAGCGCCGCAGTCCGGCCACCACCGCCGGCCCGGTGAGGGCGAAGGCCAGAGTCTGAAAATAGTCCAGCGCAAAGTGCTGGAGCAGCTGATTCAGCAGCCAGGCAATCAGAGCGGTGAGGGTCATGACCGCCGTCAGGCTGCAGCCCGTGCGCCAGGCGTCCAGGGGGTCCTGAAAGGCCTTCGTGCGCACGCCGATGCCCAGACAGTTGACCAGAATAAAGTTTTCCGACAGCAGGGCCGCAAGGGCGACTCCCGCCAGATACAGCGCCGTCATGACAGTCCTCCTCTCCTTTGGGGCGCGCCGTTACACTTCGCCGTCCACATAGCTGACGTCCCCCTCCATATCGTCCAGATTTGCCACAATGGCCAGGGCCTGGTTGACGCAGTCCGTCACCGCCTCCGAGGTGGCTGTGGCTCCGGACGCCGCGTCCACCGAGTTGCTGCCCTGGGCCCGGATGGTGCCCGATTTGCCCACATACTGGGACAGATACTGCGCCGTCATGGCGTCGGTGCCCACGCCCTCCGTCTCCCGGTGGCTGGTGACGGCCACGCCTGTCACCTCGCCGTTGGTATCGACGCCCACCACCGCCGTCAGCAGGCCGCCGAAGCCGTGGGACTGCACCTCCACGCAGTAGCCCACCAGGCCGCTGTCGCTGTAGCCCGCCGTAATGCTCAGCGCCCCGACGGCGCGGTAGGGGGTCTCCGTGCGGGTGGAGGCCTGGGGCATCACCTGGGCCAGCAGGGCCTCCTGGGCCTGGGTCTCCGCCCGGACCGCGGCGTAGTCGGTGAGGCGGTGCACGCCGAAGATTGCCAGGCACACGCCGAGGAACACGCCGCCCAGAGCGGCCCACTGGCGCACCTTGCCCTTGAGCTCGTCCAGATAGCCCTCGCCGGGCATGGTGCCCGCCCCGGCGCGGGCCAGAATCTTCAGCTTGGGCGGCACAAAGCGGATTTCAGACAGGCTCTCTCTCCACTGCCGCCCCCAGGCCCGGCCCAGGGCGAAACGCCCCACGCCGAAGCGCCGGGGGATGGCCGCCCGGTCCAGCAGCCACACGCAGCAGTTCATGGTGAGAATGGCCCAGCCCACGCCGTCCGGGTAGGAGCCGAAATACCGCAGCAGCACCGTCAGCGCGCCGCAGCCCACGCCGAACAGCGTCTGGCCCAGAGGCGTCACCGGGGTGGTGGTGTAGTCGGAGGCCATAAAGATCGCCCCCATCACCAGCCCGCCGCTGAGGAGCTGGGCGGCCATCCAGGCCAGAGCCCCCTCCCCGCCCCTGGGAAACAGCAGGGTCAGCAGGGCCGCCGTCCCCAGATAGGCCAGGGGAATCCGGGGCGAGATCACCCGCCGTCCCACCAGATAGACGCCCCCCAGAATCAGCATAAACACCGGTGCGCCTCCCATGGCGCCCCCGTGCTGTCCCAGGAGCATCTGCCCCAGCGTCAGGTCGGGGAGCACCCCGGCGTGGAGGCTGGCCATCGGGGTGGCGGAGGTGGCCGCGTCCGCCGCCCCCAGCAGGCCGGGGTACTGGAAGGCGTCCACCCAGCTGGTCATCAGCCCCGGAAAGGTACACAGCAGCGTCCGGCCCGCCAGGGCGGGGTTGAGAAAATTCCGGCCCAGGCCGCCGTAAAACTGCTTGACAATGACAATGGCAAACAGGCCGCCCAGCACCGGCGCCCAATAGGGCGCCGTCACCGGAAGGCTCATGGCCAGCAGCAGGCCGGTGACGCAGGCGGACAGGTCGCCTATGGTGTTCTCCTGTCCCCGGAGGCGGCGGTAGCCGTACTCGGCCAGCACGCAGGTCCCCACCGACACCGCCGACAGGGCCAGCACCCTGGGCCCAAACAGAAACACCGACATGGCCAGGGCGGGGAGAAGGGCCACAATCACGTCCAGCATAATGGAGGAGATGCCCGCCGGCTGGGCAATCTGGGGGGAGGTCTTGTGTATCACAGGTCCCTTCACAGCTTCTCTCCTCCTTCCGCGGTCATAGCTCTCGCCTGACGGACCAGCTCCGCCAGGGGGATGTGGGACGGACAGACATAGGTACAGCAGCCGCACTCCATACAGTCCTCCAGATGGAGCTGGGGCAGGCGCTCCGTCTCCCCCATGCGCATCGCCCGGTACACAAAGGCCGGATTCAGATTCATGGGGCAGGAGTCCACACAGTGGCCGCAGCGGACGCACACCGTCTCCGGCCGCCGGGCGCTGCCCAGCTCCCGGTCCGTGAGGCACAGCAGGGCGTTGGTGTTCTTCACCACCGGGGCGTCCAGGTCCCTCTGCACCGTTCCGGTCATGGGGCCGCCGGTGAGCGTCACCGCCGGCTCCTCCCGCAGGCCCCCCGCCGCCTCCGGCAGGCAGCGCAGGGGCGTGCCGATGGGGACCCACAGATTTCTGGGCCGGCTCACCGCTCCGCCGCTCACCGTCACCGCCCGGTGGGTCAGCGGCCTGCCCTCCAGAAGGGCCTGCCGCATGGTATAGGCGGTGGCCACATTGAACACCGCGCACTTCACATCCACCGCAGACTGTCCCGGCGGGACCTCCCGGCCGGTGACGGTCCGCACAAGCTGCTTCTCCATGCCCAGGGGATAGCGGGTCTCCACCGTCGCCAGCTCCACAGAGCGGTGCTTCCGGCGCAGGCGGCGCTCCAGGAACTCCACCGCGTTGAGCTTGTCTCCCGCCACAACCAGCACCGTCCGGTTCGCCCGCAGAAGCTGGGAGAGCATCTGCACCGACTGGAGCACCTCGTCGCCGTGCTCCAGCAGCAGCCGGTGGTCCGCCGTCAGATAGGGCTCGCACTCGGCGGCGCTGACAATCAGCGTATCCACCCGCCCCACAGACTGGGCGATGCGCCGGTGGGTGGGGCTGGCGCCGCCGCCCATGCTGGTGATGCCCGCCTCGCAGATGCGCCGGAGCGCCTCCTCCCGGTTCATCCGAATCCAGTCCATGGGCTCCGGGAGGCCGGGGCAGGGGGTGTCCAGGCCGTCGTTGTCGATGACGATGGCGTCCCACGTTCCGCCCCAGGGGTGAGGCCGGGGCTCAATGGTCCGCACCCGCCCGGAGACGCTGGCATGGACATACACGCCGTCCCCCTCCGGCCGGGCGATCACCTGCCCCACCGTCACACAATCGCCCGGCCGGACCACCGGAACCGCGCCCCCTCCGGTACACATCACCAGCGGGATAATCACCTGGCTGGGCGCCTGCTCCAGGGGCGTGATGGGCTTGCGCCGGGTACTCTCTTTATGTGCCGGGGGATGAATCCCCCCCAAAAATCTCCGCCGCATGGAAAACCTCCCTGGTCCGCCGGTGGCGGACCCCAATTTGTGTCGCTCCTAATGATACTCACCCAGAGGCCGCCTGTCCAGTGCCGCCGGAAAAAATTCACGTTTTTCTAAGAAAAGTCCGATCTTTCAGGGCGTTTTTTGTGATTTTGAGGGGCTGCCGGCCTGTCCGCGCCCGGCCCGCCGGACGGCCCGCAGCAGGGCGCGCACCCGCTCCGGCTCCAGGGCCGGGGCGCCGCGGCCGTACAGGCTCACCTCGATGTCCGCAATCAGCTGCCGGTAGTCCGCAAGCTGCGCCCCCTCCAGCAGCGGCTCCAGCCTGGACCCCAGCCGCTCCAGATACTCCCGCGGGGTCTCTGCCGCCCGGCGCCTGCACCGGCGGCGGCTCCCCCAGCGCTCCAGCTGAATCAGCGCCGCCCTGGGGGTGTCCCGGTTTTGCAGCAAAAAGAGCTGAAGCCGCGCCCGCCGGAGCAGCGCCGCCAACAGCGCCCCCAGGCGGGGACGGACCGGTTCCTCCAGCTCCTCTCCGCCCAGCATTCGGGTCCGGTTCCGGTTGTTCAGATACCAGTGGATCAGCGCGGCCAGGACAAACAGCAGCATTCCTGCCAGCAGGGCCCCGGCCAGCAGCGCCCCCAGCTCCGGGGGCAGGGCGCTCCCCTCCTCCGCCGGGAGTCCTCCGCCCCCGCCTGTCCCCAGGGAGAACTCTGAGGTCTGGGCGTCTGAAGCGCTCATCCGCTGGGCAAAGGCCGCCCACAGCTGGAAAAAGGCCTGCAATCCCCCCAGCAGAGCGCCCCCCGCCGCGCCCAGCGCGGCCAGCGCGCCGCTGTGGCCCAGCCACAGCAGCAGGCACAGCGCCCCTGTGCCCGCCGCCGCCAGCGCCGGGAGCAGCAGCGCCGGCAGCCGTCCCAGCGTCCCCTCCACGGGGATGGCGTTGCGCCCCGATGTGCGCAGGCGGGCCGCCGTCCACAGGTCCAGCACCAGCACTCCGGCCATCAGCACCGCCTTGGGCAGCAGGGCCGGCACAAAGGAGGCCACAATCAGATAAAACAGCGTAAACAGCCCCGTCATTTCGCTGCACCCCTGCATTTTCTGGGGCGTCACCGGCGTGACGGCGCTCCGCCACCCCAGCAGTGGGGGCAGCGCAAACAGCGGGAGCTGGAACATCAGCAGCACCGGATGGCTCCGCTCCAGCGTCAGGGCCAGGGGAATCCCCCAGGCCAGGCACAGTCCGGCGTTCACCAGGAGGATGGCCCGCACCGTCCTTCTCCGGCGGAGAAAGCGGTCGTTCACCAGGACCACCGCCGCTCCGGCGGCCAGATAGAGAGGCAGGGAGAAGGGCGGTCCGTACTCCAGCAGCGTCCACAGAATGTCCAGGGTCAAAAAGGCAAACAGCTCGCCGCTGAGGACGGGGAGGCACTTCAGCAGGGCAGATTTCCACCGTCTCATGTTCCGCCTCCAATCCGGAAGGTTCTCCAGTCCATCACCCGGAGGGCCGGGTGGCTCTGTTCTCCCCAGGCGAACACAGGCGCCCGCCGCCGGGCCAGCAGGGCGCACACCGCCGGGTCCAGGGCGTCCGCCTGGCCGCACACACAGAAGGCGCTGGACAGCCCGGCCAGCCGGTCCAAAATCGCCTCCGCCGTCAAAGACGCCTGGGTATCCGCGCCGGCCAGCAGCGCCAGCGCCTCCCCCAGGGCGCGCTCCTCCCGGCAGCGGACGAAGGTCTCCCGTCCCCCCGCCGGCGGGGAGATCAGCAGGGACACCGCCACCTGCTCCCTGGAGAGCTGCACCAGCAGAGAGGCCAAAATCTCCAAACTCTCCTCAAAGGCCTCCGGCGGCAGCGCCTGGAAGGAGGCCCCGTCCAGCAGAAACGCCGCCCGCCGGGGGGAGATCTTCTCAAACCGGTTGACCATGGCCCCCTGCCCACGGGCCATCAGGCGGAAGTTCAGGTCCCGCGCGCTGTCCCCCGGCTGATAGGGCTGGACGGTCCGGATCACCGTCCGGTCGTCCTGAAAGCCCCGCGCCCCGTTCTCCAGCTCCCAGTTGTTTTTCCGGAACCACTGGGTGGACACCGGGACCAGCCGGGGAAACACCGCCAGCTCCACCGGCCGCTCCATGGGAAACTCCCGCTCCCGAATGCACAGGCACAAAGCGTCCCCGGACAGCAGCTTCACCCCGTTCAGCGGCAGAATCCCCCGCCTTCTGGCCTGAAGCCGCACCGGGAAGGACACCTGCTGGTACCACAGCAGAAACGATGCGCTCTTCTCATACCAGAGGGCCGTCTGATTCTCCCCCTCCGGCAGCTCCGCCGTCTCCCAGTCGTGCTCCGGCAGAAGAGGGCCCTCCCGGCTGAGCCGGAAGCGTACCGTCAGCCACACCAGGGGCAGCCACTTCCGGTTCTCCAGCTCCACCCGGAGGGTGCACACATCCCCCGGAAACAGCCCGCTCCGGTCCGCCGCCATCCGGGCGGAGACCTTGTCCAGGGCGTACCGCGCCCACAGCCGCGCGCCCCCCGCCGTCACCGCGGCGGCCAGGCAGAACACGGCGGCGGGCAGCTTCTGATAGAGCCCAAAGCCGATTCCGCAGGCAAACAGCAGGACAATGCTCAGGGAGTAGGTAAACAGGTTGGTCTCCGAAAAGGCCTCGCTGGAGGCGTCATGCTCTCGCCGCAGTTTCATAGGCCGCAGCCTCCCCGGTCTCCCGGCACGGGACCTGCTCCAGCACCGCCTGGATCACCGCCTCCGCCGTCTGTCCCCCCATGGCCGCCCGGTGGCTCAAAATTACCCGGTGGGGCAGCACATACCGGGCCAGGTATTTCACGTCGTCCGGCGTCACAAAGTCCCGCCCGCGCAGGGCAGCGCAGGCCTTGGAGGCCCGGAACAGGTCTCTGGACACCCGCGGGCTGGCGCCGCACTCCAGCTCCTCCCGCTGCCGGGTGGCCTGGACCAGGGCGACGATGTAGTCCACCACCCGCTGGGATACTGTCACCTCCCGCACCCCTTCGGCAATGCGCAGAATCTCCGGCACGGACAAAACCGCCTCCAGGGTCTCAAAGGGCGCGCCGTCCCCCACCCGGCGGAGCATTTCCGCCTCCTCCGCCCCGCTGGGGTAGCCCATGGAGAACTTGAAGAGAAAGCGGTCCAGCTGGGCGGCCGGGAGGTCAAAGGTGGTCTCCGTCTCCACCGGGTTCTGGGTGGCCAGCACCAGGAAAGGGGGCTCCAGGGGATACGTCACCCCGTCCACCGACACCTGCCGCTCCTCCATGGCCTCCAGCAGGGCGGACTGCGTCCGGGGGATGGCCCGGTTGATCTCGTCGGCCAGGAGGATATTGGTCATCACCGGGCCGGGGACAAAGGTCATCTCGCCGGTCTTCTGGCTGTAGACGTTCATGCCCACGATGTCCGAGGGCAGCAGGTCGGGGGTGAACTGCACCCGCACCATCCGGCACCCCAGCACCGCCGACAGGGTCTTCACCAGGGTGGTCTTGCCCACGCCGGGGATGTCGTCAATCAAAATATGCCCTCCGGCCAGCAGGCCGGTGAGCACCAGGTCGATCTGCTCCTGCTTGCCCACCACCACCTTGCCGCACTCCCGCTTCACCCGGCCGGCCAGCTCCTGAAGCTTTTGATAGTCCATTGCGCGCCTCCTTAAAAAAGTTTAAGTTTTGGGGAATTTATCGGACGTTTTTCTCTAGTTTACCGGTTTTCCATCCCCATTGCAAGGGCGTGCAATAAAAAAGCCCGGGCTCTCGCCCAGGCTGTGCGCAAAGCATCACTTTTGCTTCTTGCGTTTGATGTCGTCGAAAAATCCCTTCAGGCCGCCCTCCTCCGGGACCTCCTCTCCCATGGCCTCGGCGAAGGCGCGCAGGGCCTCCTTCTGCCGGCCGTTGAGGGAGGTGGGAATCTGGACCCGGACGGTGACGTACTGGTCGCCCCGGCCCCGGCCCCGCAGCTCCGGAATGCCCTTCCCCCGCAGGCGGAAGGTCGCGCCCGTCTGGGTCCCGGCGGGCAGGGTGTACTTCACCTTGCCGTCGATGGTGGGGATCTCCAGCTCGGCCCCCATCACCGCCTGATAGAACGTCACCGGCTGCTCATAGAGCACGGTGGTGCCGTCCCGGCGGAACAGGGCGCTGGGGCGCACGTGGACCGCCACAATCAGATCCCCGGCGGGGCCGCCGTTTTTCCCGGCGCCGCCCTGTCCCCGCAGAGAGACCGCCTGGCCGTCGTCGATTCCCGCCGGAATGTGGACCGTCACCCGTCTGGCCTTCTTCACGCTGCCCGCGCCGCCGCAGGCCTTGCAGGGGGTGTGAATGATTTTGCCTGTTCCCCGGCAGCGGGTGCAGGGGGCCGTGCTGGAGAACGAGAAGCCGCCGGTGCGCTGCTGCACCCGGACCACGCCGGCGCCCCGGCAGTCGGGGCAGGTCTCCGCGGCGGTGCCCGGCTCCGCGCCGGAGCCGCGGCAGGCCTCGCACTGCTCGCTGCGGGTCAGGTTGATCTCCTTCTCACAGCCGAAGGCCGCCTCCTCAAAGGAGATGGTTACGCTGGCCCGGAGGCTCTCGCCCTTCTGGGGGCCGTTCCGCCGGGCGGAGGTCCCCCCGCCGAAGCCCCCGAAGCCCCCGCCGAAGAAGGAGCCGAAGATGTCGCCCAGGTCCAGGTCGCCCATGTCAAAGCCGCCGAAGCCGCCTCCCGCGCCGCCGGCGCCGAAGTTGGGGTCCACCCCCGCGTGGCCGAACTGGTCATAGCGGGCCCGCTTCTCCCCGTCGGACAGAATGCTGTAGGCCTCGTTCACCTCTTTGAACTTGGCCTCCGCCTCCTTGTCCCCCGGATTCATATCCGGGTGGTACTTCTTGGCCAGCTTGCGGTATGCCTTCTTAATCTCATCCTCTGAGGCGCCCTTGCTCACCCCCAGGACTTCATAATAATCCCGTTTCTGTTCCGGCATTTTGCTCACCTCGATACGCAGAAAGCGGCGGGGCACACAGGCCCCGCCCTACGCCGCCGTAGGGAGACGGTCTTGGTGCCGCCCCGCCGCAGTCTTCTGATTTACTTCTCGTCGCCGTCCACCACGGTGTAGTCCGCGTCCACCACATCGGGGCCGCCGGGCTGGCCGCCCATGTTGGGGCCGCCGGGCTGCTGGCCGTTCTGCTGGTAGAGCTTCTCGCTGACGGCGTAGAACGCGCGGGTCAGCTCCTCGGTGGCGCTCTTGATGGCCTCGGTGTCGTTGCCCTTCAGGGTCTCCTTCAGCTTGCCCAGGGCGGACTCCACGCTGGCTCTGTCGGAGGAGGAGATCTTGTCGCCCATCTCCTCCAGGGTCTTCTCGCTCTGGAAGACCATCTGGTCGGCCTGGTTGCGCACGTCGGCGGCCTCGCGCTGCTTCTTGTCCTCGGCGGCGTACTGCTCGGCCTCGTGGACGGCCTTGTCGATGTCCTCCTTGGACATGTTGGTGGAGGAGGTGATGGTGATGTGCTGCTCCTTGCCGGTGCCCAGGTCCTTGGCGGACACGTTCACGATGCCGTTGGCGTCGATGTCGAAGG